>JANMHV010000389.1:0-2879 GCA_031375445.1 Burkholderiales bacterium | reverse complement strand
GCGTGCGCGCCTTCAACCACCGGCTGGGTAGCTGCGGCGTCAGCTTTTTCGCGGCGCCTTCGGTTCTCGCGTCGTGCACCGGCAGCTTTCCGGGCTGCCTTGATGGCGCGCCCCTGCTCCTGCCAGCGGAGGAATCGGCGGTTGGCCAACGCCTGCGCGCCTGGCTGCAAGCGCGGTCCCTGCAACCCCGGGTGGTCGGCGAGTGCGATGACAGCGCCCTCGCCAAGGAGTTTGGACGGCGAGGGATGGGCATCTTCGTGGCTCCCACCGTGCTTGAACGGGACATCGAAAAGCAGTACGGCGTCCGCGCGCTGGGCGCCACGCCGGAAGTGGTGGAGGAGTTCTTCGCGATCTCGGTCGAGCGCCGCATTACGCACCCATGCGTGACGGCCATCACCGAGGCGGCGCGCAACGAGCTGTTCGCGCCTGCGGCGCGGCGGCGGGCTGGCCGGGCGCCTGCCTGAGCGCGTCGCGCGTCAATGCCGACCGGATGCCCGTGATCGCGGCGGCAGTCTCTTCTCCGTCCCCGCCGATGCCGTTGCGCAAGCGCGAATGTTTTTCATATGCCACGATTCGAACGAGGTGGCTCGAGTCCCCGCGTTCATCCGGGCAACGTGCATGGAGAAATTGTGAAGAATTCCTTTCGCGCGCAGACGGTCGTCAGGAAGCATCACTTCCACCTCGGCCTCCAGCCCCAGGAAGCCCTCGCCTACTTCACGCCTGAGGGCGAGCGATCCTGGGCCGAAGGCTGGGAGCCCACCTTCCTGCATCCCGCCGACGGCAGGACGCAGCAGGGCATGGTGTTCACCACCGACCACGGCGGCGAGCACACCATCTGGACCATGACCGGTTACGACTGGGAGGGACGCCGCGTGGAGTACGTTCGCGCCACTCCCGGATCGCGCGTCGGGATCGTGTGCGTGACCTGCCATCCTGATGGCGAGCTCACCTGCCGCGTGGAGGTGAATTACACGATCACGGCCCTCACCGGCGCGGGTAACGAGACGATCGCCGCCCTTACCGAGGAGAAGTTCGCCGAATACATCGCCTCCTGGAAGTCCTCCATCGAGGCGGCGCGCGCGAAGGCCATGGCCTAACGCTTCGCGGCCCGTCGCCCCGGCGGCCATCTTTCGAACACAATCCATCGCCGGCCCGCCATGGCGCGGGCGTTCCGCTTGCATTCCCTCGGCGCCCAATGGCCTTGCCCAATCAAGGGCGGACAAGGGGACGGTCGAATGAGAGTGGCGGTGGATTTCGCGAAGCTGGTGGCGAGGGCTTTCGTGGGTGGATTGGGAATCGCGGTGGCGATGTCGCTGGCGATCCTCGCATTGTCGTCCAGCACGTACGCGGCCGGGAAGGTGACGCTCGCCGATCCGAAGGCGGGGGCGCTGCTGGCCCTCACCGGGGAGGCGGGGCAGTACGCCACCGTCCCCACGGTCTCCACCGACGTCGCGATCACCGTCACCGGCATGGTCGCCCGCACCCGCGTCACCCAGTATTTCCACCACCAGGGCAGCGACTTCATCGAAGCTCTCTACGTTTTCCCGCTGCCGGAGAAGGCCGCCGTCGACCGCCTCTTCGTTCGCATCGGCGATCGCGAGATCGAGGGGCAGGTGCGCGAGAAGGAAGAAGCGCGCCGCGTGTACGAGAAGGCCAGGTCCGAAGGCCGCAAGGCGGCACTCGTCGAGCAACGCCGGCCCAACCTCTTCACCAACTCCGTGGCGCACATCGGCCCGGACGACCGCGTCGTGGTGAGCATCGAGTACCAGCAGGCGCTCGAGTACGACAACGGCCAGTACAAGCTGCGCTTCCCGCTGGCGGTCACGCCGCGCTACAACCCGCCGGTCGCCGAGGGTTCGGACTCTGATCCCGACCTCGCCCCGCACGAAGGCTGCGGCAGCTCGGCGAACAGCGTCGACATCGCGGTCACCATCGAGGCCGGCGTGCCGCTCGGCGCGATCGAGGGCAGCTACCACGACGTGTGGATCGAGAAGTCGGGTGGCGACAAGCGGGCCCTGGTCGCCCTCACGAAGGACCAGGAATCGGCGGACCGCGACTTCGAGCTCACCTGGCGCGTTGCTGCCGGAGCCGAGCCGCGCGCGGCGGTCTTCACGCAGGAAGTCGGCGGCCTCCAGTACGCGCTGCTGATGGTCGTGCCCCCGCAGCCCAACGCCGCCGAGCGCGCCGCATTCCAGCGCCTGCCGCGGGAGACGCTGCTGGTGGTCGATACCTCGGGCTCGATGCAGGGGACCTCGATGGAGCAGGCGAAGGCGGCCCTCCTCGTGGCGCTGGGCACCTTCACGCCGCGCGACCGGTTCAACGTGATCGAATTCAATTCCATCGTGCGCGCGCTGCACCCCGCCGCCGTGCCCGCCACCGCGGCGAGCCTCGAGGAGGCGCGCGCCTGGGTGAATAAGTTGAAGGCCCAGGGCGGCACCGAGATGGACAAGGCGCTCACCGTCGCCCTCGACGGGCGCGAGACGCCCGGCTACCTGCGCCAGGTGGTGTTCATGACCGATGGCGCCGTGGGCAACGAGCAGGAGCTCTTCAGGCTCATCGCGCAGCGCCTCGGCGCCTCGCGCCTCTTCATCGTCGGCATCGGCTCGGCGCCCAACGGCCACTTCATGACCAAGGCGGCGCAGTTCGGGCGCGGCACCTTCACCCACATCGGCGACGTGCGTGAAGTCCACGAGAAGATGACGCGGCTCTTCGCCAAGATCGAGGTGCCGGTGCTGCGCGACGTGGCGATCCGCTGGCCCGACGGCACCCCCGTGGAGACCTTCCCGGCGCGGGTGCCCGATCTCTACCTCGGCGAGCCGGTGCTGGTCGCCGCCGCCGCCCGCGCCCCGCTCGGCACGGTCGTGGTGACCGGCATGCGC
>JANMHV010000380.1:0-18282 GCA_031375445.1 Burkholderiales bacterium | reverse complement strand
GGCTTGAACGTCCACTCCCACCCTTTACGTGAAGTTCTTGCGCGCCGTCGAACTTGCGTCAAGACAGAACGCGGGTCCCGACCCGGACCGCAAGGGTTCCGTCTCGGGGGCAATGGGTTGTCGCAATTGCCGCCGCCGACTCCATTTTGAGGGGATGCGGCGCTGCGCTACCCCGCAACCACCGCAAGTAGCTATTCGTTGTTCGGCACGTGCGTAGAAAAAGCGTCAATAGGCAAGGGCGTGCGACCCTCATCGTCTGGTCGATTACCACGACACGCGGCCGCAGCCCCACCATCCGCACATCACCCCCTACAGACGCTTTTTCTTCGCAAGCGGAAATCGACGAACCGGAACTGACGGTGGTTGCGGGGTAGCGCAGCGCCGCATCCCTTGTTAGAGGGGCTGCTCCCATATGCGACATCTAGTTGCCCCAAGACGGAACCCTTGCGGTCCGGGTCGAGACCCGCGTTCTGACTTGCCGCAAGATCGACGCTGCGCAAGAAATTCACGTAATGGGTGGTAGTGACCCTCACTCCCCTTCGATCGGGCGCATCGCGGCGTCTCGGCCTGGACCGCGGGTGCCGTCTCGGGGGCTGTGAGAAACCCTCTCCCCGACACTCTCCCAAGGGAGAGGGAGAGCCGCACACAAAAACGCCCGCCATCAAGGCGGGCGACGAACAGCGAACTACGCCGCGCTAGCCCATCGCGATCACCGCGCAGGCGAGCCGCGCGCCGGCGTTGCCGGTCGGCTGCGTCTTGTAGTCGTCGGGATCCTTGTGGACGATGAGGCCCTTGCCGACCACGTCGGTGGGCCCGGCGCCCACGGTGATGCCGGTGCTCTCGAAAGTGGCGGTGGCATTGCCGTTGGCATCCGCCTTCAGGTTGGGCATGTCGCCGGCATGGCGCTCGCCGCTCTGGTGGCCGTGGGGCTTGGCCGCGGGATTGAAGTGGCCGCCGGCGCTCATGCCGTCACCCGAGCTGCAATCGCCCTTCTCGTGCACGTGGAAGCCATGCTCGGCATTGGGCGTGAGGCCCGAGACCTGTGCCACCACGCGCACCTTGTCGCCCATCTGGGTGAAGCTCACGCTGCCGCGCGTGGTGTTCCCGGTGGTGGGTGCGAGGCTTGCGGAAGCGCGGGCGCCCGCGGCGCCGTCCATGTGCATCGAGGCGCAGCCGCTTGCAAGCGCAGCGGCGGAAAGCAGGAGCAACATCGTCTTCATCGCGGATCTCATTTCTTCGGTTGCGCTGCCGGCGCGGCGGGGGCCGGCGCGGTGGCGGGGACGGCGGCCTTCACGGGCGCAGCCGCGGGTGCTGCGGGCGCCGCGGGGGCGGCGGGCGGAGGTGTCACCGCCACCACGATCGGCGTGGGCTTCGGCACGGGCTTCCCTGCCTTCTTCATGTTGCCCTGGTAGTTGGCCACGGCCTTGTCTTCCGCCGCGACCTGGTCGAGCTTCGCCTTGGCAGCGGCCTCGGCATCCTTCACCTTCTTCTCCTCGGCGGCGGCCTTGGCCTTCTCGTCGGGGGGCGCGGGGGGCGGCAGCTTGGCGAGGGCGGGGAGTGCGAGCGCCGTGGCGAGGAGCGCCGCGGCGAGGTTCAGTCGCTTGTCCATCAGTCGTCTCCCACGGCGGGTTGGGCGGAGGCCGTCACGATGCGTTCCGGGCGCTTGCCGTCGCGCACCTCGTCGTACCAGAGCGAGTGGTGCTCGCGCGCCCAGGTCTCGTCCACATAGCCGTCGCGCATGCCACGGTAGGCGCCTTCCATGCCGACGGTGCCGAGGAAGATGTGCGCGAACGACATGGCGATGAAAATCACCGCGGCGATCGCGTGGATCACATTGGCCTGCTGCATGAGCTCGCGACCCTGGTTCCAGTTCGGGAAGTCGAGGATGAGGCCGGTCACGCTCACGATCGTGCCGAGCAGCACGACGCCGCCCCAGAACCACGCCTTCTCGCCGCCGTTGAAGCGGCCCGAGGGCACCTCTTCCTTGCCGAACATGCCGCCCAGCTTCGCCATCCAGGTGAAGTCACGTCCGGTGAGGAGGTTGTCCTTCACGTAGATGAGGAAGAACACGACGATCGAGAAGATGAAGAGCGGCCCCACGAAATTGTGGATGTTCTTCGCCACGATCGTGAGCCAGGAGAAGCCCGCATATCCCAGCCAGGGCAGGATGATGTGCTTGCCGAAGAGGATGATGACCCCGGAGAGCGCGAGGAAGACGAAGCTCCCCGCCATCACCCAATGCGAAGCGCGCTCGACGCCGTTGAAGCGCTCGATCAGCCGGCCCGTGGGCGCGCCGTGCAGCTTGATCGGACCCTTGATGAGGTAGAAGACGGCAAGCAGGCCCAGCGCGATCGCCAGCAGCCAGCCGCCCATCTGCGTGAGCGGTCCGTTGCGGAACTCCCGCCACTCGCGTCCCGCGCCCTGGATCAGCCGGTTGGTGTCGATGCCCGGGACCGATGCGTACTGCGCGCGCTCGCTGGCCGCGGCCCAGGAGGGCGGATTGTTCCATCCGGGAACGGCCGTGGAGCCCTTGGCCGGCACCGGCGCGACACCAGGATTCGGCGCGCTGGGCGCGTTGTCGCTATTGGCCCTCGGGGACGGCGCGGTGGTGGGCGGTGCGGGGGACGCGGCCTGGGTCGCAACCGGTGCGGGGGCGGCAGGCTGCGCCGTGGCGGGAGCGGGCTGCGCCCCCGTGGGGGTGACGGGCTGCTGGGCGCTCGCGGCGCCCCCAAGCAACGCGGCGCCGACAATCAACGCGCCCCAAAGATTCGATCGGGCTTTCAGCATGGGATTTCCTCCTCGTAGGCTTCTATTTGGCCCAGGTCGAGCGAACGTACTCGTTTTGGTAGTCGGCGCGCTTCGCCAGCGCCGCCTCGTATTTTTGCTTGTCTCCCTTGAACTGGTCGTTCGCGTAACCCTGCGTGTCCGCCTTGCCCGCGTAAGGCTTGGGCGCATCCTGCGGAATCTCCCCGCAGGATGCGATGCCGACTGCGAGCGCCGCGACCGCGAGCGCCCTCACGACTTGGCTCCCGCCACCGGCTTGTTGGCGTCGGCGAGCCTGCCGCTCTCCTTGTAGGCCATTGCCCAGCCCCAGATCTCGTCGCCCTTGCCGCGGGCGAGCACCCGGGTCTTGTAGATGTTGGTGATGACCGCCGCGTCGCCCGCGAGCAGCGCCTTGGTCGAGCACATCTCCGCGCATGCCGGGAGCTTGCCCTCGGCGATGCGGTTGCGGCCGTACTTCTTGAACTCCGCGACCGAGTGGTTCTCCTCGGGGCCGCCGGCGCAGTAGGTGCACTTGTCCATCTTGCCGCGCAGGCCGAAGGCGCCGGCCTGGGGGAACTGGGGCGCCCCGAACGGACAGGCGTAGAAGCAGTAGCCGCAGCCGATGCACAGGTCCTTGTCGTGCAGCACCACCTGGTCCTCGGTGCGGTAGAAGCAGTCGACGGGGCATACCGCCATGCACGGGGCGTCGGTGCAGTGCATGCACGCCACCGAGATCGAGCGCTCGCCGGGGATGCCGTCGTTCACGGTCACGAGCCGACGGCGGTTCACGCCCCAGGGCACCTCGTGCTCCTGCTTGCAGGCGGTGGAGCAGCCGTTGCATTCGATGCAGCGCTCGGCGTCACAGATGAATTTCATTCGGGCCATGGTTTTCTCCTGGGTCTGCTCGTCAGGCGCGCTCGATGTTGCAGAGCGTCGTCTTGGATTCCTGCATCATCGTGACCGAGTCGTAGCCGTAGGTGGTGGCGGTGTTGACCGCCTCGCCGCGCACGATCGGCGCCGAGCCCTCCGGATACTTGTCGAGCAGGTCCTTGCCCTGCCACCAGCCGGCGAAGTGGAACGGGATGAAGCCCGTGCCCGGGCCCACGCGCTCGGTGACGAGTGCCCGCACCTTGATCTGGGCGCCCGTGGGCGTCTTCACCCACACGTGGTCCCAGTACTTGATGCCGCGGTCCGAGGCGTCCTTGGTGTTGATCTCGACGAAGTTTTCCTGCTGCAGCTCGGCCAGCCACGGATTGGAGCGGGTCTCGTCGCCCCCGCCCTCGTATTCCACCAGGCGCCCGGAAGTCAGCACGATCGGGTACTTCACGTGCACCTTGTCGTCCACCGCCTTCTGCTGCACCGTCTTGAAGAGCGTGGGCAAGCGCCAGAAGGCCTTCTTGTCGTCATGGGTGGGGTACTTCGCCACGAGATCGGGGCGCGGGCTGTAGAGCGGCTCGCGGTGCTGCGGAATTCCGTCGGGGAAGTTCCAGACGATGGCGCGTGCCTTCGCGTTGCCGAACGGGTGCGCCCCGTGGGCCATGGCCACGCGCTGGATGCCGCCGGAAAGGTCGGTCTTCCAGTTCTTGCCTTCGGCCTCGGCCGCCTCCTCCGCCGTGAGGTCGCCCCACCAGCCCAGCTTCTTCATGAGGACGTGGTCGAACTCGGGGTACCCGGTGGTGATCTCCGAATCCAGAGAGTGCGAGCCGTCCTCGGCCAGCAGGCTCACGCCATCCTTCATGATCCCGAAATTGGCCCGGAAGCACCCGCCGCCATCCATCACGGCGAGGTCGGTGCGATAGAGCACGGGGCTGCCGGGGTGCTTGATCTTGGCCGTCCCGTAGCAGGGCCACGGCAGTCCGAAGTAGTCCCCGTTGATGTCGTAGCCGCTTTCCTTGTCGATCACGGACTGGGTCGCACGGAGCGTCTTCGGGTCGAAGTGCTGCATGAGGCGCATGTGCGCCTTCAGCCGCTCCGGTGTCTGCCCGGTGTAACCGATGGTCCAGGTGCCGCGGTTGATCTCCCGCAGCGTGTCCTCGATGGAGGGCTCGTCCCAGCCGGTGCGGTCCTTGGTGACCTTGATGTTCTTGCAGAACTCCTTCTCGAAGCCGAACTTCTTGGCGAAGGCGTACATGATGGTGTGGTCGGGCTTGGACTCGAACAGCGGCTCGATCACCTTCTCGCGCCACTGGATCGAGCGGTTCGAGGCGGTCGCGGATCCCGGGCACTCGAACTGGGTCGCGGCCGGCAGCAGGTACACGCCTTCCTTGCGGTCCGGCATCGCGGCGGCCGCGGTGGGATAGGGGTCGATGATCACCATCAGGTCGACCTTCTCCATCGCCTGCTTCATCTCCAGGCCGCGCGTCTGCGAGTTGGGAGCGTGCCCCCAGTAGACGATGGCGCGCAGGTTGCTGTCCTGGTCGATCAGCTCGTTCTTCTCGAGCACGCCGTCGATCCAGCGCGACACCGTCATGCCGGACTTTTCCATCAGCGCCTTCGAGGCGAAGCGGCCCTTCATCCACTCGTAGTCGACACCCCAGACCTTGCTCCAGTGCTTCCAGGCGCCTTCGGCGATGCCGTAGTAGCCGGGCAGCGAATCAGGGTTCGGGCCCACGTCGGTGGCGCCCTGCACGTTGTCGTGGCCGCGGTAGATGTTCGCCCCGCCGCCGGCGACACCGATGTTGCCGAGTGCCAGCTGCAGGATGCACGAGGCGCGCACGAACGCGTTGCCGATCGTGTGCTGGGTCTGCCCCATGCACCAGATGATGGTGGCGGGCTTGTTCTTCGCCATGGTCTCGGCCGCGGCGTAGACGTCGGCCTCGGGCACCCCCGTGACCTCGGTCACCTTGTCCGGGGTCCACTTCTTCATCACGTCCTCGCGCACCTTGTCCATCCCGTACACGCGGTCGTTGATGTACTTCTGGTCTTCCCAGCCGTTCTTGAAGATGTGGTGCAGCATGCCGAAGAGCAGCGCCACGTCGGTGCCGGAGCGGAAGCGCAGGTACTGGTCGGCCTTTGCCGCGGTGCGCGTGAAACGCGGGTCGGCCACGATCATCTTGGCGCCGCGTTCCTTGGCGTGCAGCGCGTGCAGCATCGAGACCGGATGCGCCTCGGCGGCGTTCGACCCGATGAAGAACATGCACTTGCTGTTCTGCAGGTCGTTGTACGAGTTGGTCATCGCCCCGTAGCCCCAGGTGTTCGCGACCCCGGCCACGGTGGTCGAGTGGCAGATGCGCGCCTGGTGGTCCATGTTGTTGGAGCCGTACATGGAGACGAACTTGCGGAAGAGGTAGGCCTGCTCGTTGTTGTGCTTCGACGAGCCGATCCAGAACGTGGCGTCGGGGCCGCTTTCCTTGCGGATCGCGATCAGCTTGTCGCCGATCTCGTTGATCGCCTGCTCCCAGGTGATCTTGCGGTACTTGCCGTCCACCAGCTTCATCGGGGTCTTGAGGCGATGCGAGTGCTCGGTCATCCCGTGCTCGCGCACGGAAGCCCCCTTCGCGCAGTGCGCTCCGAGGTTGATCGGCGAATCGAACACCGGCTCCTGGCGGACCCAGACGCCGTCCTGCACCACGGCGTCGATGGAGCAGCCCACCGAGCAGTGGGTGCAGACGGTGCGCTTGATCTCGGTCTTCCCGGCCTTCGCGGGCGCCTGCGCCTGGGCCTCGCCGATCATGTTGAGCGGCAACTGGCTCGCGAAGGCCGCGGTGCCGGCGGCGATGCCGGAACCCTTGAGGAAACTGCGGCGGTCGACGGTCTTGGAAGCCAGCGCGGTAGCGGCGCGGGCGAGCGGGTTGGACGGCTGCGCCTGTCCCTCGGATTTGCGCGTAAGCAGCATGGCGGGGCTCCTCAGACCTTGGTGGTCTCGTAGTACTTCTGGATGTGCGCGGAGGCGTGGTAGCCGGAGGGCTGCGCCTCGGCCGCGGCGATCTTGCCGGCGGAAGCGGCATTCTTGCTCCCCGCGACAACGATCGCGGCGGCGCCCGAAGCGCCAAGGCCCGCGGCCAGCAGGAAGTTGCGGCGGTTGGTCGGTTTCATCGTTTTCATCTTGAGCCTCCTAGTTTTTCGCGAAGCTTGCAGGTCAATCCAACAGGAACGATTCGGACTCCAAAGCCATGAAGGCGGCGCCGAAGGCCGCCACCTTGCGGTAATAGTTGGCGAGCGGCGCGCGGACGAGGGCCGCGAGGAACTTGCCCAAGGAGGGCGCGAGGTGCGCATCGAAGAATCGACGCTGCTCGGCGATGCCCGCGGGGGCTCGCCCCGCCCCGCCGGCCACCAGCACGCGCATCACGTCCAGCAGCCCGGCGAAATGGTCCTCGGGCTCGGAGATGCGCTCGCTGCGCGCGAGGCCGAGGGCCGCGAGATCCTTCTGGATGCGCACCCGCGGGTGGTCGATCGAAGGCGCCCCGCTGTAGAACCCGGCATAGATCGACACCGGCGACTTGCCCATGCCGACGAATAGGAGGTCGTATTCCTCGGCGGCGGCATCGGCGTCCATCGCGCTGGATGCATCCGCCAGGTCGCGCCAGGCGCGGCCGAGCGCCGCATCGCCCCCGGGGGGCAGGTCCGGCGCGGCGGCGAGGCTCGCGAGGAGCGCGGCATCGGGACCGCCGTGGAAGAGGCGTGCGAGGAGCGCGTAGTAATCGCCCCGCGCCGCTTCTTCCGCGGGCAGCGCGCGTTGCATCGCGACCGGGGCGGCGGCGGCCTGCATCAGGATTCCGCCCCGAGGCGCAGCACGGACGTCTCGTTCTTGTTGGACATCATGTCGACCACGCGGCAGTCGGCGCACATCTGCAGGCGGCGCAGCGCCCCGCTGCCGGAGAACATCGAGTGCGTGGCGAGGCGCCCCATCATCGCGTCCACCATCTGGCGCGTCCCGAAAGGCTTGTTGCAGGAGACGCAGTGGAACGGCTGCGCCTCGTTCAGCACCCGCGCCTCGCGCACCGCCGACGTGAGCAGCAGCCGCGGGAAGAGCGTGATGGCGCCCTCGGGGCAAGTGTTCTCGCACAGGCCGCATTGCACGCAATTGCGCTCGAGGAACTTCAACTTCGGCTCGTCGGCGCCGTCCATCAACGCTGATTCGGGGCACGAGCCCACGCACGCCATGCACAGCGTGCACTTGGAGGCGTCGACCCGCACCTCGCCGAACGGGCTGCCGGCGGGGAGCGCGATCTCGTCGACTTTCGCCGGGGCGTGGCGCACCAGGTGCTCGACGGCGAATTCGATCGCGGTGCGCTTGTCGTCGGAGAGAAGGAAGGTCGCTGGGATGGCCACGGTGGCCGCGGGCGCGAGGCCGGCGAGCCCCGCTTCGAGTTCAGCGGCGTTCTCGACCTCGAGCAGCGCGAAGTGCCGGCCCGCGTAGCCGAGGGAGCCGACGATCGCCTGCCCGATGGCCATCTGCGCCTCGAGGGCGGCGACGTATTCACGATCCTGCCTTGGCGTCGTGACCACGACCACCTGGTTGGCGCCGAAGGCGAGCGCCGGGAGCATGAGGTCCAGCCCGATCGCCGCCACGTTCCAGGCTTCGAGCGGCAGCGCGCGCGGCGGCAGCGCGCCGTTTTCGAGGGCCGCGGAAACGAGCGCGCCCACCTCGACCGCGTCGTGGAACACGATGCAGGCTTCGGACCCGCCGGCATGCCGGAATGCGCTCACCAGTTGCTTCATCTGCGCGCCGCGGTCTGACACCTTCGGATACTGGTAGCCCATGGCGCCCGAGGGGCACACCGTGGAGCAGGCGCCGCAGCCCATGCACAGGTGCGGATCGACCTTCACATGGTCGCCGTCGGGCTGGATCGCCTGGGTGGAGCAGATGTCGATGCACGCGTTGCAGCCCTCGACCTGGGAGCGGCTGTGGGCGCAGATGTTCTCGCGGTAGTGGAAGAAGCGCGGCTTCTCGAACTCGCCCACCGACTCGCGCAGCTCCCCCAGCACCGCCTCGAGCGCGATTTCCCCGGCCGGGGCGCGGAAATATCCCTGCGGCGGCTGGCGCATCTCGAACAGCGGCGTCGACGAGAAATCGAGCACCAGGTCGAAGCGTGCCGGCGTGGGCTGGCTTGCGGCAGGAGCACCCGCGACGCTCAGGCCCGACAGCGTGGCGGTGAACTCGCCGATGTAGCCGGTGAGCGCATCGACGCGGCCTTCCCACGCGGCTACGGCCGCATGGGGCGAGGCACCGGCGCCGAGCAGCGTGACATGGAGGTCGGTTGCGAGGGCCAGGGCCGCTTCCCGAGCGCGCGGCACATCGCCGCCGGCGACGACGAGCACATTGCCCTGGGAACGATAGGAGACTCGCGCGACGGCGTCCGGGGCGGCGAGATTCACCAGCGATGCCAGCGCGGCGCTTCGAGGCAACGAGTCCTCCGGAGCCGCCCGTCGATGGAGCACGACAGGCTCTGCTCGGAGCGGCGATCCAGCGCTTTCCGCGTGGGCGGATGGGACTAGTGCTTCAGTGCCCGACGTCATCGTAGTGTTGCGCACCCCACGCGTCGTGGCGAGGTGCTCCTCTGGTTGATCCGCCCCTCATAGGGGACCGAATTCATATTCTTGTGGTCCGAGTCTACACCAGAAAAAATGTCAGCTGCCCCGCATTGGTGCGTCGGATTGGGCCACTTTCAAGGACTCGGATGGTGCAGTGGAAGTATCGGGTTGCTGCTCGATCGCGTGAGTTTCGGCGAGCGATTCCGGCACCGGCGCATCCGCCACGCCCTCCCCTTCCGTCGGCTCTTCCGGTTCCGGCTCGCGATACTCTCCGAGCCGCGCCATCTGGTTCAGCTGCCCCAGCCATTCCGGAGGCAGCGGGTCCGGCTGGGAAAAGTCGGCGATATAGGTATCCAGTCCGTCCATCACGTTGAATCTCGGGTCCTGGAAGAGCGTACGCAGCGCCGCCCGCCTCAGATGCGGGTCCACCTCCGGTTTCATGAAAGCGGTGAAATCGGATTCGGGCGTGAGCGTGGCCACATCGGGCAGCGGCTCCCGCTCGGCAGGAGCAGGTGCAGCGCTCACGGCGGCAGCGGCGGCCGGGGGCGGCGGGGCCGGCTCCTCGGGAAGCTCGGTGCGCGAGCGCGTCTTGAGGCGCGACCATCGCGACAGGAAGGGGTCTTCGGCCATCAGCCCTGCTCCCGCAGCTGTCCTTCCTTGCCCTCGAACGAGCGCGGGCGCTGGCGCTTCTTGGGTTCCGGCCGGTAGTTCTCCTCGACCCACTCACCCATCCACGTGATGAGCTCGGGCCACGCCGCGGTGCGCTCGACGCGCTCGCCGCCATCCATCCAGCGCGCCGCCTCGTTATAGGAGAGCGTGGCCTGGGCGCAATAGGGCTCGCCGGTGGCCTCGTCGGTGCGAAGCGATACGAAGACGCTGGGGGCTTCGGTGGAGACGTTGAGGAAATAGCCCTCGGCTTCCTCCGGGTATAGCGCGATCTCGAGGCCGGGAAAGAGCCGCTGCAGCCGCACGCCGTCGTCGATCAGGGCGCGAGGCTCGCCGCCCACGTCCTGGACCACGCCCAGCAAAGTCCAGTGGTAGGCGAGCCAGCGGCTCTCCAGCGCCTCGCGGGAGAGGATCGCGGCGAGCCGCCGTGAAGGATGCGTCTTCATGCTGCGACTATAGGGGAAATCCGCCCCGCGTAACGCATGCTATCCTCGATTTTCCCCCGGAATCCCCATGGCAAGAACCGTCATTCCCCTCACCGATGAGCGCCGCGCGTTGCCGATTCCGGCGCGAGCGCGGGGGGTCGCCTTCGCCGGCGACACGCGGGGACGGCTGCTACGCGACCTGCGCATCTCGGTCACCGATCGATGCAACTTCCGCTGCACCTATTGCATGCCGAAGGACGTGTTCGGGCCCGAGCATGAGTTCCTGCCCCACGCGGAGCTCCTCACCTTCGAGGAGATCGTGCGCTTCGCCCGCGTCTTCCACGGCCTCGGCACCGAGAAGATCCGCCTTACCGGCGGCGAGCCGTTGCTCCGGCGCGGCATCGACCGGCTGGTGGCGATGCTGCGGGAAGCGCTTCCCGCGGTGGACCTCACCCTCACCACCAACGGCTCGGCGCTCAAGGCGCAGGCCGCGGCGCTCGCCGCCGCCGGGCTCGACCGCATCACCGTGAGCCTCGACTCGCTCGACGACGTGACCTTCCGCGCCATGAACGACGTGGACTTCCCGGTGGCGCGGGTGCTGGAAGGCATCGAGGCCGCCGCCCGCGCGGGCCTGGCACCCATCAAGGTGAACATGGTGGTGAAGCGCGGGGTGAACGACCACCAGGTGGCGCAGATGGCGCAACACTTCCGCGGCACCGGCCACATCGTGCGCTTCATCGAGTTCATGGACGTGGGCTCCACCAACGGCTGGCGCATGGACGACGTGATCCCCTCGGCCGAGGTGGTGCGCCGGATCTCCGAGCACCATCCGCTCGAGGCAATCGACGCGAACTATGGCGGCGAGGTGGCGGAGCGCTGGCGTTACAAGGACGGCTCGGGCGAGATCGGCGTCATCTCCTCGGTCACACAGGCTTTCTGCGCCACCTGCACGCGGGCGCGGCTCTCCACCGACGGGCAGCTCTACACGTGCCTCTTCGCGCAGCGCGGCTTCGACCTCAAGGGGCTGGTGCGCGGCGGCGCCTCGGACGCTGCGCTGTCCGAGGCCGTGGCATCGATCTGGAGCGCGCGCGCCGACCGCTACTCCGAAATCCGCACCGCGCAGACGGTGGGCGAGCGCAAGGTCGAAATGTCCTTCATCGGCGGCTAGGTGGGATACCGCCCCATCCTCTCCCGCGCCGCGCGGCCGGCTACCTACACGGTCGAGGCGCGCGACGAGACCGGCGCCCTCGTTCCCACCCCCATCGCCGGCGAGCATCCCCTCACCATCTACGTCGACAAGAAGGAGCTGGTGACGCTGATGACGCTGGGGGCGGCGCCTGAAGCGCTCGCCATCGGGTTCCTGCGCAACCAGCGCCTGGTGGAGTCCATCGACCAGATCGCCGCCGTGCAAGTCGATTGGGAGGTGAACGCGGTGGCCATCACCACCTTCAGCGGCTTGGTGGACCTGGAGCGCAAGACGGAAAAGCGCACCGCCACCACCGGCTGCGGCCAGGGCACCATGTTCGGCGACTTGATGGCCGACGTGGAATCGATCCGCCTCGACGACCTCATGCGCATCAACGAGATGACGCTCTTCGGCCTCCTCAACAACGTGCGCCTGCACGAGTCGATCTACAAGCAGGCCGGGGCGGTGCACGGCTGCGCGCTGGCCCAGGGCGACCGCATCCTCACCTTCGTCGAGGACGTGGGCCGCCACAACGCCGTCGACGCCATCGCGGGCTGGATGTGGCTGGAGGATGTCGATGGGCGTGACAAGGTTTTCTACACCACCGGGCGCCTCACCTCCGAGATGGTGATCAAGGCAGCACAGATGGGCATCCCGGTGCTGGTGTCGCGCTCGGGGCTTACCAAGATGGGCCACGAGATCGCGCAGCAGGTCGGCATCACGATGATCGGGCGCGCGGTGAACAAGCATTACCTGCTGTTCACCGGGGCGCACCGGCTGGTGAGGGATTCACCCTCTCCCCGGCCCTCTCCCAGGGGAGAGGGAGACAAGATTCCCTCTCCCCTGGGAGAGGGCAAGGGTGAGGGTCATGGCTGACACCGGCACCGCCCGCTGCCATTGCGGCGCCGTGGAAGTGGAGGCCACCTTCCCCTCGCGTTTCGTCGCGCACTGCTATTGCTGGAGTTGCCGCTCCACCCACGCCGCGGGAGTCGTCACCTGGATCGGTTTCAGGCGCGAGCAGGTGCGCTTCGTGAAGGGCGAGTCGGCGGTGCGCGACTACCTCTCCTCGGCCGGCACGCACCGAAAATTCTGCGGCACGTGCGGCACCCGCCTCGCCTTCGAATCGGAGCACGGCGACTGGGCCGGGGAGATGCACCTGCCGCTCGCCCTCTTCGTCACCGCCGTGGACCGCGCGCCCCAGGCGAACTCGTTCCCCCACGAGCGCCCCGACTGGGCGCCCTTCGGCGAGATCCACGGTGGTTAGCGTCACCGGCGTGGTGCTCGCCGGCGGCCAGGGCAGCCGCATGGGCGGCGTCGACAAGGGCCTCCAGCCCTTCGGCGGCGCGACGATGGTGGAGCACGTGCTCGAGCGCCTGCGCCCCCAGGTCGACGAGGTGCTGGTCAACGCCAACCGCAACCCGGAGGTCTATGCGGCCTTCGGCCATCGCGTGGTGAGCGACGAGATCGAGGGCTTCGCGGGACCGCTCGCGGGGTTCGAGCGCGGGCTCGCCCACGCGAGCGGCGAGCTGGTGGTCACGGTGCCGTGCGACTCCCCGTTCCTTCCCCGGGACCTGGTGGCACGCCTTCGCGCCGGCCTCGAACGGGAAGGCGCCCAGGTCGCCGTGGCGAAGGCCGCGGGCCAGGCGCACCCGGTGTTCTGTTTGATGCGCCGCGGGGTGCACGGGAGCCTTCGCGATTTCCTCGCTTCGGGACAACGCAAGATCGACCGTTGGTACGAGTCCCTCCCGATGGTGGAAGTGCCGTTCGACGACGAGGCCGAGGCGTTCCTCAACATCAATACCCGCGAGGAACTGGCGACGCTGGAACCTCGCCCGGAGCCGAAGCTCGTGCGCTGAGGCGGCGGTCGCGAGAGTGCTAGCGGGAGGTTTCAACGCGAAGGCACGCGAAGGAATCGCGAAGGTACACGAAGGTCTTGGTCACGAGGCCCAGCCGACGCCTGCCATCAAGCATGTGGTCGATGCTGCGAAAATGGACCAGCTTTCCTTCGTGCACCTTCGCGATTCCTTCGCGCGCCTTCGCGTTGATACCCCGCCCGAACTCTCACCGCGGGCTCCACGACCGATGCCGGCGCTGATCCCCGTGCACTTGACGCTGCCCGCGGAGCCGGACGGTAGAATCGCGCCTCTGGCCGAGATCCCCTCGACTCCACGTGACGCATCCAATGACCCTCACCATCACCCAGGCCTCCTGCGCCGACGATTACGACCCGAATTCGATGCCGGTGGCGAAGGCGCGTGCCTTCATCCACCAGTTCCTCACCCCGGTGGAGGCGCGGCTGCGGGTGCCGGTGCGCTCGGCGCTGGGCCGGGTGCTCGCCGAAGACCTGCTGTCGCCCGTGGACGTTCCCGCCCACCGCAACTCCGCCATGGATGGCTGGGCGATGCGCGCCGCGGACCTGGCGGCCGAAGGCGAGACCACGCTCGAGGAGATCGGCGCCTCGTTCGCCGGAAGGCCTTTCGCCGGCACGATGGGCGCGAAGCAGTGCGTGCGCATCATGACGGGCGGCGTGGTGCCCGAAGGCGCCGACACCGTGGTGATGCAGGAGCGCGCCCAGGCCCAGGGCAAGACAATCACCTTCGCGGCGGGCCAGAGGCTGGGCCAGAACGTGCGCGAGGCGGGCGAGGACCTCAGGGCGGGCTCCGTCGCGCTGCCGAAGGGACGCATCCTGCGACCCGCGGAGCTGGGCCTCATCGCCTCGCTCGGCATCGGCGAGGTGGCCGTGTACCGGGCGCTCCGGGTCGCGTTCTTCTCCACGGGCGACGAGCTCAAGAGCGTCGGCAGCACGCTCGCCGAGGGCGAGATCTACGACTCAAATCGTTACACCATCCACGGAATGCTCACTCGCCTCGGCTGCGAGGTGCTCGACATGGGCGTGGTGCGCGACGACCCGAAGCTTCTCGAGCGCGCGTTCGCAGAAGCCGCCGCCAGCGCCGACGTGGTGATCACGAGCGGCGGCGTCTCCGTGGGAGAAGCCGACTTCGTGAAGGGCATGCTCGGGCAGATGGGCGAGGTGGTGTTCTGGAAGATCGCGATGAAACCCGGCCGTCCGCTGGCCTACGGCAAGATCGGCGGCGCGCACTTCTTCGGCCTCCCCGGCAACCCGGTGTCGGTGATGGTGACCTTCTACCAGTTCGTGCGCGAGGCGCTCCTCACGCTCTCGGGCGCGAACCCGGTGGCGCCGGTGCCCACCTTCAGCGCCACTTGCACGACGCGGCTGAAGAAGGCGCCGGGCCGCACCGAGTTCCAGCGCGGCATCCTGTCGCGGGGAGCGTCCGGCGCGCTCGAAGTGCGCCCCACCGGCGAACAGGGCTCGGGGATCCTGAAGTCGATGAGCGATGCGAACTGCTTCATCATCCTGGGCGACGCTACCGGCAACGTGGAACCCGGCACGATGGTGGAGGTGCAGCTCCTCGAGGGCGTGGTATGAGCGTCAGGGCGATCCCGCGCACCGGTAGCGGCCTCGCCCACCTGCAACGCATCGTCGCCGGCGAAATCCCCGGCGTGCCCATCGGGGACACGCTCGGCTTCCGGCTGACCGAGGTCGAAAAGGGACGGGTCGTCCTCCTCGGCACGCCCACCGAGCAGTCGTACAACATCGTGGGGACGGTTCACGGCGGCTGGGCCGCGGCGATCCTCGACAGCGCGCTGGCGCTCTCGACGCTCTCCACCATCGAGGCCGACCAGGGGTTCACCACGGTCGACATCCGCATCAACTACCTGCGGCCGCTCACCGCCGACAGCGGCGAGGTCAGGGCCGAGGGCCGCGTGATCCAGGGCGGGCGCAAGCTCGCGTACTGCGAGGCGAAGCTCACCGATGCTGCGGGGAAGCTGATCTGCCACGGGACGGGGTCCTGCCTGATTTTTCCGAAGGGATAGGGGCTCGCGGTGACGGTGTCGGGTAGCAAACGCCGTGTTTGAACCACAGAGACCACAGGGACCCCAGAGGAAAGCAAAAGGCTGGTCGAATTTCGCCATCGCACATACAGCGTCGTGATGCAGCGAGTTTTGCTTCCCTCTGTGGTCCCTGTGGTCTCTGTGGTTCAACGCCTTGACCGCCAGCGAGCATTGACAAACTGACCGTGGGTCAGTTATCGTGCACGGCAACTGACCCGGAGTCATTTCCACCGTGGCCCTCAAGCAACGCGCCATCGCGGTCGCCGACAAGGAAGTCCGCGCCCACGCCATCCTCGACGCCTTCGAGGCGCTCTACCTCGAGCACCCCGACCGCATGGCGAGCGTCGCCGAGGTCGCGGAAGCCGCGGGCATGGGCAAGGGCACCGTGTACCTCTACTTCCCCAGCAAGGAGGAGATGCTGCTGGCACTCCACGAGCGCCACGTCGCGGGGTTCTTCGCCCGGCTGATGCAGCGGCTCGAAGAGCCGGGAAAGCGCGATTTCGACGAGGTCTTCGCCGTCACCCGCGACTACCTGATCCGCGTGCCGGGATGCCTCGCGCTCACCAGCCGCTGCTTCGGGATGATGGACCGCGAGATGCCGATCGAAGTCGCCGTGGCGTTCAAGGCGCGGGTGGCGACGACCGTCGCGACCGCGGGCGCGGCGCTGGAGCGCCACCTCGCGCTCGGATCCGGCGGCGGCATCCGCCTCCTCATGCACAGCTACGGGATGATCGTGGGCCTGTGGCAGCTGCTCCATCCCAACGAGCGCTTCGGCCAGGCGATGGACACACCGGAGCTGCGCCCCATCAAGCTCGACTACGAGCGCGAAATCGAGCGGGCGCTGCGCGCGCTCTGGGCCGGCACGCTCGACGCCGCCAAGCCGCAGGCTGCACCCGCCAGGAAATCCCGATGAAACCGTTGATCCTCCTCTCGCTCCTCGCCCCCCTCCTCGCCGCCTGCGGCGCCCGCGAGCCCGCGACAGCGCCGGCGCGCCCGGTGCTCACGCAGGTGGTCGCCCCCGGCGCCGCGATGACCCGCGACGTCTACTCGGGCGAGATCCGCGCGCGCCACGAGACCGACCTGGGCTTCCGCGTCGGCGGCAAGCTCGTGGCCCGCACCGTCGACGCCGGATCGCGTGTGCGCAAAGGCCAGGTGCTCGCGCGCCTCGACCCCGAGGATGCGAGCCTCACCGCGCAGTCCGCGGTCTCGCAGCGCGCCTCGGCCGAGAGCGAGCTCGCCCTCGCGCAGGCGGAGCTGGACCGCAACGCCGAACTGCTCTCGAAGAAATTCATCAGCCAGTCGGCGTTCGACGTGAAGCAGAACGCGCTCGCCGCGGCACGCGCGCGTGCCGAGCAGGCACGCAGCCAGGCCACCCTCGCCTCCAACCAGGCGGGGTATACGACGCTCGTGGCCGACGCCGACGGCGTCGTGGTCTCGGCCGCCGCGGAGCCGGGCCAGGTGCTCGCCGCCGGGCAACCGGTGCTCAAGCTCGCCCGCGACGGCGAAAAGGAAGTCGTGCTGAACGCGCCCGAGAGCCAGCTCGGCCGCTTCAAGGTCGGGCAAGCCGTCGGCATCTCGCTCTGGGCCGCACCCTCGCAGACCTTTGCCGGCCGCATCCGCGAGGTGGCCGGCGGCGCGGACCCCGTGACCCGCACCTATGCCGTGCGCGTGAGCGCGATCGATGCGCCCCGCGAAGCGCAACTCGGCATGACCGCCAACGTGCTCTTCGCGGCGGGCTCCGATGCGAACCTGGTGCTGTTGCCGCTCGCCGCACTGACGCGCGAGCGCGATGCCCCCGCGGTGTGGATCGTGGATCCGGCCACTCGCAAGGTGAAGCTGCGGCCGGTGACCGTGGGGCAGTACCGCGAGGATGGCGTCACCATCACCGCGGGCCTCGCGGCGGGCGACGTCGTGGTGACCGCCGGCGTGCACAAGCTGCGCGCGGACCAGGAGGTGCGCCTCGCCTCCGCCCCGCTGCCGCCGGCGGCCCCGCCGCGCGCCGCGAAGGCCGACTAGGCCATGCAGCGGCGCTTCAACCTGTCCGAATGGGCGCTGGCGCACCAGGCGCTGGTGCTCTATTTCATGGCGATCCTGGCCTTCGTGGGCGTGGGCTCGTACCTGCGCCTGGGGCAGGCGGAGGACCCGGACTTCTCGTTCAAGCTGATGGTGGTGCGCACCGGCTGGCCGGGCGCCTCCGCCGACGAGGTCGAGCGCCAGCTCACCGACCGCATCGAGAAGAAGCTGCAGGAGACGCCGCGCCTCGACTTCCTGCGCAGCTACTCGAAGCCCGGCGAGTCGGTGGTGTACGTGTTCGTGAAGGACTCGTCCTCCCCCGCCGAGATCAAGGACACCTGGTACCAGGTGCGCAAGAAAGTGGGCGACATCCGCGGGACACTCCCCCAGGGCATCGTGGGCCCCTCGTTCAACGACGAGTTCGGCGACACCTTCGGCAACATCTACGCGCTCACCGGCGACGGCTTCACCTACGCGCAGCTGAAGGAAACGGCGGATCGCATCCGCAACCAGCTGCTGCGGGTGAAGGACGTGGCCAAGGTGGACCTGGTGGGCGAGCAGGACGAGAAGATCTACGTGGAGCTCGCCAACGCGAAGCTCGCGAACCTCGGCGTGGATCCCGCGGTGGTGTTCGCCGCGCTCCAGCAGCAAAACGCGGTGGCCGCGACCGGCAGCTTCGAGACGCCCACGGACCGCATTTACATCCGCGCGACCGGCGCGCTCGACTCGGTCGAGAGCGTGAAGGCGATCGCGGTGCGCGCCGGCGGCAAGCTCTTCCGGCTCGGCGATTTCGCCGACGTGCGCCGCGGATTCGTCGATCCGCCGCAGCCGCGCATGCGT
>JANMHV010000405.1:0-10556 GCA_031375445.1 Burkholderiales bacterium | reverse complement strand
GCGGCAGCGGCACGCGCGTCGTTGCTCATCTGGCCGGCGGCCTGGTTGGCCGCGGCGGCACGCGCCTCGTTCGACATCTGGCTCGCCGCCTGGTTGGAAGCCTGGCTCGACGCCTGGTTGGCGGCGCCCGCGATCCCGGGTTGCTGCTGGTTGGTGCCGCCCCCCTGGACGCCGAGCTTCACGTCGCTGCCGGTGGGTTGCGCCGCGCGGAAGCGCTGGGCCGGGGCGATGGTGCCGGAGGTGGATTCGCCGGTCGCCGGGAAATCGGTGAACTGGGCGACGCCGAAGATGGCCGCCGCCACGGCGACGCCGCCGCCGATATAGAGGTTGCGCCTGCTCTTGCCTTGTTGTTGGCTCATGTTCCGATCTCCCGAAAATGGACCCGCTGCGGATATGCGGGGGTCCCCGTCTGGTTGGCCCGGGCTTGCTCCCCGGGATGAATGCGACCCTAGACCAAATACAAGCGACTTCCAAAAAAGTTGGACAGGGGCTCCCTGCCTCTCGGCCCGCAGTGGCACTCGCGACATCACCGCGTCGAGGAATCCCGGCGGCGGGCCGGCCTGCGGCAGGCGGGCAAGCTCCTGGTACAACAGCCGCAGCGCCTGGAAACGCTCTCGCGCCACGGGATCGGCGGTGAGGTGGGTGCCGAGCGCCACGGTCTCGGATTCGGTGGCCTCGCCATCGAGCACCGCCTGCATCAGGAGGTCCAGCTCGCCGGATTTCATATGTGCTCCTTGAGTCCCTGGAACAGCGGCTTCATGCGCTGGCGCGCCTCGTACAGGCGCGACTTCACCGTCGCCTCCCCGATGCCCAGGATCTGGCCGATCTCGCCATAACTGCAGGAGGAAAAGTGCCGCAGCATGATCATCACCCGGTCGTCCGCGCGCAGCGCCTGCAGTACCGCGTGCACGTGTCGCGAGAGCTCGGCCTGGCTTGCCTTGCGTTCCGGGCTCTCGCTGTCGGGGCCCGGAATTTCTTCGTCTTCATCGAGGGGGTCGTCGCGTCCGTTACGGCGCAATTGGTTCAGGGATTCGTTGACTGCGATGCGATAGATCCAGCTGAAGAACCGGTACTGCGGGTCGAAATCGTCCACCTTTTCCGCCACCCGCAGGAAGACCGCCTGCGCCACGTCGGCCGCGTCGTCGCGGTTGCCGAGCACCCGGTACGCCGCGTTGAAGATCGGCCCCTGGTAGCGCGTGACCAGCGTCGCGAAGGCGTTGCGATCCCCCGCCACGCGAAACCGCTCCAGCAGCACCGCATCGTCGTCCTTGTCGACAATTACACGCGGTGCGCGGGAAAGTTGGGTGCTCAAGGCTGCGGCGCCGTCTCGATCTCGAAGATCCGGTCGAATCCGGAGTAGACGAAGATGTCCTGCAGGTGCGGGCTCACGCCGGCCAGCCGCAGCTTGCCGCCCTTGCCCAGCAGCCGCTTCTGCGTCTTCAGCAGCACGCCGAGGCCTAAGCTCGAGATGTATTCGAGGCGCGTGCAGTCGAGCGTGACGGCACCCTGCACTCCGTCCAGGAACTCCTGCGCCTTCGGGCTCTGGGCCGCGTCCAGGCGGCCGCTCATGACCACCGTGCCCTGGGTTCCGAAATCGATCGCCAGCATCAAGTCACTCCCGTGGTCTTCCTGCGGGTCGGCGCCGGGATGCCGGCGAGCGTCTTCGTGAAGGTGATGCGGCTTTCGCGCCGCGCCTCCGAGTATTCGTAGTGCCACGAGTCCACCAGGCGCCGGATCAAGTGCAGCCCCAGGCCGCCGGCTTCGCGCTCCTCGATGGGCCGCGTGGTGTCGACGTCGGGCGCCTCGGTCATGTCGAATTCATCCACGCCGTGGTCGACGAGCTCCACCTCGACGCCGCCCTCCACCGCCTCCATCGCGATGCGGATCTCGGTCGCTGAGCCGGGGAGGGTGCCGTACTTCACCATGTTGGTGAAGAGCTCCTCCACCACCAGGTCCACGGTGGGCAGCAGGCGCGGGTCGATGGCGCTGCGCGCGAAATAGTCCGAGGTGAACTCGAAAATCCGCTCGATCGAGTCGATGCCGCGGGCGAAGGCGCGCGCGGTGCTCATGGGGCCTCCCGCTTCAGCAGCACAACGGTCATGTCGTCCTCCTGCGGCGCGCCCTGGGCAAACGCCTGCACCGCCTCGAGGATTCGCGCCGAGAGCGCGGCGGTGGGCTCGCCGTGGTGGGAGGCGAGCAGCGAGCGCACCCGTTCCTCCCCGAACTGCTCGGTGCCGAAGTCGGAGTACTCGTAGATGCCGTCGGAAAGGAGCGCCAGGATGTCGCCGGGCGCGAGCTCGAGCAGGGGCGCGGCGCGCAACGTGACGAGCGGCATCGCCGCCAGCGGGAAGCTGGTGGGCTTGTGGCGCGTGCACTCGCCGCTGGCGGCGTGGAAGTGGAGGATCGGCCCCTGGCCGCCGCTCTGGAAGCGCATGCGATGGGTTTCGGGGTCGAGGAGCCCGATGAAGGCGGTGATGAAGCGGTCCGGCGGCAGCATCGCCGCGAGCTGGTTGTTCACCTGGATGAAGGCCGTCTCGAGGTCGGCACCGAGGCGGAAGGCCATGCGCAGCATCGCCTGCATCTGGGTCACCGACAGCGCCGGCGCGATGCCGTGGCCGGTGGCATCCCCCAGCACCACCAGCAGCCCCTGGGCGATCGGGGCGAGGTCGAAGGTGTCGCCGCCGGTGAGGCCCGCGGGGCAGCAGATGCCGTACATGTCGTAGCCGTCGACTTCGGGCATGCGCGAGGGGAGCGTGCCCAGCTGCACCACGCGCGCCATCTCCAGCTCCTGGCGCATCTTCTCGCCCTCGATCAGCGCCTCGGTCATGCGCACGCGCTGCAGCGCCATCGCGCACTGCGCGGCGAGCGCCGTAGCCAGCACCTCGTCCTCGGTGTCGAACGGGCCGTCGGACTTGTTCAGCACCTGCATCACGCCCACCAGCACGTCCTTGTGGTCCACGAGCGGCAGCGTGAGCATGCAGCGCGTGCGATAGCCGGTCTTCCTGTCCACCTCGGGATTGAAGCGCCGGTCCACATAGCAGTCGGGCACGTTGATGAGGCTCCGGTCGCGCGCGCAGGCGCCGACGATGCCCGCGCCGGCGGGCACGCGCACCGGCTCGATGGAGGTGGCGACTTCGAGCACCAGCTCGTCGGCGGCCGCGTCGTAGAGCCACACCGAGCCGTCGTCGGCGTGGAGCACCTGCTTGGCCGCGGCCACCACCTCGGTGAGCATGGTGCGCAGGTCGAAGGGTGCGGCGAGCTTGCTGGTGACGGCGAGGATCGCCTCGAGGTCGCGGGCGGAGAGGCTGCGGTGGGGGGCGCGCACTGCCATCGTCAGGCCACCATCACGCGGTCGCCGCCGCCGGCGCGGGCTGCTTCGAGCGCGCTAGTGGCGCGATCGGAAAGCGTTCCGGCATCGTCGTTGGCGCGCCACGCAGCGTGTCCGAAGCTCGCGGTCACCGGATGGCCGGCGATGCCCGGGGAGGCGGCGGCGAAGGCGGTGCGGATGCGGTCGCTCACCGCCGCGGCGCGCTCGCGCTCGGTGTGGGGCAGCATCAGCATGAAGCGGTTGGGACCGACGCGGCAGGCGTTGTCGGTCTTGCGCGTCTCGTTGCACACCACGCGGGCGAAGCAGCGCAGCACGTCGTCGGCGCGCTCTTGGCCCATCTGCGCGGCGATGGATTCAAGCGCGTCGATCGAGGCCACCAGCAGGCTGAGCGGCTGGCCGTATCGGTTACTGCGCAGCACTTCGGCGGCCACGGCCTGGTTGAAGGCGCGCTGGTTGCCGAGGCCCGTGATGCGATCGACGAACGACATCACCCGCACCTGCTCCTCGGTGACCCGCTGCTTGCCGCGGATCTCCTCGATCTCGCGCCGGGCGAGGGCAAGCTCGTTGGACAGGCGCACCGTGGCGCGGCTCAAGGGCTCGAAGTCGTCGGGCTGCAGCTCCGCCACCAGCAGCCACGTGGAGCCGGCGCGCCACAGGCGGCCCTGGAGCGCCTGGGCGCCGGGGTCCAGGCGCATCTCGCCCGCGTGGACCGGGGCGTCGGACCCTGCGATGCCGAGGGCGCAGAGCTGGGTCCACGAGGGGTTGCGGAAGGCGGCGGTCACGTCGCCCTGGGGCAGGAGTCCGGTGAGGAAGCCCTCGGCCCCGAGCAGCCGGCCCTCGGCCGAGATGGCGGCCGCGGACACGGTGCCGAGGCCCGCGACGAGGGGAAGGACTGCCAGTGCGGTCTGCTCGTCCATGCCGTGCTGCATCTCCCGGGCGTTTCGGCCAGTGACAAGCATAAGGGGGAATGACGCGGGACCATCCTACTTGCCCGGGGGGGTACTGCACAGTGAATCTTCACCTCGGCCCCCGGAACCGGACACTCCCGGCGGCATCCTACTCGCATGCCTCCCCGTCGCGTCGCCCTGCTGGTCCTCATCCTCGTGTTCCTGCTTCCCGCCCTCCTCCTTGGGGGATTGGTGCTGCTTGCGCAGTCGGAATGGGGAGAGCGCTTCGCCGAAAAACGCGCCTCCGCGGCCCTCGGGCGCGCGGTGGAGATCGACGGCATCTCGCTTCAGCTCGGCTGGCCGCCCCGGATCAACTTCGACCACCTGCGCATCGCCAACCCGGATTGGGCCGAGACCCCGGATTTGATCGACGCTCGCGGGCTCTACGCCCGCGTGATGGTGCCGCCGCTTTTCGCCCGGCGGCTGGTGATCCCGTACCTGGGCGCGGTGCAGGCCCGGGCGGGGCTCGAGATGGACGGCAAGCGCGCCACCTGGCGCTTCGGCCCCGAGGCCGAGGAGAAGGAGGACAGCCGGCTCGTGATCGGGCGCGTGTATCTCGGTGAGGGCGACATCCGCTACCTCGACAAGAACGAGAAGACGGCCCTCGACGTGAAGGTGAAGGGCAGCGCCGGCGAGGGGGGCTCGCTGGAGGCGAGCGCCCAGGGGCAGTTCCGCGGCGAGGCGGCCAAGGTGACCGCGACGATCCCGGAGCTCAACCCGCAGCACGAGGCGCCGATCCGCGTGGTGGGCAAGGGCAGCGTGGGGCGCACCCAGGCGAGCGTGGACGGAACCTTCTCCAGCGGCGGCGCGGTCGACATCGACCTCGCCTTGTCCGGGCAGACCCTGTTGGACCTGAACAAAGTGTCGGGCATGGTGCTGCCCGATTCGCCGCCCTACCGCTTCAAGGGGCACCTCAAGCACGCCGGCACCGACTGGACCTTCGAGCCATTCGACGGGAAGGTGGGGGATAGCGACGTGCGGGGCACGGTGGTGTACCGCAAGGGCGGCGGCAAGCCCTTCCTGCAGGCGCAGCTCAAGTCCAACCTGCTCGATCTCGACGACCTGGGGCCGCTCATCGGCGCGCCCCCCAAGACCGGCAAGGGCCAGACCGCCTCTGCCGAGCAGCAGGAAAAGTCGGTCCGGATGAAGGCGGGCTCGCGCGTGCTGCCGGACCAGGCGTTCAGCCCGCTGGCGTGGGCGAAGATGGATGCCGACGTGAAGCTCGAGGCCAAGAAGGTGCAGCGCCCGAAGCAGCTGCCGATCGAGTCGCTGTCGACGCACCTGGTGCTCAAGGATTCGGTGCTGGCATTGAAGCCGCTGAATTTCGGCTTCGCCGGCGGGCGTGTCACCGCCGACGTGAAGCTCGATGGAAACCAGAAGCCGCTGCGCGGTGACATGAAGATCGACGTGCAGCGCCTGGACCTCGGCAAGCTCTTTCCGACGGCCAAGTCGATGCAGAATGCGATGGGAACGCTTTATGGCCGCTTCGACCTGGTGGGGCATGGGATGTCCGTCGCCGAGCTCTTCGGCACCAGCAACGGCACGGCGAGCATGGCGGTGGACGGCGGCCGCATCAGCCTGTTGATGGTCGAGCTGCTCGGCCTGGATGTCGCCGAGACGATCATGATGCTGGGGCGCAAGCACGAGCAGGTGACGCTGCGCTGCGCGGTGAGCGGCTTCGACGTGAAGGATGGTTCGATGAACACGGACTCGTTCGTGATCGATACGTCCGACACCGTGCTGAAAGTCGAGGGGGCGATCCGCCTCAAGGACGAGACCCTCGACCTCGAGACCAAGGCTTATCCCAAGGACATGAGCCTGCTGGCGCTGCGCACGCCGCTCATCGTCGGCGGGACGTTCCGCAAGCCCACCATCCGGCCGAAGGCAGGGCCGCTCGCCGCCCGCGTGGCCGTTGCCGTGGCGCTGGGTGCCATCGCCCCTCCGCTCGCGGCGCTGGCGCTCATCGAGACCGGCCCCGGCAAGGACACCGACTGCGGGCGGCTCCTGGCTGAAGCCAAGGCCAAGGGCGCCGTGAAGAAATAATTGGGTCAGAACAGATTTTCGACGGCTGAAAATCTGTTCCGACCCCATTATTTGGGCATGGAACCCATCCAGCATTTCCTCGAGTACCTCGAGGCCGGGCCTCGCGAGGCGGCCGGTGTGTTCAATCCCTGGCGCGACCATGACGAGCGCGATCGGGCCCCGCGCCGCGGCATGCCGAGGCTGCGCCGCGAGAACATGGCCGCGTACCTCGAGGCGCGTTCACGCTCCGCGCGCGTGCTGCTGCTGGGGGAAGCGCCGAGCCATCGCGGCTGCCGCTTCTCCGGCATCGCTTTCTGCTCCGAAACCGAACTCGTGCACAAGTCGCCGCTGGTCGCGAAGCGCGATCTCGCGCTTACGAGCGTGAACGCGGATGAAAAGCCGCAGCGCGAGCGCAGCGCCTTCGTGATCTGGGACGAGATCGAGCGTGCCGGCGCCGCGCACCAGGTGGTCCTGTGGAACGCGTTCCCATGGCACCCCCACGGCGTGGAGGGTGTGGCCACCAATCGAAAACCCAAGCCGCGCGAAGTGGAGGACGGCCACGAGGCGATGCGGCGCCTTCTCGCGTGCTTCAGCTACAAGCTGTCGATTTTCGCGGTGGGGCGCGTAGCGCAGGCGGCACTCGAGCGCTGGGGAGGCATCGAGTGCGCGGGGTGCCTGCGCCATCCTGCGCAGGGAGGGGAGGCAAAATTCCGCGAGCAATTCCGCACGGGGGTGGTGACTCGTTTATAGTTTTCCCCGCCATGGAAAACATCTTCGATTCAGTCGACACACCCGCGCTCATCCTCGAAGCAGCCAAGCTCGAGCGCAACTGCTCGGCGATGCGTGAGCGCCTGCGCGCGCACCACGTGAGCCTCCGCCCCCACGTGAAGACCGCGAAGAACCTCGAGGTTGCGCAGCGCGCGCTCGACGCCGCGGTCGGCGCCATCACCGTCTCCACGCTCCGCGAGGCGGAATATTTCTTCGACCACGGATTCCGCGATTTCCTCTACGCAGTCGGCATCGCTCCGCAGAAAGTGGCGCGAATCGCCGAGCTCACGCGCCGCGGCGCGCACGTCACCACCATCGTCGACAGCGTGGACGCCGCCCGCGCCCTGTCGCGCGAATCGGAGCGCGTCGGCGTGCCCATCCCGGCGCTGGTGGAGATCGACAGCGATGGCCATCGCGCGGGCATCCGGCCCGGCGATCGCTCGCTGCTGGAGGTGGCCGAGTCTTTGGGAGACCGGCTGCAGGGCGTCATGACCCACGCCGGCGACTCCTACAACTGCGCCACCCCCGATGCGATCCGCGAAGTGGCGGCCCGCGAGCGCGAAGCGGTGGTCACGGCGGCGGACGCCCTGCGCGCCGCGGGCCGCGAGTGCCCGGTGGTGAGCGTGGGATCGACGCCGACCGCCACCTTCGGCGCCTCGTTCGCGGGCGTGACCGAGGTCCGCACCGGCGTCTACGTGTTCCAGGACCTGGTGATGGCGGGGCTGGGTGTATGCCGCGTCGAGGACATCGCGATCTCGGTGCTGGCCACCGTCATCGGCCACCAGCGCGACAAGAACTGGCTCCTCACCGACGCGGGATGGATGGCGCTCTCCCGCGACCGGGGCACCGCGAAACAGAAAGTGGACCAGGGCTACGGCGTGGTGTGCGATGCCGCCGGCGCGCCGCTCGAGGACTTCATCGTGGCCGATGCCAACCAGGAGCACGGCATCGTCGCGCGCCGCGACGGGGGTGCCGTGGATTTCTCGCGCTTCCCGATCGGCTCGCGCCTTCGCATCCTGCCCAACCACGCCTGCGCCACCGCGGCGCAGCACGGCGAATACCACGTGCTGCGCGACGGCCGCCTCGGCGACGTCTGGGAGCGCTTCAGCGGCTGGTAGAAAATAATTGGGTCAGAACAGCTTTTCGGGCGTCCCGAGCCGGAAAAACCTGTTCTGACCCCATTATTCGGCCTTTATGTTCGCGTCCTTCACCACCTTGCCGTACTTGGCGAGGTCGGTCTTGATCTGGGCCGCGAGGGCCTCGGGCGTGCCGGGAGTAGCGACGATGCCGAGCGTGTTGAGGCGTTCGACCACGGCAGGATCCGAGAGCACCGCATTCAGCTCGCGATTGAGCTTCTCGATCACCGCCCGCGGCGTCTTCGCCGGCGCCAGTATCGACACCCACGAGCTCGCCTCGAAGTCGGGCACGCCCGCCTCCATGAAGGTCGGCACGTCCGGCAGCGAGGGCGCCCGCTTGTTGCTGGAGACCGCGATCGCCACCAGCTTTCCCGCCTTCACGTGGGCGATGGCACCGGCCACCGCGGTGAAGACAAGGGGAATGTTCCCGCCCAATGCATCGGTCATCGCGGCCCCGCCCCCCTTGTAGGGAATGTGGATGAGCTTGGCCCCGGTGCGTTGCGCCAGCAGCTCGCCCACGATGTGGGGCGTGCCCCCCACGCCGGAAGAGCCGTACGAAATCCCCTTCGGATCCTTCTTCGACACCTCGATCAGCTCCTTCAGCGTCTTCGCCGGGAACGACGGGTGCGCCACGACGATGAGGGTCGCGTCCCCGATCTTGCCCACGGGCGCCAGGTCCTTCTGCACGTCGAGAGGAAACTTGTCGCCGAAGACGTGCGGGTTGATGACCAGGGTGCCGTCGAAGCCGAGCACCAGCGTGTAGCCATCGGGCGCCGCGTTCGCCACGCCCTGGGTGCCGATGTTCCCCGAGGCGCCGGCCTTGTTCTCGACCACGATCGGCTGCCCGAGCCGCTTCGACAGCGCCTCGGCCACCACGCGCGCGCTGGTGTCCGTGACGCCCGCGGGCGCGAACGGCACCACCAGCTTGATCGCCCGCTCGGGATAATCGGCGCGCGCCGCCAGGGCGGTGAGCGCAACGGTGAGCCACAGCAGCTTCTTCATCTCTTCTCCTCGGTTGTCATCGGTGCCCGCTTCATTCGGCGTGGCGTTTCTCGAACTCCCATACATCCTCGAATCCCATCAGCTTCGTAAGCGCCGCGAAGTCCTCCAGCGCCACCGGCACGCCCTTCGACGAGCCCGCGTCGCGGATGTGCCCGTAGACGCCCGCCATCGCCTTCACCGATGCGAGCAGCGCGCTCACCGGAAAGATCGCGATGCGGTAGCCGAGTTCCTCCAGCTCCGCGCGCGAAAGCACCGGGGTACGCCCTTTCTCCACCATGTTGGCCAGCAGCGGCAGGTCGAAGCGCTCGCCGATCGTGCGCATCTCCTCCACCGATTCGGGCGATTCCACGAAGAGGATATCCGCGCCCGCCTTCGCGTAGGCCTCGGCGCGCCGCAGCGCTTCGTCCAGCCCGAGCGCGCTGCGCGCGTCGGTGCGCGCGACGATGAGGAAATCCTTGCTCGAGCGCGCCTCCACCGCGACCCGGATCTTCTTCACCATGTCGTCCATGGGAATGACCCGCCGCCCCGGCGTGTGCCCGCATTTCTTCGGGAATTCCTGGTCCTCGAGCTGGATCGCCGCCGCCCCCGCCTCTTCGTAGCCCCGCACCGTGTGGCGCACGTTGAGGAGCCCCCCGTAGCCGGTGTCGCCATCGGCGATCAGCGGCGCCCCGGACATCGAGGACATCTGCTTTACGCGCCCCACCATGTCGGAGTAGGTGGCCAGCCCCGCGTCGGGCAGCCCCAGGTGCGAGGCGACGGCGCCGAATCCCGTCATGTAGAGCGCTTCGAAGCCGAAGGTGGCGGCGAGCCGCACCGACACCATGTCGTGCACCCCGGGGGCGACCAGGAGGGATTTTGCGGCGAGTCGTTGCCGGAGCAGAGGGGAAGCCATGGCGGGAGGTCCTGGAGGGTCGCGAATCGGGCGGAAAGTCGTTATAATTCCACTTCTTCTTCTTCGCGCCCGTAGCTCAGATGGATAGAGTACCTGGCTACGAACCAGGGGGTCGTGGGTTCGAATCCTGCCGGGCGCGCCAAAAATTCAAGTAAGTCACTCGGGCCGTTAGCGATGCCAGTCGCCAGCGGCTTTTTTCCTGGTGCTCGACTTCTGCAAGACTACGCGGTCGGGTTTGCCGTCCTGAGCAGGGTGATCGCCGCAGTCTCCCCGGTCCCGTGCCGCAAGCCCGCAGACTCGGAAGGCTGGCGCCTGCCGCAACTTCCGAGCATACTTCCTAGTGTGGACCTCCTCGACGCACTGCGCCGCCCCGAAGGCAAGACCCTCGAGTTCAAGCGCGACCTGTCGTCGCCCGAGGGACTGCTGCGCACGGTTGTCGCCTTTGCCAATACTTCCGGCGG
>JANMHV010000293.1:0-13904 GCA_031375445.1 Burkholderiales bacterium | reverse complement strand
GGATCACCGAGGAGATCTCGTGGCGGTTGAAATCGTAGATGTCGATGTTGGAGCGGTTGGCCGAGAAGGCGTACTGCAGGCGCATGTTGCAGGCCTCCCGGAACTGCCAGGCGAGGCCGAGTGCCGCCTCCGCGTAGGTGTCGCGCCCCTTCTCCACCTGGGTGGATCGCGCGAACGGATCCTTGTCGCGGCGGGCGATGAGGCCCAGCGCGTTGAACACCTGCAGCTTCGGCGCCAGCGAGTACTGGAAGTAGCTGCGCACGCCCGCCAGGTTCTTGCTCTTGCCGGTATCGGTTTCGGGAAACGTGTTGCGCGCGCGGTCGTCGGTCACGAACGCGGTGAGGTAGAGCAGCGGCAGCCCCTCGCGCTCGAAGCTCTTCAACCAGCCCACCGAGAGGTAGAGCTGGTCGAAATCCTCGATGCGGTTCTCGGGGAAGCGCACGGCGTTCACCTGGACGCCCAGGCCCAGCTGGGTGCGCGTGTCGAGCGCGTGGCGCCAGTCGATGCTCACGCCGCCCATGGTGCGGTCGTTGGTGGGTTTGGGGTCCCCGGGCGCGTCGCCTTCCTGTCGGTAGTTGAGGTAGCTTGCCGCGCCGCGCCACTGGTTGGGCCCGTCGTTCAACGCCGCCCCGGCACGCACCTCGCCCGCGAACGAGTTGAAGTCCGACTCGCGCCGGTAGCCGCGCCCGCGCAGGTCGCCCCCGGTGAAGAGGCTCCAGCCCCGCTGCAACGGATAGGAATACTCGGCGCCGAACGCGGCCTGGGCGAACGGCGCGTCGCGCTTGACCGCGTTGCCGGTGGCCTGGACGCCCGAGAGGTTGAACGACTGCTGCGCGGCGGCGCCGAAATCCGTCGGCACGCCGGTGATGTTGGAGTCGTAGCCCAGGCCCGCCTCGCCATAGACCTGCCAGCCCGCCCGGGTCTGCTGCTTGCGCTCCCGGATCGCCTCCAGGTAGCGGCCGATGGCCGTGAGCGCGTTGGCCGGCGGATTGGCCGCGCGCAGCTTGACGAAGGCCGCCTCCGCCAGGTCGAAGGAACCGGCGGCATAGTAGGCGCGCGCCAGGTCCATCTGGGCGCCGGCATGGTTGGACTGCACCGCGAGTACGCGCTCGAAGGCGATGATGGCGTCGTCGAGGCGCCCGCTGTCGAGGGCGGCCACGCCCAGCAGATAGTCGAACTCGGGCTGCCCGGCGAACCGACCGTCGAGGGGGGAGAGGATTTCGAACGCCTGCTTGGGGTTGCCCTGTGCCAGGGCACCCCGCGCCTGTTCCAGCGCCTGGGCGTCGGCCCGGGCCTCCCCGGCCGCCGACACCGCGAGGATCGCGGCGGCCAGGAACGCCGCGCGCATTGGTGCGCCTGAATCCATGGATGCTCTTCCTTGTTGTTCTTGCCGCTCGGGCTCCCCCCGGATGTTAGTCCCCAAGCCCCCCATGAGGCAATGCGGAATCCTCCGGGTCGGTGGGATAATCCCTTGACGAACCGACTCCTTTTCCCGGGACGACGCCATGAACGACCGCTCGATCGAGACCGTGCTGCTCCGCTCCGACCAGGACGGGGTGGCAACTCTGCAGTTGAACCGTCCGCGGCAGTACAACTCCCTGTCGGGCGCGCTCCTGGAGGCGCTGCACCGCGAGCTCGCCGCCCTCGCGGCCGATCCGGCCGTCCGGGTGGTCATCGTCACCGGGGCCGGCAACGCCTTCTGCGCCGGGCACGATCTCAAGGAGATGCGCGCCCTGCCCGGCCCGGCCGAGGTGGAGGCGCTCTTCACCACCTGCAGCGCGATGATGCAGAAGCTGGTGGCGCTGCCGGTGCCGGTGATCGCGGCGGTCAACGGACTCGCCACCGCCGCCGGCTGCCAGATGGTGGCGCAGTGCGACCTGGCGGTTGCCGCGGAGAATGCCCGCTTCGCCGTCTCGGGCGTGAACCTCGGGCTCTTCTGCTCCACGCCCTCGGTGGCGCTGTCGCGCAACATCGGGCGCAAGCGCGCCGCCGAGATGCTCCTCACCGGCGACTTCATCGACGCCGCCACGGCGCTGGACTGGGGGCTCGTGAATCGCACCTGCCCCGCGGAGCGGCTGATGGAAACGGCCCACGAGCTCGCGAACAACCTCAAGGCGAAACCACGGGAGACGCTGGCGCTGGGCAAGGCGCTCTTCTACCGGCAGCTCGAGGCGAACCTCAAGGACGCCTACAGCGATGCGTCGAAGACCATCGCGGGCAACATGGCGGGCGAGGTGGCGCGGGAAGGCGTGGACGCCTTCCTGCAAAAGCGCCCCCCGAGTTGGAAAAACTAAAGCCAACCGCACCACAAAGGTCACGAAGGATCACAAAGGTCCACAAAGGAAAGCAAAAGAAGGATTCAACGAAATGTGCAGCATTGACTCGGTGAATTGCGTCGCTGCTTGCTGCTGCGTTGAACACTGACCTAAGGCTTTCCTTTGTGGACCTTTGTGATCCTTCGTGTCCTTTGTGGTGCCGTTCGCCCTAGTTCCGCCGCAGGCGTAGGTCCCGTAGCACTTCGCGGGCGGCGTTGTGGCCCGGGACCCCGGTGACCCCACCCCCCGGATGCGCCCCCGACCCACACAGGTAAAGCCCTTTCAGCGGCATGCGGTAGTCGCCGTGTCCCAGCACCGGGCGCGCGCTGAAGAGCTGGTTCAGCGTCAACTTGCCGTGGAAGATGTCGCCGCCCACGAGCCCGAACTCGCGCTCGAGGTCCCACGGCGACAACACCCTGCGCCCCATCACCGACGCCCGGAAGTTCGGCGCGTACTTGGTCACCTGGTCGATCACCGCATCGGCGGCGCGCTCGCGCTCGTCCTCCCAGCGGCGGCCCTCGGGAAGCTGGTAGCGGAAGTGCTGGCAGAAGAGGCTCGCCACGTGGCGCCCGGGGGGAGCCAGGGAATCGTCGACCGTGCTCGGCACCAGCATCTCGACGATCGGCTCCCGCGACCAGCCGTCGCTGCGCGCGGTGGCGTGGGCGCGATCCATGAAATCGAGTGAAGGCGCCATGATGATTCCCGACGAATGGTGGGGCTGGGCCTGGCGCCCCTGCTGGCAGGTGAAGTCCGGAAGCTCCGCCAGCGCCACGTTCATGCGGAAGGTGGCCGACTCGCTCTGGTAGGCAGCGAAGGGCTCCTGCCACGACCCGGGAGCCTCGGCGAGCAGTTGCAGCAACGCGCGGGGATGTGCATTGGAGACGACCGCCCGCGCGTCGAGTTGCGCCCCATCCTCCAGCACCACTCCCGCCGCCCGCCCGCCTGCCATCGCGACACGCGCGACACCCTGCCCGGTGCGGATCGTGACCCCGAGCGCCTCGGCCTCGCGCCGCATCGCCAGCGTGATGGCGCCCATGCCGCCGATGGCGTGGCCCCACGTGCCCTTCTTGCCGTTCACTTCGCCGAACACATGGTGCAGCAGTACATAGGCGGAGCCCGGCGTGTAGGGGCTCGCGAAATGGCCCACCACGCTGTCGAAGCCGAAGCACGCCTTGATCGGATCGCTTTCGAACCAGCGCTCGAGCCACTCCCCCGCCGAGAGCGTGAACAGGTCCAGCAGGTCGCGCTTGGCCTCCATCGGCAGCGAGTTGAGTTGCCGGCCCGCCTTCCACGCACGGAAGAGGTCGTGGATGCCGCCGCCCACGTTGGGAGGCGTCTCGAGCAGCAGGCCCCGCATCACGTCGGCCATGCGGTCGAGGCGATCGTAGTAGGCCGGCAGCCGCTCGGCGTCGCGCTTCGAGAAGCGCGCGACCTCCCGCTGCGTGGCCTCGAGCCCGCCCCCCACCCTGATCGATTGCCCGTCGGCGAGCGGCAGGAAGTTCGAGAACGGGCGCTCGACGATCGTGAGCCCATGCTCGGCGAGCCGCAGGTCGCGGATCACCTGGGGATTGAGCAGGCTCACGGTGTAGCTGGCGGTCGAATTGCGGAAGCCGGGGTGGAACTCCTCGGTCACCGCGGCGCCGCCGACCACCGCGCGCTTCTCCACCATCGTGACCCGCAGGCCCGAGCGCGCGAGGTAGCAGGCGCAGGTGAGGCCGTTGTGACCGGCGCCGATGATGACGACGTCCTGCTTTCGGTCGCCGGTCATTCACGAAACCCTGTCCAACGATTGCTCCCTCTCCCTTGGGAGAGGGTTGGGGAGAGGGTCAGGCGCGTCATCAGCCCAGCAGGAAGCGGCGGATCGCGCCCACCTGGAAATCGTCCATCAGCATCGGCGCGTGGCCGGTGCGCGGCACCACCAGCGCCTCGGTGCGCGGGCGCTCGCGCATCTCCTCCAGCGTTTCGGGCAGCAGCAGGTCCGAATGCTCGCCGCGAATCACCATCGCGGGCCCGCGGACGTTGCTCCAGAAGGATCTGAGGTCGATGTCCGCGCCGACCGAACCGGAAAAGACCTTGGCCACGCCGGGGTCGTAGCGGAAGCGCCACTTGCCGTGCTCGTCCTGCTTGGCCACGTGCTCGGAGAGGTGGCGCCACTGCGCAGGGCTCAACTCGCCGAAGGGGCTGGTGGCGCGGATCGCGCCCTCCAGCGCATCGAGGGAATCGAACACCGGCTCCGCGCCCACGTACTGGCCGATGCGGTCGGTCGCCGCCTTGGGGATGAGGCAGCCCACGTCGTTCAGCACCAGCTTCCTCACCGGCGTTCCCGGCAGGCTCGCGAGGAACATGCCGATGATGCCGCCCATCGAGGTGCCGACCCAGTCGAGCGTCTCGGCATGCAGGCTCGCGATGAGGGTCGCCATGTCGCCGCAGTAGGTCGGGTAGGTGTAGTCCATCGGGTCCCGCAGCCAGTCGCTGCGTCCGCGGCCCACCACGTCGGGGCACACCACGCGGTAGGCGTCGGCGAGGCCCTGGGCGAGGTAGTCGAAGTCGCGCCCCTGGCGCGTGAGGCCGTGGACGCAGAGGAGCACTCGTTTGTTGTTGGGGTCGCCCCACTCCACGTAGCGCATCACGTGGAAGCCGTGGGGGTCGAGGCACCTCACCGAGCCTTCGCGCATCGCGCTCATGCGGTTGAACCGGGGATGGGGATGAATGGGATGAAGGGGATGAAGGGGATCAAGGCAAAGCGACCTTTGTGCGATTCGTGGCTATGACAACGCTGACGTGACGACGCGAAGCTTTTTATCCCATTCATCCCCTTCATCCCATTCATCCCCATCCCAAGGTTTACTAACAGCATCACTCGATGGCGGCCGTGCTCTTCGCCCGCTCCCGCAACAGGAACTTCTGGATCTTCCCGGTGGAAGTCTTCGGCAGCGGCCCGAAAATCACCGTCTTGGGCGCCTTGAATCGCGCCATCCGAGCGCGGCAGAACTCGATGATCTCCTCGTTCGAGGCCGAGGCGCCCTCCTTCAGCTCGATGAAGGCGCACGGCGTCTCGCCCCACTTGGGGTCGGGCTGCGCCACCACCGCCGCCAGCATCACCGCCGGGTGGCCGTAGAGCACGTCCTCCACTTCCTGGGAGGAGATATTCTCGCCACCGGAGATGATCACGTCCTTGGAGCGGTCCTTGATCTTGATATAGCCGTCGGGATGGATCACCGCGAGGTCGCCGGTGTGGAACCAGCCGCCGCGGAACGACTCCAGCGTCGCGGCCGGATTCTTGAGATACCCCATCATCGTGAGGTTGCCGCGGAACATGATCTCGCCCATGGTCTCGCCGTCGCGCGGCACCGGCTGCAGGGTCTCGGGGTCCATCACGTCCATCCCTTCCTGCAGCAGGTAGGCCACGCCCTGCCGCCCGTTGCGGCGCACCTGCTCCTCGAGGGGAAGCTCGGACCACTCGGGATGCTTGGCGCAGATCGCCGCCGGGCCATAGGTCTCGGTGAGGCCGTAGACGTGGGTGATGTCGAAACCCATCTTGCCCATGCCCTCGATCACGGCGGCGGGGGGCGGGGCCGCGGCCACCAGGCACTTCACCTCGTGGTCGATGCCGCGGCGCCATTCGGCCGGCGCGTTGAGCAGCATCGAATGCACGATGGGCGCGCCGCAGTAGTGGGTCACGCGGTGCTCGCGGATGAGGTCCAGGATCAGCTTCGCCTCGACCTTCCGCAGGCACACGCTGGTGCCGGCCGCGGCGGCGAGCGTCCAGTTGAAGCACCAGCCGTTGCAGTGGAACATCGGCAGCGTCCACAGGTAGACGGGGTGCTTGGGCATCGACCAGTCGAGGATGTTGTTGACCGCGTTCAGGTACGCGCCGCGGTAGTGGTACACGACCCCCTTCGGATTGCCGGTGGTGCCCGAGGTGTAGTTGAGCGCGATGGCGTCCCACTCGTCGGGCGGGGGCTGCCACGCGTGCTCCGCATCGCCTCCGGAGAGGAACGCCTCGTACTCGATCGAGCCCAGCGCCTCGCCCCCCTCGAACAGCACGTCGTCCACGTCCACCACCAGGGGGCGGGACTTGCAAAGCTCGAGGGCCCTGGCGATCACGGGCGAGAACTCCCGGTCGGTGAAGAGCACCTTCGCCTCGCCATGGTCGAGCATGAAGGCGATGGCCTCGGCATCGAGGCGCGTGTTGAGTGTATTCACCACGGCGCCGAACATCGCCGGGCCGAAATGCAGCTCGATCATGGCGGGCACGTTGGGCAGCATCGCGGCCACGGTCTCGCCGCGGCGCACGCCGTGGCGTTCGAGGGCCGAGGCGAGCCGTCGCGACCGCGCGTAGGTCTCGGCCCAGGTGCGGCGAACCGCGCCGTGGACCACCGCGAGGCGGTCCGGGTAGACCGCGGCCGCCTTGGCCAGGAACGACACGGGAGTGAGCACCTCGTAGTTCGCGGCGTTGCGCTCGAGGCCCTTCTCGTATGGATGTGCCATCAGCCCTCCCCTCCCTTCATGCGATCCGCGTCTCGCCGGCGTGGCCGAGCCCCGCCACGCGCTCCGCCGAGCGCACGGTGTTGCCGAGCAGCATCGCGATGGTCATGGGTCCCACGCCCCCGGGAACCGGGGTGATGTACGACGCCACCGGCGCCACCGCCGCGAAATCGACGTCGCCCGCGAGGCTGCCGTCGGGCAACCGGTTGATCCCCACGTCCACCACCACCGCCCCGGGTTTGACCATCTCCGCCCCGATCATGCGCGCACGTCCCACGGCTGCCACCAGGATGTCGGCCTGGCGGGTCATCGCGGGAAGGTCGCGGGTCTTCGAATGGCAGATGGTGACCGTGGCGCTGGCATTGAGCAACAGCAGCGCCATGGGCTTGCCGACGATGGTGGAACGCCCCACCACCACCGCGTGGCTTCCCTCCACCGCGATCCCCTCGTGCTCGAGCATCTTCATCACGCCCAACGGGGTGCAGGGATAGAACGCCGCCTCGCCGACCACCAGCGAGCCCACGTTCTGGTAGTGGAAGCCGTCGACGTCCTTTTCCGGGACGATCGCCTCGATCACCGCCCGGGCGTCGATGCCGCGGGGCAGCGGCAGCTGGACCAGGATGCCGTGGATCCCGGGGTCCCCGTTGAGGCGGCGCACGAACCCGATCAGGTGGGATTGCGAGGTGTCCGCCGACATCGCGTGGACTTCCGAATGCATGCCGATCGACTCGCAGGCGAGCGCCTTGTTGCGCACGTACACCTTGCTCGCGAGGTCGTCCCCCACGATGACCACCGCGAGGCCGGGAAGCATTCCATGCGATTGGAGGCGCGCCACGCGCACCGCGAACTCCGCGCGGAACCCGGCGGCGATGGCCTTGCCGTCGATGATGCGAGCGGTCATGGAGCGCCCCTTCGCATCGCGACCGGTGCGCGCGCGTACTGCGGGAGCGCGTCACGGCGCACGACCATCTCTTTTCTCAGCTCGGACTTGGTCAACTGGCATCTCGATCCGGTTGCCCCGAAAACTTCGCGATCGCGCGCCGGATGGCGGCGATCTTGGTCTCGGTTTCCTCGAACTCGTCTTCGGGAGTCGAGTCCGCCACGATGCCCCCGCCCGCGTAGAAGCGCAGCTCGCCCCCCGCGCAGAGCGTGGTGCGGATCGGGATGTTCATGTCCATCCGCCCGCCGGGAGCAAGGTACCCGATGGCGCCGCAATACACCTCGCGCCGGTGGGGCTCCAGCGAGTCGATGATCTCCATCGCCCGGCGCTTCGGCGCCCCGGTGATGGAGCCGCCCGGGAACGAGGCGGCGAGGGCATCGAGCGCATCGCAGCCCTCGCGCAAGGTGCCAGTGACCGTGGACACCAGGTGGTGCACCGTGGCGAAGCTCTCCAGTTCGCACAGGCCTTCGACTTTCACCGAGCCGATCTCGCACACGCGGCCAAGGTCATTCCTCAGCAGGTCCACGATCATCACGTTCTCGGCACGGTCCTTCCCGCTCGCGAGGAGCTCGGCGGCCGCCTGCGCATCCTCTGCGGGATCGGCGCGGCGCTGTCGCGTGCCCTTGATCGGGCGCGTGAGGGCGTGGCGGCCTTCCACCACCAGGAAACGCTCCGGCGAGCTGGAGAGGACCGCGCCGAAGGGATACTCGAGGAAGCCGCCCATGGGCGCGGGATTGGTGTCGTGCAGGTGGCGGTAGAAAGTCCAGGGGTCGCCCGAGAACGGGGCGCGGAATTCCCGCGTGAGGTTCGCCTGGTAGCAATCCCCGGCCTCGATGTAATCCAGCACCCGCCGCGCGCGGGGCAGGTACTCGGGACGATCGAGGCTGGAGGATACGGGGCCCGAGACGCGGAATGGCCGCAGCGGGCGCTCGCGCGCCGCCAGCAGCCGGTCGCGCAGGGCCGTCGCGTCGGCGTCGGCGACGGAATCGAGGGATGTGAGGGCCGCGCGGTGGTGGACGTGGTCCACTACCACGGTCCACGGGTAGAGGCCGATGGCCACTTCGGGCATGAAGGCGCGCGTGCCCGCCTTCTCGCGGGGAAGGCCCGCTGCCGCCCGCCCGACCTCGTAGCCGAAATAGCCGATGGCCGCACCGCTCACCGGCCAGTCGCTCGCGGGGCACGTCTCCCCGGCCAGCAGGCGGCGGGCGGCGGCGAAGGGCTCGGAGGAGGAAGTGGCGATGGCGCGCGGCCCTGCGGCCAGGATGTCGTAGCGACCGCCGGAGCGGGCGGGATCGCCGCTGTCGAGGAACGCGGCCCATCCCAGGGGTCGAATCTCCTCGAGCCAGGCGTAGCGCGCGGCGCATCCGGTCGCGACGTCGTAGGGAAGCTCGAGGGGGCGCGCCATATCCGCATATTCTAGACGGTCGGGTGCTATCCTTTCCGCCTCATCCACTCGCGCCCCACGACCATGAAAAAAATCCTTTGCGCCATCGCCTGCGCCGCGGTCCTTCCGGCCATCGCCCAGGACAATCCGTTCGCCGGGATGAAAGGCAAGATGAAGGAGGGCTCGTGGGAGACCACGATGAAGATGGGCCCGATCGCCGGCATGCCCCCGGGCATGTCGATGCCGCCGATGACCCACACGCAATGCGTCACCGCCAAGGACATCGAGGGCGGCGGCATGGGCCAGCGGGACGGGAAGATGCCCGAGGGCTGCAGCGTGAAGAACGTGAAGATGTCGGGCAACACCCTCAGCTATTCCATGGAATGCACCAAGAGCCCGAAGATGAAGGGCGACATCACCATGACGTTCCAGGAGAACAGCTACACCATGAAGCAGGACCTGGTGATGGACCAGGGCGGGCAGATGATGCCGATGAGCAACACCATCACCGGCACCTACAAGGGCCCCTGCAAGTAGGCCTTAGCGCAAGGCGTTCCTGATCTGCTCCAGGGCCCCGGGATCCTCGATGGTGGTGAGGTCCCCGGGGTCCCTCCCCTCGCACAGCGCCTGGATCGAGCGGCGCAGCAGCTTTCCCGAGCGCGTCTTGGGCAGCAACGCCACGAAGCACACCCGCACCGGCCGCGCGATGGCGCCCAGCTGGCGGTCCACGGTGGCCATGATCTCGCGCTCGTGGGCGGCGGCGGCCTCCGGGGTCGCGGTCTTCGTGGTGTCCTTCACCACCGCGAACGCAAAGGGCACCTGCCCCTTCACCGCATCGGCCACGCCTACCACCGCCACCTCGGCGACGTTGGGGTGGGCCTGGACCGCCTCCTCGATCTCGCGCGTGCCCAGCCGGTGGCCGGCCACGTTGATCACGTCGTCGGTGCGGCCGAGGACGAAGTAGTAGCCGTCGGCGTCGCGCGTGGCCCAATCGAAGGTGGTGTAGACCATCTCGTCGTCGAACGACCCGTAGTAGGCCTTCACGTAGCGCGCGTCGTCGCCCCACACGGTGGTCATGGCCCCCGGGGGCAGCGGCGGCACGATGCACAGCACCCCCTTCTCGTCGGTGCCCACCTCGCGCCCGGTTCCCTCGTGCTTCAGCTTCAACCGGTAGCCGTAGGCGGCGAACGAGGGCGAGCCGAATTTGCGCGGCGTGTCCTCGATGCCCGGGCAGGCGGTGAGGATCGGCCAGCCGGTCTCGGTCTGCCAGTAGTTGTCCACCACCGGGCAGCCGAGGGAATCGGCCACCCAGCGCGCGGTGGGCTCGTCCAGCGGCTCGCCGGCGAGGAACAGGTAACGCAGGCTGGAGGTGTCGTATTTCTTCATCCAGGCCGCGTCCTGCTTCTTCAGCACCCGTATCGCGGTGGGCGAGGTGAACAACGAGGTGACCTTGTAGTCCTGCACGATTTTCCACCACACGCCGGCATCGGGGCGCATCGGCACGCCCTCGTACATGATGGTGGTGGAACCGTTGATCAGCGGCCCATAGACGATGTAGGAGTGCCCCACCACCCAGCCGATGTCGGAGGTGGAGAAGTAGGCCTCGCCGGGCTTCGCGCAGAAGATGTGCGCCATGGAGCTGGCGAGCGCCACGGCATAACCGCCGGTATCGCGCTGCACGCCCTTGGGCTTGCCCGTGGTGCCGCTGGTGTAGAGGATGTACGACGGCTCGCTGGATTCGAGCCAGGTCACCGGCACTTTCGCGCCCGCATGCTTCTCGCGCAGGGCCGCGTAGTCGACATCGCGTCCGGCCATGCGGGTCATCGAGGCATCGAGGCCGCGATCCACCACCAGGACGTGTTTGGGCGGCGTGGCGGCGAGCCGCATCGACTCGTCCACCAGGGGCTTCAGCGGGATCATCTTGCCCATCCTCATCCCGGCATCCGAAGTGACCATCACCTTCGGCTGCGCATCGTCGATGCGCGCGGCGAGGCTCGCCGCGGCGAAGCCACCGAAGACCACCGAGTGGATGGCACCCAGCCGCACCGTGGCGAGCATCGCGAACACCGCCTCCGGCGTCATCGGCATGGAGATCAGCACCCGGTCGCCGCGGCCGACTCCCAGCTCGCGCAACACCGCCGCGAAGCGGTTCACCTCGTCGGCGAGCTCGGCATAGGTGAACTTGCGCACCTGGTCGACCTCGGTGGAGATCCACACCAGCGCATCCTGGGAGCCGCGGGTGGCAACGTGCCGGTCCACCGCGTTGTGGCAAAGGTTGGTCTCGCCGCCCTTGAACCAGCTCGTGAACGGCGGATTCGAGTACTCGAGCACCTGCGTGAACGGCTTGTGCCAATCGATCCGTTGCGCCTCGCCGGCCCAGAAGGCCTCGGGGTCCGCGACGGAACGTGCGTAGAAATCCCGGTAGCTCTCGCTCATCGCATCCTCCTCCTATCGGTTCACGTCCACCACCACCCGCCCCCGCACCCGCCCGGCGATGATCTCCGGCGCCACGGCGAGCGACTCGGCGAGCGGGATTTCGCGCGTCATCGACTCGAGCTTGGTGAGGTCCAGGTCGCGCGCGAGCTTGGTCCACGCCGCCTTGCGGATGTCGTAGCTGGCGGTCACGCTGTTGATGCCGGCGAGCGTCACCCCCCGCAGGATGAAGGGCGCCACGCTCGCGGGCAGGTCCATGCCCTGGGCGAGGCCGCAGGCGGCGACGACGCCGTTGGCCTTGGTCTGCGCCAGGGCATTGGCGAGGGTGAGGCTGCCGGCGGAATCCACCACGCCCGCCCAGCGCTCGCGCTGCAGGGGCTTGCCCGGCTTGCCAAGCGCTTCGCGATCGATCACCTCCGCGGCGCCGAGGCTCTTGAGATAATCCGCCTCCCCCATCCTGCCGGTGGAGGCGACCACGCGGTACTTCCACGCCGACAGGATCGCGATCGCGACGCTGCCGACGCCGCCCGCCGCCCCGGTCACCAGCACCTCGCCCTGGTCGGGCGTGACATTCAGGCGCTCGAGCGCCATGGCGGCGAGCATCGCGGTGTAGCCCGCGGTGCCGATCGCCATCGCCTGGCGCGTGGTGAGCTCCTTCGGCAGCTGCACCAGCCAGTCGCCCTTCAGCCGCGCCTTCTGCGCGAGGCAGCCCCAGTGGCTCTCGCCCACGCCCCAGCCATTGAGGATCACGCGGTCGCCGGGACTGAAGCGGGGATGGCTGCTCTCCTCCACGACGCCCGCCCCATCGATGCCGGCCACCATGGGGAAGGCACGCACCACGGGGGAAGCGTTGGTGATCGCCAGGCCATCCTTGTAGTTGATGGTGGAGTAGTCGACGCGCAGCTTCACATCGCCCGCGGGCAGGTCGCCCTCGGGAATGTCGGCCACGCGCGACTGGAACTGGTCGCCTTCCTTGGTGAGCAGTATTGCCTTCATGCCTTCCTCCGGATCTTCCCGCTTCCGTTGTCGCTGTTGCCGCCGCGGCAAGCGCGGGCAGCTTCCTCGAATCCATTTCCCGCCACCACAGACGGGCGCGCCCCAGTATGCCGGAAGGCAGCGGGCTACTTCGCGAGGACGCGCGGGTTCTCGGCGGAGGCGTGCTTGCGCGAGAAGTAGTCCCGCGACTGCATCTCGCGCAGCCGGCTCGCCGTGCGCACGAACTCCCGGCGCACCGTGCGGGCGGCACCCTCCGCCTGCGGGTCATCGACCACCAGCTCCTCGGGCTTCGCCTCGGCCGAGAGCACCAGCTTCACGCGCTGGTCGTAGAAGACGTCCACAAGCCAGGTGAAGCGGCGCACCACGTCGGTCTGCGACGGCAGCATGCGCTTCACGTTGGAGATCAGCACCGTGTGGTACGCGCTCGCGATCTCGAGGTAATCGACCTGCGAGCGCGGCTTCTCGAAGAGCTCGTGGAAGTCGAACCAGATGACGCCCTTGGCGCGACGGCGGAAGGCGATGTGGCGGCCGCCCACCTCGATCGCGCTGTCCTCGGCGAACGTGGCCTTGGTCATCGCCTCGAAGAAACGCGCGAGGTGCGCGTCGGCGCTGGCGTCGATGGGCGTGTAATAGACCGAAAGCCCGGCGAGGAGGCGACGGCGGTGGTCGGTGGCCCCACCCAGCTCGACCACGTCCATGTCGCCCTTGAGGATCTCGATGGCGGGAAGGAAGCGCGCGCGCTGCAGGCCGTTGGGATAGAGCTCGTCGGGACGGTAGTTGGAGGTCATCACCATCACGACCCCCTTGTCGATCAGGAGCTCGAGGAGCCGGCCCAGGATCATCGCGTCGGCGATGTCGCTCACGTGGAACTCGTCGAAGCAGAGGAGCCGCAGCTCGCGCGCGATCTCGGTGGAGATGGCCTCGAGCGGATCTTCCTGGCCGGGGAGGCCGCGCATTCGCGCGTGGATCTCGCGCATGAACTCGTGGAAGTGGACGCGGCGCTTGCGGCGGTGGCGCGAGGCCTTGAAGAAGGCGTCCATCATGAGCGACTTGCCGCGCCCCACCCCGCCCCAGATGTAGAGGCCCTTGGGGGGCTTCCTGCCCGCGCCGAGGTTCGTCACCAGGCGGTTCAGCTTTCCCTGCCGGTACTGGCGATAGTCCTCGAGCTCGTCGAAGAGCAGCTGCAGGCGCTCCAGCACCTTCAGCTGGTCGCTGTCGGTCTCGAAGTCGCCGCGCTGGCTGAAGTGCCAGTACCACTCCAGCGGACCGCCGAATTCGCCGCCGTAGACTTCGTCGTCGTCGTCTTCGGGGAGCGGGAAATTTTCGGCGGGGTGCATCAAATGCCGTT
>JANMHV010000277.1:0-18848 GCA_031375445.1 Burkholderiales bacterium | reverse complement strand
AGGCGATGGCGCCGACCTTGAGAAGCACCGTCGCGGGAACGCCCGGAGCCTTGGAGCCCAGGTTGCCGTAGAGCCGGATCAGCTCCTGCGCCTGGAGGAGCACCTGCTGCCCCGCCTTGTTGAGTCGCGCCGAGCGCCCCTTGCGGTCGAAGAGCGCGAACCCCAGCTCCGCCTCCAGGCGCTGCATCCGGGCGCTGACGGCGGCCTGGGTGAGGCCGATCTTGTCTCCCGCGGCGGCGAAGGTGCCTTCCCGCACGACGGCCACGAGGGTCTTGAGCTCCGGGATCATCGATAGATTTCCGTGATGTTTGTGGCAAATATATATTGATTTTCCTTTTGCGTACGCCCGGCTAACCTCCATGCAACCGTTCCACCCGATCCCCTGGAGACCCCCGATGAGCATCGCCCCCTTCCACCTCGCCATTCCCGTCCACGACCTCGCCGCCGCGCGGCGCTTCTATGGCGAAGTGTTCGGCCTGCCCGAAGGCCGCTCCAGCGCCCAGTGGGTGGACTTCGATTTCTTCGGCCACCAGTTGGTGATCCACGAGCACCCGAAGACCGCCACCCAGGAGCGCGCCAACACCAACCCGGTGGATGGCCACGACGTGCCGGTTCCGCACTTCGGGATCGTCCTGCCGTGGGAGCAGTGGGAGGGACTGGCCGAGCGTCTCAAGTCCTTCGGCACCCGGTTCGTGATCGAGCCCTACATCCGCTTCAAGGGGCAGGTGGGCGAGCAGGCCACCATGTTCCTGCTGGATCCGTGCGGCAACGCGCTCGAGTTCAAGGCGTTCAAGGACCTCGGGCAACTCTTCGCCAAGTAGTCTCCCTCTCCCTTGGGAGAGGGCCGGGGCGAGGGTCGCCTCGAAGCGTGGTCGCCCGCCGGTCGCGGCAGGACGGTGGTGGTGGCATGATGGCCGCGTTGCACCTCGACGCCGTCCCTGGAGAGCCCATGTCCTCGTCGCGCCCCATCCGCCTTGCGGGCCTTGCCCTCTTCCTCGCCGTCAGCCTGGGCGCGCTCGCCCAGAAGACCGCCCCGGCCTACGAGCCTTCCGTGGGCCAGCAGGGCAAGGACGTGGTCTGGGTGCCGACCCCCTCGCCCCTGGTGGAGAGGATGCTCGACATGGCGAAGGCGACACCCGCGGACTTCGTGATGGACCTGGGCTCGGGCGACGGGCGGCTCGTGATCGCGGCGGCCAAGCGCGGCATCGGCGCGCTCGGCGTGGAGTACGACCCGGACATGGTGGAGCTCTCGCGGCGCAATGCCGAGAAGGCCGGTGTGTCGGAGCGCGCCAGGTTCGTGAAGGCGGACATCTTCGAGACCGATTTCTCGAAGGCCACCGTGATCACGATGTTCCTGCTGCCCGACCTCAACCTCCGGCTGCGGCCGCAGATCCTCCAGTTGAAGCCGGGCACGCGCGTCGTCTCCAACAGCTTCGACATGGGAGAGTGGGGCGCGGACGAAACCGTATTCCTCGAGCAGGCCACCGGGTGCGACACCTATTGCGCGGCGCGGCTCTGGATCGTGCCGGCGAAGGTGGCGGGCACGCACAAGACCGCGCAGGGCGAGCTCGTTCTCGAGCAGGCATTCCAGAAGGTCACGGGCACGTTGCGCGCCAAGGACAAGGTGATCGCGCTCACCGGGAAAGTGGTGGGTGAGGAGGTGATCCTCACTGCGGAGGGCCGCGAGCTGCGCGGCAAGATGAGGGAGGGGCAGCTCGCGCTCAGCCCCTGATCGGGGCTCTCCCTCTCCCCTGGGAGAGGGCCGGGGAGAGGGTCAGCTCTCGCCCCGAGTTCCCGCGGAAAGCCCCGTCAGCTTGCAGGTCGCAATCCCCTCGTTGCGCTCGGCGCTCGAGGCGTACATGCGGCTCGTCCCGAGGGTAGCGCCGTTGCCGTTGGTGAGCACGAAGTAGGCCTGGGCATCCTTCGACGTGTGGCGCTCGTAGCGCGCCTCGGCGCCCGAGTTGGTGCGGCTGGTGTGGATGGCCTTCTCCGCCTCCGTCTTGCTGGCATGGGGCGGGCTGGAGAGGATCACCTCGCCGCTCGCCGTTTCCAGCTCCCATCGGAATTGCGAGGTGCCTGTGGGGTGGAGAACGTACCTGCCGACCATGGGTGGAGCCTTGTCTTGTGGGGAAGTTGCGAGCGCGGAGCGTAGGGCAACCTCCCGCCCGCGTCTGTACGGGACCGTACCTACAAGGGCTATTGCCTGCACACGGTGTTCGGGTACGCGAAGAGCTGGCGCCGGATGGTCTTGGAGCCCTGGACCCCGTTCACGGTGTAGCTCATCGTGCCGGTGATGCCGTCGGTGAAGGTGAACGAGAGGGTGCCGACCTGCGGCAATGGCAGGTTCACCGACGTCTGGCCGTTGATGAGGTTGAAGGGCGTGCCGGTGGTGCGATACAGCTCACCACGCCACGAGTTGGCGCCCGTCCTGGCGCCGTTCGACATCACCAGCCACATGCCCGCGCGATTGCTGTCGTAGGTAAACCAGGTCGCGAACAGGATTTCTCCCTGGTGGGTGATGTTGACGCCCCATCCCGACTCGTCGGCGTTCCACCACAGGTCCTGGTAGTTGCTGGCGCTGCTGCGATTCGCCAGGTTGAACTCACAGGTGGGACGCGTCGAGTAGACCTGGCGCTGGATCGGCTTGGAGCCGGAGACGCCGTTCACGGTGTACGAGAAGGTGCCGGCATTCGCGCTGGAGAAGTTGAGCGTGGCCGATCCCACGGCTTGAAGCGGAAACTCCACCGCCGGCGTGCCGTTGATCTGGTTGAAGGGCGTGCCCCGCGTTCGATACAGGGTCCCCTGGAACGTCGAGGTGCCCACGCGCTCCCCGTTCGACATCACGAGCCACATGCCGGAGCCGTCGGAGTCGTAGGTGAACCAGGTGGCGAACACCGTATCGCCCTGGTGCTGGAGGTTGATGCCCCAGCCCGATTCCGTGGGGTTCCACCACAGGTCCGAGAAGTTGGTCGAGTAGGTGTTCTGGAGGAACTTCTGCGCGGTGGGTATGAAGTTGTTGAGCCGCCCGTAGCGCGTCGTGTACGTGGTCGAGGCCGTGCACGTGAGGCCCGAGGCGGGCCCCGAGTTGAGGACGCCCACGAGGGAAAGGGACTCGGAACCGGGCGGCTGGATGAAGAGGCCCGATCCGGAGCTGCCCGGCTCCACGAGGCCGATCTGCCAATTGGTCAGGTGGAAGCTGTTGGCGGGGTAGTTGGTCGTGCCGATGCTGAAGGCGCCCGAGAGCCCCGTGATCGAGCCGATGCTGGTCTTCTTGAGATCACCACGGGGATGGTGCATGCCCATCATCAGCTCACCCGTGGGGAACGTGAGGCCGCCATTCCATCCGCTCAGGATGGCGCTGGCGGGTGGCGCCTCGCGCAGCATCATGATGCTTTGGTCGAGGTCTTCCCGCGCCGCAAGGTGGATGGCACCCCCCGTGCGCACCGAGAACGGGGCCGCGATGCCGCTCCCGCACGACGTGGCCTGGTAGCCCCACGCCGTCACGAGGCTATTCGCTTCGCCCTCGTTGGCGACGCAGTGCTGGGCGGAGATGAAGACCGGCGCCCGGTAGTCGTTGTTCAGCAGCGTCCCGGTGCAGGTGGTCGTTCGCCCCGAGGCGTCGGTGACCTCCATGTATGCGGTGCTGTTCACCTTGTTGTTGAAGGCGGTCTTGATCGTGGGGTCGAGCGTCGGGGATTGGCTTACGCACGCCACGTCCACCTGGCACGCCAGGGCGTCTCCGATGGATTTCGAAGCCGCCCGCGAGATGCCTACGACGATGTGCGAAACCCCCACCACCTGCGCGATGAAATTGCCGCTGCCCGCCGCCAGTTGCACGACCTGCGTATCGCCGGGCGTGGGTGGGGTCCAGAGGAGGGAGCCGACCGCGGCTCGCAGCTGCTCTTCGTGTACCGGTGTAGCTGTTCCCGAGCCTGGCGCCACCTGGATCATCGCGTCCGGCGGCAGGGCGACGATGCGGATGCCCACGCGCAACTGCTCGGCGCCCGGGGAGGTGATGACCACGGTCGCGGTGCGCCGTCCGTCCGCGGCCTCGACCCAACGGAGGGAGGGCAGGGGTATCCCCTCGTCCTCGAGCATCCGGCCGTGGCCGATGACGTTCAAGCGCGAGGCCTTCTGCTCCTTGGCCGCCACGAAAGCGGGAAGGCGCAGCCGCGTCGCATCGGTGATGGAGATGGCGGGGGCCTTCTTCGCACCGGAGGCGAAAAAGGACGGGTCGAGCTCCGAGCTGGGCCGCGGCCCCATCTCCTGGGCGTGGATGGCGCCGCACGGCAGCGCCAGCACTGAAACGATCGCGATCCGACTCGACAGCCTGGAGAAAGCTTTCATGGCGCCTCCCGCTCGTTGTGGCTCTTTTATCGATACTACTGCCGCGGGCGGGATGGGATGTGGCATTTCGACAGGCGAATAACCCTGTCGCCCTTCTCTCGCTGGCTATCGCGCCTCTCGGCGCAATACGCGCCCGGTGCGCTCCCCCGTCGAACGGCCGTGTCGCCACGCGATGGCGCCGTTCACGATTACGGTCTCGATGCCGCGGGCGGGGGCGATGGGCTTCTCGTAGGTGGCGGCCTCGGCGACCGTGTCGGCATCGAACAGCACCAGGTCGGCATGGGCGCCTTCGCGCAGCACGCCGCGGTCCTTCAGGCGGAAGTTACGCGCGGTAAGGCCCGTCATCTTGTGCACGGCCTTCTCCAGCGTGAATAGCCCGAGCTCGCGACCGTAGTGGCCGAGCACGCGCGGGAAGGTGCCCCAAAGGCGCGGGTGGGGCGACGCGTCGTGCGGCAGGCCGTCGGAGCCGATCATCGTGTCGTCATTGCGCAGGATGTTCTGCACATCGGCCTCGTCAAGCCGGAAGTAGATGCCGCCGGCGGGCAGCAGGCGGTTGATCGCTTCCTCCTGCGTAACCCCCATCTCACGCGCTACGTCGTCAAGGTCGCGACCGGCGTATTGCGGCAGCGCCTTCGACCAGCTCACGATCACGCGCGACGAGCTGGCCGCGCGGTGGGCCGAGAGCACGGTGGATCCGGCGGTATAGGGATAACAATCCATGCAGATGGATTGCCGCGCCATGTGCTCGTGGATGAACGCGAGCGCCTCCCCGGAGCGGCCGTGGTTCGCGGGCCCCACGACCTTCAGGTGCGAGACCACCACCGGCACTCCCACCTCGCGCCCGATGCGGAAGGTCTCGGTGAGGGAATCGATCACGCCATCTTCCTCGTCGCGCATGTGGGTGCAGTAGATGCCGCCGTGGTCCTTCAGCGGTCGGCAGGTCTCGATGACTTCTTCGGTGGGAGCGGCAACCGCGGGCTCGTAGAAGAGGCCGGTGGAGACGCCGATGGCTCCGGCCTCGAGGGCTTCAGACACCATCGCACGCATCTTGGCAATTTGCGTCGCGGTCGCCGGCTTTTGAAGGTCGTCGAGGGTGGCGACCCGCAGCGTGGTGTGGCCCACCAGCAGCGCGCAGTTGGTGGCGGCGGGCTTGCCGCGCAGTTCCTCGACGTAGGAGGCGAACGAGGGAAAGCGGAACCAGCCACCCTCGTCGTCGAGCAGGTTGAGGGGCGGTGTCACAGGCTGTGGAATGCCGCGCGCCATGGGAGCGAGCGAGATGCCGCAGTTGCCCGCGACCACGGTGGTGATGCCCTGGCTCACCTTCGGCGCCATCTCCGGGTGGGAGAGCATCAGGCGGTCATCGTGGGTGTGGGCGTCGATGAAGCCCGGGGCGGCGATGCGGCCTCCGAGATCGATCTCGGTACTTCCGCCCTGGGCAGAGAGGTCGCCGATGCGCTCGATTCGATCGCCGCGAATGCCGATGTCGCCCGCGAATCGCGGAGCCCCCGTGCCGTCCACGATAGCGGCGTTGCGGATGAGGATGTCGAAATTTGCGGTGCTCACAGCAGGGCTCCCCGCGCGGCGATGGGCCAGACGGCCTCGACCTGGTTGCCGCGGATGCACACCAGCTCGTCGTACAGGTTGAAGGTGGGATCGCAATGCCCCGGGACCAGCATCAGGACGTCGCCGATCGAGGGGGTCGGGGTGTCGGTGGTCTCGATCACGCCGTGCTCGTCGGAGGCCTTCACGTAGCGCAGGTCGGGGCGTTTCCACACGCGCGGCATGCCCGAATCCACGCTCGAGGCCTTGAGGCCCGCGTCGACGATGGCGCGATTGTCCGTCGGCCGGCTCATGACGGCAGTGCGGACGAATAGCGCGTGCTCGAACTCCACATCCCCGGCGCCGTAGCGGTTGTCGGCGTAGTCGCGGTCCATGAAGGCGTAGGAGCCCGCCTGGATCTCGTTGAAGACGCCGGAGTCGCGCTCGTGGACGAAGCTGGCGGAGCCGGCACCCGTGACGCGCTCCACCGGGATGCCGAGGGCCTCGATGGCTTTCCGGGTCGAGCGTGCGAGCCCGACCGCACTGGCGATGGCGGCGGCGCGATCCTCCGGCGCGCGCATGTGCTGCGCCGTGCCGTGGTAACAGTGCAGGCCCGCGAAGCGCAGCGGTGGGCTCGCGGCCACCTTGCGCGCGAGAGCCACGGCCGCGTCACCAGGGGCGACACCGCAACGATTGGCACCGACGTCCACTTCCACGTACACGTCGATCTCCACGCCGTGCGCTCGGGCCGCGGCGGCCAGCGCATCGACGGCGGGGTCGTGATCGACAAGGACGCCGATGCGCGCCCGGCCGGCGAGGGATGCGAGATGGCCGAGCTTCGACTCGCCGATCACCTCGTTGGTCACCAGCACGTCGTGGATCCCGGCGGCAACGAACACCGCGGCCTCGCTCACCTTCTGGCAGCAGATGCCCACCGCGCCGAGCGCCACTTGCCGCAGCGCGATCTCCGGGCACTTGTGCGCCTTGGCATGGGCGCGCAGGCGAACGTTCGTGCCGCGCAGCGCCGCCGCCATGCGCTCCAGGTTGCGCTCGAAGGCATCGAGGTCCAGCACCAGGGCAGGTGTGTCGATGGATGCGACCGGGTCACCCGGTCGCGCGGCGGGCCATGGGCTCATCGTCGCGTGCTCAGTCGATCTTCGCGCCGGAGGCCTTGACGACGGCCGCCCACTTTTCGGTCTCGCGCCGGGCGAGCTCGCGGAATTCCTCCGGCGTGGAGGGCGTTGCCTCCGCGCCGAGGGCCTTGAAGCGATCGCGGACCGCCTGGCTCGCGAGCGCCGTGCGGATCTCCGCATTGAGGCGCGCCACGATTTCCTTCGGCATGCGGGCCGGGCCGATGATGCCGCCCCAGGCGACCACCTCGAACCCCGGCAGCCCCGACTCGGCGATGGTGGGAATGTCCGGGTAGGTCTCCGAGCGCTGGGCGGAGGAGATCGCCAGCGCGCGCACGCGGCCCCCCTGCGCCTGCGGACCCGACACCGGCGTATTGACGATCATCAGCTGCACCTGGCCGGAGATGAGGTCGGTGATGGCCGCGGTGGCCGCCTTGTAGGGCACGTGCAGCATGTCGATGCCCGCGACGGACTTGAAGAGCTCGCCGCCCAGGTGGGCGGTGGTGCCGTTGCCGTCGGATGCGAAGGCGAGCTTGCCCGGATTCTTCTTTGCGTAGTCGATGAGCTCGCGCACATTGGTGGCGGGGATGCTGTTGGTCACGATCATCAGGTTCGCGACCCTCAGCGCGTTGGAGATGAGCGTCAAGTCGCGGTCGACGTCGTAGGGAACCTTCGACATGAGCGACTTGTTGGTCGCGAGCGACACGACGTTGCCGTAGGCGAGGGTGTAGCCATCCGGGGGCGACTGCACCAGGTCCATGGTGCCGATGGTGTAGGAGCCGCCGGGCTTGTTGTCGATCACGAAGGGGACGCCCATCTGCGTGGAGAGCTGGGCTGCCAATGCGCGCATCAGGACATCCGGCGCGCCGCCCGGGGCGGAGGGGACGATGAGGCGGATGGGCTTGTCGGGGTAGGCGGCGAGGGCGGGGAGCGACAGGAGTGCGGTTGCGGCAAAGGTGAGGGCGAGGGCGAGGCGCATCAGGTGCTTGGTCATGGTCGATTCGGCGAGTCCTGGAAGGGTGGAGGTTGCGCGGCTGGAGTCCCAGCTTAACCCGCCGACAACGTGCTGATGATGGGGCACGCCCGCGGCCGCTTGCCACTCTCGCATTCCTGCACCAGCCCCTCCAGGAGCCGGCGCATCCGGTTGAGGTCGGCGATGCGCTCGCGGATCACGACGAGCTTGCGCTCCGCCAGCGATCGCGTGGCGGCGCAGCTCTGCCCATCCTCCAGCAGGAGCAGCTTCTTCACCTCCTCGAGGGTGAAGCCGAGCTCCTGCGCCCGCTTGATGAACCGAAGCCGGGAGACGGTCGCCTCCCCGTAACGCCGCACGGAGCCATGGGGCCTCGCGGGCTCGGGCACCAGTCCCAGGGCCTGGTAGTACCGGATGGTTTCCTTGTGGACGCCCGCCTCGCTCGCGACCTGCCCGATCGTCAGATGGTCCAGATTGCCTCCTTGACCCTGTAGGGCACTACAGGGTTAGCCTGTATCCATGATATTCCACCAGCCGCTCCGCGCCCCATGAAAACCCAAGCCACGCTCGGAGCCGGCCTGCTCGCGGCCATCGGCGCAACCGCGTGTTGCTTCGCCCCCCTCCTGATCGTCACCCTGGGATTCGGGGGGGCATGGGCCGCCCGGATGAAGGGGCTCGAGGCCCTCCAGCCGGTCTTCGTGGCGCTTACGCTGGCGTTCATGGCGTTCGCATTCCACCGCCTGTACATCCGCCCCCGCAACTGCGTCCCGGGCGAGGCGTGTGAGCTGCCCCGGGTGCTACGGCGCCAGCGAATGGCGTTCTGGATCGTGGCGCTCGCCATCCTGCTGATGGCGCTCTTCCCCTTGTTTGCCGAATACTTCTACTGAGGAATCGAACATGCCCAAACGCCTGCGGGCGCTCGCCATCGCCTGCCTTGCCGCAACCTCCACCCTGGCATCCACCCCCGATTCGGTCGTCCTCGACGTGAAGGGCATGGACTGCGCCACCTGCCCGGTGTTGAAGGACAGCAGGGCGTCGACGAGGTGAAGGTCGACATGCCGAAGCGCACCGTCGAGGTGAAGTTCGACGCAGCGAAGGTGACGCCCGAGCGAATCGCCCAGCTGGTGACGGAAGCCGGCTATCCCAGCACGCCGCGCAAGTGATGGGCGTGATCCTGGAAAGCCGGCTCACCTGCCCGGGCTGCGGGTTCGAGAAGACCGAGACCATGCCCACGGATGCCTGCCAGTACTTCTACGAGTGCGAAGGGTGCAAGGCGCTCCTCAAGCCCAACGCGGGGGATTGCTGCGTGTTCTGCTCGTTCGGCACCGTGAAGTGCCCCCCGATCCAGGAGGAACGGTCCTGCTGCTCGTAGGGCATCGGGGCGGTTAGCGTCCAGCCCGCCGCTGTTATCCTCTCCCGATGCACTACGACACCGCTGCAAACGACCACGGCCTGCGTTTCAACCCCTTCAAGGCGTTGGTGGCGCCCCGCCCTATCGGCTGGATCGGGACCGTAGGGGCCGATGGCTCACGCAACCTCGCGCCCTACAGCTTCTTCAACGCCGTGAGCGACCGCCCTCCGATGGTGATGTTCTCCTCCCATGGACGAAAGGACTCGATCGCCAACATCGAAGCGACGGGGGAGTTCACGTGCTCGCTCGCGACCTTTGCGTTGCGCGAGCAGATGAACATGAGCTCGGCCGCCGTGCGGCGCGGCCTGGACGAGTTCGCGCTGGCGGGCCTTACGCCCGCGGCCTCGAAGCGGGTGAAGGCGCCGCGCGTGGCGGAAAGCCCGGCCGCATTCGAATGCACGCTGTGGAAAATCGTCGAGCTGCCAGCCGCAGGGCGCGAGGGCTATGTCGTCGCCTTTGGGCACGTCGTTGCCGTTTATATCGATGACGCCTACATCCGCGACGGAATGGTGGACACGGGCGCCATGCGGCCCATCGCCCGCCAGGGGTATATGGAATACAGCGTCGTCACGCCGGAATCGGTGTTCACGCTGAACCGTCCCGAGGTGTCGGCCGATGGGGAGAGCGCCAGTGTGGCGGGGGAGTGGGACGGGGTTTACCGCTAGCGGGGTACCGGCCGGGCCCGGCGCGCCGCCGCGCACTTTTCTAGCGTAGCTAATTGAGCTACAATCGTAGCCATGAAAGCTACGAAAGCGGACGTTGCCTCCGTGTTGTTTCCCGCCATCTACCGGCGGCAAGTTCTCGTGCTTCTGCTGCTGCATCCCGGGCGAAAGCTGCATGTCCGCGAGATCTCGCGCCTGACCGGAACCACCGCCGGGACTATGAATAAGGAACTCACGCGACTGCATGAGGCCGGTCTCCTGGACCGGGAGCGGGTCGGCAACCAGGTCCACTATTCCGCGAACCGCTCGCACCCGATCTACCCGGAACTCGCTGGAATCCTTCGAAAGACGGTGGGTATCGCTGACGTCCTTATAGAGGCGATCGCGCCCATCGTCGACGAGGTCGAGTTGTCCTTTATCTACGGTTCCGTCGCTCGCGGCAGCGAGACGGCAGGGAGCGATGTCGACCTCTTGGTCGTGGGGAGCGTCGACTTTGGCGCGGCGGTCGACGCACTTCATGGCGTGGAGAAGCGCTTGGGTCGAGAAGTGAATCCGAAGGTCTATACCCAGCGTGAGTGGAATTCAAAAAGGAAGGCAGGGGATTCTTTCGTGACCGAAATTCTGAAGGGCCCGAAGATCTTGCTGGTAGGGGAGATCGATGAGCCTCGAAAACCTGGTCGGAATAAGTCTTGAGAAGGTAACTCCCTCGAAGCAGACGGTAAGTCGGTTGCTCGAGGCCGCATCCCGTCATATCTCCGATGCGAAAGTAGAGCAGGTGAGCATGGAGACGAGGTTCGGCAGTGCGTACACGGCCATTCGCATGCTGGCTGACGCGGGGCTGCACGCGCATGGATACCGGACGCTTGCCAGCAGGCCGGGGCATCACCAGACTGCAATTCAGACCCTCTCGCACACGTTCGGCTTGGAGAGTGCTGCCCTGATCCGGCTGGACGCCTTGAGGCGCCAACGGAACGTTGCCGAATATGAAGGCGACACGGTTCCGCGGTCGGCGTTGGTCGAATGCATCCGGCAAGCCGAGGTCTTGTCTGCCGTGGCGACGAATTGGCTGAAAGCTAACCGCCCGGATCTGCACTAGCAAGCGGCGAGGCCAAAAAAAGGGCCGCGAGACGCGGCCCTTTTCTCCCTCCCCCTTGGGGGAGGGCCGGGGAGAGGGTCAGCACCCGGTGGTGCACTTCCCGTTCGAATCGAACTCCATCGTCTTCCCGCTCAGCGGCACATGCACCGAGGCGCCCTTGACCGCCTTCATGAACCGGTCGGTCTTCGAGTCCGCGATCACCTTGCCGTCCTTGGTGCCGGCCTCGTTGGCGTGGGAGGCGATGACCGAGGCGGGCTTCACCAGCTCGTTGATCACGTAGGCCGCTTCCGCCGGACCGGTGGTGAAGCCGTCGCCGATGTTCATGACGGTGAGCTTGGCATTGTAGTAGCCGCGCACCGTCTTCTCCATGTCGCTATTGATGCCGGTATCCCCCGAGAGGTAGGCGACGAGCCCGTTGCTGAAGCGCAGCACGTAGCCCGTGGCCTCGCCCGCGTAGGCCGCGATGCCCGCCTCCTTCATGGTCTTGCCCAGGTCGCCGCCGATGTAGTCGGGGTCGATGCCGTTGCTGTGCAGCGCCAGCACCGTGGCGATGCGCACGCCGCCCACCGTGACGCTGCCGCCGAAACGGGCGAGCATCGAGTCGGCCGCGTTGCCGCCGTTGGTACGAAGCTTCGCCGCGAAGAAAGCGGACATCTCGCTGCCGGTGACCATCTTCGCCTTCTTCGCCAGCGCGATGTTGACGGCACTCGTGTTGGGGGTGGCGGGCACCGCGGTCGCGTTCGGCTTGCCGCAGTCGCCATCGTTCACCGCCTTGATGTGGGCGTTGCCGGCATGGTCGCCGTGCATGTGGCTCACCAGGATCACGTCGATCTTGCCCAGGCGCGGATCGGCGGCGCCGGCCACACTGCGGCCCGGATCGTAGAGGATGCGAGTGCCGTTGGGGTCTTCGAAGATGAGGGCCCGGTCCTGGGCGCAGAACTCGCCGTCGTGGGAGCCGAGGGGGGTGACCTTCACGCTCTGGGCGAAGGCAGGGGCGGCGGCCATCGCCAGGGCGGCCAGGCAGGCAGCTGCGGGGTACTTGCGCATCGGACTCCTCCGGGGTTTTGGGAAGCGGGATTTCGCGGCAGTATAGCCCCCATGCACGGCGCCGATTCCGACCTCGCCAGTCTCAACCGCCTTCTGGATGGAGGCGATTCTCGTGCCGCACTTGCAGGTGCGACGGAGCTGCTGCCGGCGGCGGGAGGCGCCGGGCGCCTGGCGCTGCTGCTCTTCCTGGCCCGCTGCCACGGGGTGATGGGAGCGCCGGTGGAGGCGCTGCGAGCCTCGCTCCAGGCCCGGGCGCTGGCGGTCGAGCTGCGCGACTTGAAGGCCGAAGCCGAGGCGCTGCTGGATGCCGGCGCCTCGCACCAGCGCGTGGACGAGCACGGGGCCGCTATCGGCTACTTCGAGCAGGCCGAGCGGCTGCTGCAGTCGATCGACGACGCGCACCTGCACCACGGGCTGCTGCGAAGGATGGGTGTGTCGTGCTCGCTCCTTGGCCGCCATGACGAGGCGCTGGCGTATATCGCGCGATCCATCGCGGTGCTGCCCGCCACGGCAACCGCCCAGGACCGCGTGTCCTCGCGCAACTCGCTCATCAACGCCAACAGCCGGCGCATCGATGCGACTGTAAAGGCCGATCCCGAGCGTCGCGCCGCCTATGCCGCGCTGCTGCCCGACCTCGAATCGCTGATCGCCGACGCCGCGGCCGAGGGCTGCCACCGCATCGCGCTCCTCGCGCGCGCCAACTACGGCACGGTGCTGGTGAAGGTCGCGCGCCATGCCGAGGGCATCGGCTACCTCGAGCAGGTGATGAAAGACCTCGCCACGGCGGGGCTGCAGGGCGACATGGGGGCCGCCAGGGGTTCGATCGGCACCGCGTGGTTGAAGCTCGGGGAGCATGCTCGCGCGATCGAGGTGTTCCGCGAGGCGCTGCAGTTGCTGGGCGAGGGCTCGATCGCCTTCCAGCGCGATATCTGGGATGGCATCGGCGCCGCGCACGAGGGGCTGGACCAGCCGCGCGAGGCGCTGGCGGCGTTCAAGGCCGCGCGGGCGCTGGAGCAGCGGCTCACGGATTCCTCGGGGGTGGCGTCGCTCGAGAAGCATCGCGTGCGCTCCGACATGGCGCGCGTGACGGCCGAGCTCGCGAAGCTCGCCGACGAGGATTCGCTCACCGGGCTCGCCAACCGCAGGGCTGCGGAGCGTGCACTGCGCCTCGCGTTGGAGGGCGCCTCGCCGGTTCCGCTCTCGATCCTGTTCGTGGACCTCGACCAATTCAAGGCGATCAACGACCGCTTCGGCCACCTCACGGGCGATCGCGTGCTGCGCGAGTGCGCCCAACTCATGCGCCAGGGCTCGCGCTCGGAGGATGTGGTGGCGCGGTGGGGAGGGGAGGAGTTTTTGCTGGTCCTGCTGGGGGCTGATGCAGGGCGGGCGGGGGAGGTTGCTGAGCGGCTTCGGGGTGCGGTGGAAGGCCATACGTGGGGCGCGATCGATCCCGCGCTCGCCGTGACGCTCAGCATCGGACTTGCTTCGTCCGGAGAAGCCGCGGGAGTAGAGGCGCTGTTGCGGCTAGCTGATAAGCGCGTCTACGCGGCCAAGTCAGGGGGGCGCAACCGGGTGGTTTCCATGGAGCGAGATCCGTAATGAACGGAGCGGGCGTTGCAGCACCCCTCGGCATCACGAGACCGACTGCGCCCCTGGATCACGACCCTTCAACCTGGTTTCCATTACCGCTGCAATCGAGGGATATGCGCTATTTCACAGCGAATGCCCGGATTTCGTCGCAAATTGATCAGGTTGAAAAACCTCGATCACGGCGCGATTTCCCGAAACAGGGCAGACCTCATGAACACCGAAGTGAGCGATACCGGGACGCTGGATATCAGTGCGCAGATACGCGATCGGCTGATCAGGGACCTCAGGGAGGAAAAGTTCGTCCTCTACTTCCAATCGATCATCCCGGTGTTGCCCGCCGTCCCGGAGCCTGGCCTCTTCCGAGAGATCCTCGTCCGTTTCAGGGAAGAGGAGCGCGACCTCATGCCGCCCGGCACGTTCCTGCCGATCCTCGAGGAGCACGGTCTGATGCCCCTCCTGGACCGGTGGGTCACTGGCCAGGCGTCGAGATGGATAAGGAAGATCAAAGCGACGGCGCAGCGGCACGCTCCCCGCTGCAGCATCAATCTTTCCCGCGATACCGTTCGCCGCGACGGTGCCTTCGGCGATTTCGTTCGGCAGAGCGTCAATAGGGTCGGAATCGAGCCGGCATCGCTGTCATTCGAGATCCCGATGGAGGAGGTGATCTCCGCCCCCCAAGCCGTGACGCGCCTTGCTGGCGCCTTGCGCGCGGCGGGTTGTGGCGTTTCCTTCAGCGGATTCACCGGGGAGGTCCAGGCCCTCGAGCTCGCGAAATCGCTCGATGTCGCGTTCGTCAAGATCGACGGCGCCCTTGTCTACCGGATTTCGCGCGACACATCCGCCACTGCCAAGCTTCACATGATCCAGAAGTGTTCTCGCACGTTCGGCGTTCAAACCATTTGCACGCAGGTCGAGGATACCAAGACACTGGAAATCCTTCGGGCCATCCAGATCAATTACGCTCAGGGATTCGGAATAGACCGGCCTCGTCCGCTGCAGTAACTTGCTTCATTCTGGCGTTCGTGAGCGATCAGTCGATGAAAAGCGTCGCGGGAGCTTCCAGGTACGAACGCAGCGCCTGCACAAACGTCGCCGCCCGCAACCCGTCCACGATGCGGTGATCGAACGACGACGAGAGGTTCATGATCGACCGCACCACGATCTGCCCCTCGCGAACGACCGGCCGCTCGACCACCTTGTTCACACCCACGATCGCGACCTCGGGGTAATTCACTACCGGAGTCGTGACGATGCCGCCCAGGGGGCCCAGGCTCGTGATGGTGATGGTGGATCCGGTGAGCTCTTCGCGCGTGGCTTTGCCGGTGCGCGCGGCTTCGGCCAAACGCGCCACTTCGGCCGCGTTCGACCACAGGTCGCGCGCCTCGGCATTGCGCACCACCGGCACCATGAGTCCATTCGGCGTCTGCGCAGCGATGCCGAGGTGCACCGCGCCGTACTTGGTGAGCGTGCCGCCGTCGTCGTCGTATCTCGCGTTGATCTCGGGGAAGTCGGGCAACGTACGAGTCATCGCCAGCATGAGGAACGGCAGGATCGTGAGGTGCCCGCGCTCGGAGCGCCATTTCTTGTTGAGTTGGGCCCGCAGGTCCTCGAGGGCCGTCACGTCCACTTCCTCCACGTAGGTGAAGTGCGGGATGCGGCGCTTCGACTCCTGCATCTTCTCGGCGATCTTGCGGCGTAGCCCAATGATGGGGACCACTTCCTCCGTGGTGCGCTGCGTGCCGGGGATGTACTTGCCGCCGGAGCCGACGGAGAACTTGAGCGACGGGCCGCGCGGACCTTGCGAGGTGGCCTCGTCGAGGTCGGCCTGGGTGATGCGGCCATCGGGGCCTGAGCCGGTGACGTTCTCCAGGTCGATGCCGAGCTCCTTCGCGCGGCGGCGGACAGCGGGGGCGGCGAGGATGCGGTCTGAGGGGGGCGAGGGAGCATCCTCCTCTGAATTGGGTCCCCGACTACTCGGGGATGACGAGGGGGAATTGGGTCCCCGACTACTCGGGGAAGACGTGGCAGCCGCGGATGACGAATCCTTCACATTCCCCGCACCCTCGACCTCGATCCGGATGATCTCCGCACCGACGGCAATGACATCCCCGGGCTTTCCGGAAAGCGAAAGCACGGTCCCATGCACGTTGGAAGGAATCTCGACGTTCGCCTTGTCGGTCATGACATCGGCGAGGACCTGCTCTTCCACCACCTTGTCCCCGACCTTCACGTGCCACAGCACCAGCTCCACCTCGGCGATGCCTTCGCCGATGTCGGGCATCTTGATGACGTATTGGCCCATGGCTACACCGTCTCCATCACGCGGGTGAACGCCTCGGCGATGCGCTTGGGACCGGGAAAGTAGGCCCACTCCTGCGCGTGGGGGTAGGGCGTGTCCCAACCCGTGACGCGTTCGATCGGCGCCTCGAGGTGGTGGAAGCAGTTCTCCTGCACGATCGACAGCAGCTCCGCGCCGAAGCCGGAAGTGCGCGTGGCCTCGTGCACGATCACGCAGCGGCCGGTCTTCTTCACCGACTCGACAATCGTGTCGAGGTCCAGTGGCCAGATGCTCCGGAGGTCGATGATCTCGGCATCGACGCTGCTTTCAGCAGCAGCGGCTTCGGCCACGAAGACCATCGTGCCGTACGCGATCACGGTGACCTCCTTGCCGGGGCGGAATACCTTGGCACTCTCCAGCGGCACGGTGTAGTAGCCCTCCGGCACTTCGCCCATGGGATGCTTGGACCACGGCACCACGGGCTTGTCGTGGTGGCCGTCAAACGGGCCGTTGTAGAGACGCTTGGGCTCGAGGAAAATCACCGGGTCGTCGTTCTCGATCGACGAGATCAGCAGCCCCTTCGCGTCGTACGGATTCGAAGGCAGCACGGTGCGCAGCCCGCACACGTGCGTGAACATCGCCTCGGGACTTTGCGAATGCGTCTGCCCGCCGTAGATGCCGCCACCGCAGGGCATGCGCACCGTGATGGGCGCGGTGAAATCACCCGCCGAGCGATAGCGCAAACGGGCAGCCTCGGAAACAAGCTGGTCGGAAGCCGGATAGAAGTAGTCGGCGAACTGGATCTCGGCGACCGGGCGCAAGCCATAGGCGCCCATTCCCACCGCGACCCCCACGATGCCGCCCTCGGAGATCGGCGTATCGAACACGCGCGACTTGCCGTACTTGGCCTGCAGCCCCTCGGTGCAGCGGAACACACCGCCGAAGTAGCCCACGTCCTCGCCGAACACCACCACGTCGGGATTGCGCTCGAGCATCACATCCATGGCGGAGCGCAGCGCCTGGATCATCGTCATGCGTGCCATCTAGACCCCCAGCTGCCGACGTTGCCGGCGCAGGTGCTCGGGGACGTCCTTGTAGATATCGTCGAACATGGTGCTGTTCGAAAAGAGATGCCCGTCGGCGAGCGAGCCGTAGCCCTCGGCCTCCTTCTGCGCGGCGAGCACTTGGGCTTCGAGCTCCTTCTGCAGCGCGGCGTGGTCGTCGTCGCTCCACACGCCCAGAGCGACGAGGTGCTTCTTCAGGCGCGCGATCGGGTCGCCGAGGGGGTACTTCTCCCAGTCGTCGGCGGGGCGGTACTTGGAAGGATCGTCCGATGTCGAATGCGCGCCGGCCCGGTAAGTGACCCACTCGATCAACGTGGGCCCCAGGTTTCCGCGCGCGCGATCAGCCGCGAAGCGCGAGGCGGCATACACCGCGAGGAAGTCATTGCCATCCACCCGCAGTGAGACGATGCCGCTGCCCATGCCGCGCGCGGCGAAGGTCGTGCCTTCACCACCGGCCAGCGTCTGGAACGACGAGATCGCCCACTGGTTGTTCACCACGTTCAGGATCACCGGCGCCTGGTACACATGCGCGAAGGTGAGTGCGGTGTGGAAGTCGGCCTCGGCAGTCGAGCCATCGCCGATCCAGCCGGAAGCGATGCGCGTATCTCCCTTGATGGCGGAGGCCATCGCCCAGCCGACTGCTTGTATGAACTGGGTGGCGAGGTTGCCGGAGATCGAGAAGAAGCCGTGCTTCTTGTACGAGTACATCACCGGCAGCTGGCGGCCCTTCAGGGGGTCGCGCTCGTTGGAGAGCAGCTGGCAGATCATCTCCACCATCGGCGGCTCGTCGAGCGCCAGCAGCAGGCTCTGCTGCCGGTAGGTCGGGAAATTCATGTCGCCGGGCGTGAGCGCCATCGAGTGCGCGGAACCGATCGCCTCCTCGCCCAGGCTCTGCATGTAGAACGAGGTCTTCTTCTGCCGTTGTGCGACGAGCATGCGGGAGTCGAAGGCGCGCGTGAGCATCATCGCGCGCAGGCCCCGCTTGAGGAATTCGGGGTCGAGCTTCGGATCCCACGGCCCCAGGGCCTTGCCATCGTCGTCCAGCACGCGGATCAGCGAATAGACGAGGTCGACGGTGTCCTGGGCGGTGGTGTCCAGCGGCGGCCGGCGAACGGCGCCGGCGGGGGCGAGGCGGAGATACGAGAAATCGGTGTTTTGTCCTGGGCGCCCGGTGGGTTCGGGCACGTGCAGGCGCAGCGGTGACTGGCGGTCCATATCGGTAGGCTTGTGGCCGTGGATGTAGGGGCCCATATGATAAGCGAGAGGCACTCCCCTCCCCGGAGTCTCCTCGGGCGGGGAAAAAATTGCCGATCTGCTCGTGCGGCCAAAAGTTTGTTCCCGCACAGACGGACGCGCATCTGGAGCACACTGTGCCCCATGCTCCATACCTTCCTCGCCGAACACCGAACCGAGCTCATCGACCGCTGCAAGACGAAGGTGCTCCTGCGTCCAGCACGTGGCGCCAGGGTCCCGGTACTGCACCACGGGATACCCTACTTCCTCGACCAGCTCATCGAGACCTTGCGCATCGAGCAGACGCCCGACCTCACCGCGGAAGGCGATCGGCTCTCCGGAGCCGCGGAGGGAGTGACCTCCGCGGGCTCTGAAATGGGGCAGGTGGCGGCACTCCATGGCCGGGAGCTGCTGGCTCACGGCTATACCGTGGACGAGGTCGTGCACGACTATGGCGACCTGTGCCAAGCCGTAACCGAAC
>JANMHV010000262.1:0-19176 GCA_031375445.1 Burkholderiales bacterium | reverse complement strand
CGACTACCGCTGGCGCATCGGCGTGCCGCGGGATGGCTCGCTCGCCAGCGCCGGAGTGCAACCCACCGTGATCCAGTGGGAAGGGAGCCACCCGGCCGATCGGCTGCCCGACGTGGGTTGCCGGCTCGAGGCGCTCACGATGCGCCATGCGCAGTCGCAGGCGCTGCTGCAGTCCCTCGCGCGGGCGGGCCTCGGCGAGGCCGGCATCGCGGCCGACCCCCAGGGCGCCGGCCTCACGGCGCGCATCCGTGTGCCCGGCGGCATCGTGGAGCTCGGGCCATGACTTCTGCAGTGCCCCACCCCTCCGTGGGTGGGCCGTGGCCCGCGCCGCGGCTGCGCGCGCTGCAGGTGGAGGAGCTGTTCCGCTTCTCCGGCGTGTCGGCGGCCTACTCGTATTTCGGCGCCCTCCTCACCCTCGGGGTGCTGTTCGAGGTAAACACCGACCACACGCCCGCGGCGGCCTGGTTCGTCGCCGCGACTCTCCTCGCGGTGCTGCGCGTCATCCTGGTCGTGGCATACCGGCGCCGGCCGCCGGAGGCGGACCCATCGCGTTACGCCCGCCTGGCCATCTTGGCCAACCTTTTCGCGGGCGTGCTCTGGGGCATCCTGGGTACGGTGCTCTTCCCGGCGGGGCCGGTGTACGCGCAGCTCTTCGTGGTGATGGTGATCATCTGCTTCGTGGCGGGGTCCGTCACCGCGTACTCCGCGGTGGAGGGAGCCCACGAGGCGCTGTCGATTCCGGCGACGATCCCCACGGCCGCCTTCCTCTTCTTCATGCGCGACGGCATGCACTGGTACGCAGGCGTGGCCGCCCTCTTCTTCTGCTTCGCCATCGTCTACTACTCGCGCCAGCTGCATACCCATCTCGAGGCGGGCTTCCTGGCCCAGATCGAGCGCGGCGACCTGCTCGCCCTGTCCACGGCGGTGAACGAGAAGATCAGCACCGAGAACCGCAACCTCGCGCATCGCGCGGCGGTCCGCGGGGTGTCGGTGGCGAGCGCGCGCGAGCAGGCCGAACGCCTCGAGACGATGTTCGAGGGCGCGCCGCTCGCCTGGATGCTCTGCGACGAAGGCGGCGGCGTCCTGCGAGCCAATGCCGCCGCCGAGCGGCTCTTCGTCCGCGGGCCCGGCGGCCTCGACGGCGCGCGGGTGACGGCCCTCGTTCCCGGGCTGGAGCTCCATCCCGGCGAGGTCTCCGGGGGCAGTGCCACGATCGGCGAGGTGCCGATCGCGTGCTTGGCCCACGTCTGGCCCTGGACGTCGCCCACGGGCAGCAGGGGCTTCGGAGTGGTCCTCACGGAGGCTGCGCAGGCGGTGCTTTCCTGACGGGTCGCCCCGGGTCGGTAAAATGACGGCTGCGGGGTTCTTCCGCGCGCCTCATGACACCCGCCCTTCCCGAACTCCTCGCCGGCACGCTCGCCTCCGACCATCCCAGGATCGCGACGCTGGCGGCCGCCATCGCGGCCCGGGGCGCCCACGGCAAGCCCGCGGAGCGCGAGCAGGCGCTGCTGGCCGACCTGGTGGAGCGCTCGAAGTCGCGCCATGCCACGCGGCTCGCCCGCCTGCCGCGGCCGGAGTTTCCCGAGGAGCTGCCGATCGCGCAGCATCGCGACGAGATCGCCGCACTGATCGCCAAGCACCCGGTCACCATCGTCTGCGGCGAGACCGGGTCCGGCAAGACCACGCAGATCCCGTAGATCTGTGTCGCCCTCGGGCGCGGCGCCGCGGGGCTCATCGGTTGCACCCAGCCGCGACGCATCGCCGCACGCAAGCTCTCGCAGCGCCTGGCGCAGGAGCTTCCCGGCGCGCCGAAGGGCTTCGTCGGCCACAAGATAAGGTTCCAGGACGAGACCCGGGCCGAGACCGCGATCAAGGTGATGACCGACGGGATCCTGCTCGCCGAGACCCACTCCGACCGCGAGCTGCGCGCCTACGACACGATCATCATCGACGAGGCCCACGAGCGCAGCCTCAACGTGGATTTCCTGCTCGGGTACTTGAAGCGCCTGGTGAAGCAGCGCCCGGAGCTGAAGGTCATCGTCACTTCGGCCACCATCGACACGCAGCGATTCTCGGAATTCTTCGACGGCGCCCCGGTGATCGAGGTGTCGGGGCGCACCTATCCGGTGGAGGTGCGCTACCGGCCCGAGTTCTTCGAGGTGCAGGAAAAGGACGACGAGCCGGTCGACATGAACGAGGCGATCGCCAAGGCGGTCGACGAGATCGCGCGCGACAGCCGCGTGGGCGACGTGCTGGTGTTCCTGCCCGGCGAGCGCGAGATTCGCGAGGCCGCGGAGGCGCTCCGGAAGCACCACCCGAAGAACACCGAAATCCTGCCGCTGTTCTCGCGCCTGTCGGCCGAAGAGCAGGACCGTGTCTTCGAGCGCGGTCCGCACCGCCGCATCGTGCTCGCCACCAACGTGGCCGAGACCTCGCTCACGGTCCCCGGCATCCACTACGTGATCGACACGGGGCTCGCGCGCATCAAGCGCTACTCGCCGCGGCAGAAGATCGACCAGTTGCGGATCGAGCCGATCTCGCAAGCGGCGGCGCGACAGCGCGCGGGCCGCTGCGGGCGCGTGGCGAGCGGCATCGCGATCCGGCTCTACGACGAGGCCGAATTCAACGAACGTCCCGAGTTCACGACCCCGGAGATCCTGCGCACCTCGCTCGCCTCGGTGATCCTGCGCATGGCGGCACTCGACCTGGGCCCGATCGCGGAATTCCCCTTCATCGAGCCGCCGACCCCGCGGCAGGTCGAGGACGGCTACCGGCTCCTGTTCGAGCTGGGGGCGATCGACCCGGAGCGGAAGTTGACCGGGATGGGGCGCGAGCTCGCGCGCCTTCCCGTGGATCCTCGCATCGGCCGCATGCTGGTGGCGGCGCGCGAGTTCGACTGCGGCGCCGAGATGGTGATCCTCGCCGCGGCCCAGTCGATCCAGGATCCCCGCGACCGGCCGCAGCAGCTCCGCGAGCAGAGCGACCGCGCCCACGAGGAGTTCCGCGACGACGCGAGCGACTTCACCCAGCTGATGAACCTGTGGAAGTTCTTCGACGCGGAGTTCATCCACAAGAAGTCGACCCGCAAGCTCTACGAGGTCTGCCGCGAGCACTTCCTCTCCTACGTGCGGATGCGCGAGTGGCGCGACCTCGCGGGGCAACTGCGCGAGATGGCCTCCGAGCTCAAGGTTCGCGACAACCCGGTCCCCGCGACCTACGAGCAGGTGCACCGCGCGCTCTTGACCGGCCTCCTCGGCAACGTGGGCATGAAGGCGCTCGATGGCGACCATTACCACGGAGCGCGCGGGTTGCAGTTCCACATCTGGCCGGGCTCGGGACTGAAGAAGGGCCGCCCGAAGTGGATCATGGCGGGCGAGCTGCAGGAGACCACGCGCATCTATGCGCGCAACGTGGCGCGCGTCGAGCCCGACTGGATCGAGCGCGCGGCCGCCCACCTCGTGGACCGCGTGCACCTCGAGCCCCATTGGGACAAGGCGCGCGGCGAGGTGGTGGCCTACGAGAACGTGTCGCTGAACGGCCTGGTGTTGGTCGCGCGCCGCAAGGTGAGCTTCGGGCCCCTCGATCCGGCGCGCGCGCGGGAGATCTTCATCGAGGGCGCGCTGGTCGCGGGCGAGTTCGAGACCAGCCAGCCTTTCTGGGGCCACAACCGCAAGCTGATCCGCGAGATCGAGGACCTGGAGCACCGGGCGCGCCGCCCCGACGTGCTGGTGGAGGATCGCGCGCTGGTGGAGTTCTACGCCGCTCGCATCCCGGCCGAGGTGCGCGACGCGCGCTCGTTCGACTCCTGGTACCGTCATGCCGCCCAGCGCGACGCGCGCCTGCTCTTCCTCGAGCGCGCCGACCTCATGCGCCACGGCGCGGAGTCGGTGACCGAGGAGCTCTTCCCCAAGCAGATGCGCATCGGGGACGCGGTGTTCCCGCTCGCTTATCGATTCGAGCCGGGCCACCCGATGGATGGCGTCACCATCAACATCCCGTTGGCGCTGCTCAACCAGGTCGACGACGCGACGCTCGACTGGGTGGTGCCGGGCATGATCCGCGAGAAGGTGGGCTGGTACATCAAGGCGTTGCCCAAGCGCATCCGCTCGCAGCTCGTGCCGGTGCCGGAGCACACCACGAAGTTCCTCGAGTGGGCGAAGCCCGGGGAGCGCATGGTGAAGGAGGCGGTGCTCGCCTACGCCGGGCGCGCGATGGGCGACCGCCTCGATGTCGACGTGTGGTCGAAGGACGAGGCGCCCGCCCACCTCATGATGAACGTGCGCATCATCGACGAGGCGAAGCGCGAGCTCGCCCAGGGGCGTGACCTCGCGGCACTCCGGCTGCGACTGGGTGAAGCCGCGAGCCTCACATTGGCCCGCGCCCAGCCGGGCATGGAGCGCGAGGGCATCCGCTCGTGGGACTTCGGCGAGCTGCCGGAGCAGGTGACTTTCAAGCGCGGCAACCAGACGATGACCGGGTATCCCGCGATCACTCCCTCTCCCCTGGGGGAGGGCCGGGGAGAGGGTCACGACGACAGGAAGAAGCCCGACGACCTGACCGTCGCCATCCGCCTCTTCGACACGCGGGACCGCGCCGACGAATCGCAGCGCGAGGGCGTGAAGCGCCTGCTGTCGCTGGAGCTGAAGGAGCAGCTGAAGCAGCTGGACCGGACGCTGCAGAGCGCCAATGCGCTGGCGCTGCGCTTCCAGGGCACCGTGCCGGCTGACCGCATCAAGTCGGACATGATGGCGGCGATCGTCGACCGCGCCTTCATCGGCGAGGACGCGGTGCCGCGCACGCAGAAGGCGTTCGACGACCAGAAGAAGCGCGCCAAGGCCCGGCTGCCGGCGGTGACCGAGGCGATCCAGCGCCACGCGGCGGCGATCGCCGATGCGAACGGCGCGCTCACCCAGGCGATCGCCCAGGGTCCGTCGTCGCCGCGGGTGATCGCCGACGTGAAGGCGGCCCGCGACCGGCTGGTCTACCCCGGCTTCCTCCCCGCGACGCCCTGGGAGCGCCTCGAGCACCTGCCGCGATACCTGCGCGGCTACGCGATGCGGCTGGCCAAGTTCAAGGCGGGTGGCGCGGAGCGCGACGGCAAGCACGGCCCGGTGATCCAGACCCTGTGGAACAACTACGACGCGCGTGCCAAGGCGGATCACGACGCCGGCCGCCACGACCCGAAGCTCGAGGAGTTCCGCTGGATGATCGAGGAGCTGCGCGTGTCGCTCTTCGCGCAGGAGTTGCGCACACCGACACCGGTTTCGGCCAAGCGCCTGCAGAAGTTCTGGGACGAGCACCTGCGATGAGGGGGCATTCGATGATGTACGGCCGTGCCGTCCGCGCGCTGGTGGGCGCGTTCGCCATTACCGCCATCCCCGGCTGCGGCGCGAAGCTCGGCGAGAGCAAGGTCTCCGCCGATCGCCTGCGACGGCCCGCGCAGCGGCGCGAAAGCCAAGGACCATAAGCTGGATAATTTGGAGCGGCCCCCCGCGATCGGGGCGGAGGAGCTCGCGCGCCTCGGGGCGCCGCTGGCCACCGCGCATGTGTGGATCATGGCCGCGGGCGCGTCAAGGCGAAGTGCCGGCATGGAGAGTCGGAGGTCTCCTTCGGCCCGTTCGTATCGGAAGGGGCGGCGGAGCACCCCACGCCTGATGCCAAGCTCACTTCCACGCTACCCCCCTGAAGCTGGGGGTCCGATTCCGTCCGGGGCTCCGGAGGAGCGGGGGCAGTTGCGTCAGGCGCCGCGGAATCCTCACCCTTCCGAGCCGGGAAGGGAAGGGAGCGCGTTGTAAAATTCGCCCGATGAACGATTCGAGCGAGAAGTTCCGCGTCGCCGCGCGCATGGCGCACATCGCGCCCTTCGAGGTGATGGAGATCCAGAGCCTCGCGCGCGAGGTCGAGGCGCGCGGCCACGACGTGATCCACCTCGAGATCGGCGAGCCCGATTTCCGCACGCCGGCGCCCGTGATCGAGGCGGCGAAGCGCGCGCTCGATACCGAGCCGTTGAACTACACGTCTGCGCTCGGTTTGCCGAAGTTGCGCGAGGCGATCGCAAGGTTCTACGCCGAGCGTTACCGCATCGAGGTGCCGGCGAGCCGCGTGGTGGTGACCGCGGGGTCGAGTGCCGCGCTGCTGCTCGCCTTCGGTGTCACGCTCGACGCCGGCGACGAGATCCTCCTCGCCGACCCGGGATACCCCTGCAACCGCCACTTCGCGCGCGCCCTGGGAGCCGTGCCGAAGCCGATCGCCGTGGGACCGGAGAGCCGCTACCAGCTCACCGCCGATCTCGTGCGCGCGAACTGGGGGCCGCGAACCCGCATGGCGATGGCGGCGAGCCCGTCGAATCCCACCGGCTCGATGGTGGCGCCCGACGAGGTGGCGCGCATCGCCGCCGTGGTGCGCGAGCGGGGCGGGGCGCTGCTGATGGACGAGATTTACCACGGCCTCACCTATGGGCTCGATGCGCGCACCGCGGCCGAGGCGGGCTCCGACGTGTGGGTCGTGAACAGCTTCTCCAAGTACTTCCAGATGACCGGCTGGCGGCTGGGATGGCTGCTGGCGCCCCCGGGCCACGTGCGCGCCGTCGAGACGCTCGCCCAGAACCTCTTCATCTCGCCTTCCACCGTGGCGCAGCACGCCGCGCTCGCGTGCTTCGCCCCGGAGACGATCGCGATCCTCGAGGAGCGCCGCGCCGAGCTGGACCAACGCCGCCGGTTCCTGGTCCCCGCACTGGAAGCGCTGGGCTTCGGCGTGCCGGTGGTCCCCGAAGGCGCCTTCTACGTCTACGCCGATTGTTCGCGGCTCGCCGGCGACAGCTTCGCCTTCGCCCGCCGCGTGCTCACCGAGGCCCACGTGGCGATCACGCCCGGCCGGGACTTCGGCGCCAACGAGCCCCATCGCCACATCCGCATCGCCTACACCCAGCCCGTGCATCGCCTCGAGGAGGCGGTCGCGCGGATCGAGAAGCTCCTCCACCGGAATTGACCATGGTCCTCGACGCGATCCTCGCCTACCTGCATTACGCCGCGATCTTCCTGCTGTTCTCCTTTCTCGTGGTCGAGGTGATGCTGATGCGCGGGACGCTCGACCTCGAGCGCGTGCTGCTGCTGGGGCGCTGCGCCATCTGGTACTTCGGCGCCGCCGGCGCCGCGCTCCTCACCGGCTTCCTGCGCCTGGGCCTGGGCGCCAAGGGTGCCGCGTTCTACACCCAGTCGTGGCCGCTCTACGTGAAGATCGGCCTCTTCGTCGTGGTGGGACTGCTGTCGGTGAAGCCCACGCTCACCTTCGTACGCTGGAAACGGATGATGGAACGCGACGCCGGATGGACGGTGCCCGATGCCGAGCGCAAGGTGATCCGGCGGACACTCATGGTCGAGCTTCACCTCGCGGCGCTGATCCCGGTCTTCGCCATCATCATGGCGCGGGGCCTGGGCCGGTGACGGTGACGCTTCGCCCCTCGCGTCCCGAGGACGTGCCGTTCGTGACCCGGCTGGAGCGCGACGGCGAGAACGCGAAGATCATCGGGCAATGGACCGATGAGGAGCACCTGGCCGCGATCCGCGGGGAGAAGAACCGGCGGCACCGCATCATCGAGCGCGACGGCGAGGCCGCGGGCTACCTCATCGACTTCGACTGCCGCGATAGCGTGGGCGGCGTGTACCTGAAGCGCGTGCTGGTGGGCGACAAGGAACGGGGTACCGGCACCGCGGCGGTGGCGGCCTTCCTCGAGGAGGTGCAGGCCCGCCTCGATCCCGATTTCGTGTGGCTCCACGTGTACGAATGGAACCAGCGCGCACAGGCGGTCTACCGCAGGCTCGGCTTCGAGCGCTACGAGCCCGGGGACGAGGAGCGAGCGCGCCTGGACGCGGCGGCGGAAAGCGCGGCAAGCCGCGCCTTCCGCATGCGTTGGCTCAGGCCAGCTTCGACTTCGTGAGCGGCAGCTGCCGCACCGGTTTCCCGGTGGCGGCGAAGATCGCGTTCATCACCGCCGGGGCCACGACGCAGATGGTGGGCTCGCCGACGCCGCCCCAGAAGTCGTAGGTCGGCACCATCACCGTTTCCACCTTCGGCATCTCGTCGATGCGGATCGGCGGCTGGGTGTGGAAGTTGTTTTCCACGATGCGTCCCTTTTCCACCGTCATGTCGCCGTAGAAGACCGCGGAGAGCCCGTAGGCCACGGAGCCTTCCACCTGGGCCGCCACCTGGTCGGGATTCACCACGTGACCGCAGTCCAGCGCCAGCACCATGCGGTGCACCTTCACCTTGCCGTCGGGCTTGATCGAGACCTCGGCAGTGGCGGCGGAGTAGCTGCCGTAACCCATGAACTGCGCGATGCCGCGGAAGACCCCGGGGGGAAGCGGCTTGCCCCAGTCGCCCTTCTCGGCGGCAGCGTTCAACACCGCCAAGTGCTTCGGATGCTTGCCCATCAACGCGCGCCGGAACTCCACCGAGTCGCGGCCGGAGGCGCGGGCGAGCTCCTCGATGAAGCACTCCATGTACACGCCGTTCTGGTTGGTGTTGACGCCGCGCCATGGCCCCACCGGTACCGTGGTGTTGCGCATCGCGTACTCGATCAGAAGGCTGGGGAAGGTATAGCCCAGCTGCGCGTCTCCGGCAGCCTCGTACCAGCCCTGCACCTGGCGCTCGTCCTTGCCATCGGCGCCGACCGAGGCCGGGTTCACGTAGGCATTGATCGACTGCCCCGAGATGCGGCCATAGAAGCCGGTGACGTTACCCTTGGCGTCCAGGCCCGCGGCGAGCTTGCACGCCGAGATCGGGCGATAGAAGTCGTGGGTCATGTCCTCCTCGCGGCTCCAGATGAGCTTCACCGGCACGCCGGGAAATTCCTTCGCGATGGTCGCTGCCTGGCGCGTGTAGTCCTGGTTGCCGCCGCGACGGCCGAAGCCGCCGCCGAGGGTGTGGCGATAGACCTCGCAGTTGGCGAGCGGAACGCCCGATGCCTCCGAGAGCGCGGCATGGGAGGCTTCCGCGTTCTGCGTCGACACCCAGCACTCGGCGCGGTCGGCAGTGACCTTGGCGGTGCACGTCATCGGCTCCATGCAGGCGTGGGCGAGGAAGGGCGTCGAATAGGTGGCTTCCACTTTCTTCGCCGAGCCCTGGATCGCGGCCATGGCATCGCCGACCACGCGGCTCTTGTACGCCTGGGGCGCATCGAGGCCCTCCTGGAGGCGCGCGGCGATGAGGGGGCTGCTCTCCTTCGCGTTCTCGCCTTCGTCCCAGCGGACCGGGAGCGCGTCGAGGGCCTTCTTCGCGTGCCACCAGGTGTCTGCGACGACGGCCACGGTGGAGTCGTTCACCTTGATGACTTTTTTCACCCCGGGCATCGAGGCGATCCTGGCTTCGTCGTAGCCGGCGAGCTTGCCGCCGAACACCGGGCACTGGGCGATGGCGGCGTTGAGCATGCCGGGCAGGCTCACGTCGATCGCGTACTTGATGGAGCCGTTGACCTTCTCCGCGGTGTCCAGCCGCTTCATCGGCTTGCCGGCCACCTTCCACTGCGTCTTCGGATCCTTCAGCTTGACACTCTTCGGATCCGGCGCGGCTACCTTGGCGGCGGCCGCGGCGACTTCGCCGTAGCCGATGGAGCGGTTGGATCCGGCATGGCGGATGACGCCGTTCTCGGTGGTGAGCTCGGCCACCGGCACGCTCCACTTGTCGGCTGCCGCCTGCATCAGCATGAGGCGCGCCGTGGCGCCGGCGCGGCGGACGTAATCGTGCGACGTGCGGATGCCGCGGCTGCCCCCGGTGCCCATCTCGCCCCAGGCGCGCTTGGTGGCGTGGTTCTGGTTCGGGGTGATGAGCTCGGTGGCGACCTTGCTCCAGTCGCACTCCAGCTCTTCAGCGACCAACTGGGCCAGGCCCGTGAAGGTGCCCTGGCCCATCTCGGAGCGGGCGATGCGGATCACGCACGCGCCGTCGGGGCGGATGGCGACCCAGAGGTTGACCTCGGTGGCGGGCAACACCGCTGCCCCCGCCTTGGCGGGCGCGGCGAGGAGCGGCAGGTGCAGCCCGAGGGCGAGGCCCCCGGAAGCGGCGGCGGTTCCGACGACGAAATTGCGGCGCGAAAGGTTCGGCGTTTTCATGGTCGCTCCTTTCAGGCCTTGGCCTTGGATTTCGCCGCGGGCGTCGCGGCAGCGGCCTGGTGCACCGCCGCGCGGATGCGCTGGTAGGTGCCGCAGCGGCAGATGTTGGTCATGGCCTCGTCGATGTCGGCATCGGTGGGCTTGGGCTTCTTCGCGATCAGCGCCGCCGCGGCCATGATCTGGCCCGACTGGCAGTAGCCGCACTGGGGGACGTCCAGCGCCACCCACGCCTTCTGGATCGGGTGCGTGGAGGTGGGGGAGAGCCCCTCGATGGTGACGATGCGGTCGCCCGCCTTGATCGCCGAGACCGGCATCGAGCAGGAGCGCACCACCTCGCCGTTGATGTGCACGGAGCAGGCGCCGCACTGGGCGACACCGCAGCCGTACTTGGTGCCGGTGAGACCGACCTGCTCGCGAAGCACCCACAGGAGCGGCGTGTCGCCCTCCACCTTAACGTCCTGCACCTTGCCGTTGATGTTGAGCCTGGCCATCGTGCTTCTCCTCCGCGGTTGTTTTGCCGTATTAGGCGCCAGCCCGGCGGGCGGCGGCTCCGCGCCGGGTCAAAAGCGCTGCGACTGGGCTTGGGGTACTGGATCGGGCATGGTGTGGGAAGCAGCCAAAACAATCATACGGAGGAAGGCATGGCCATTGCAGGAAACATCGCCCGGCTCGCCGCCGCGGCGCTCGCCACGATCGCGCTCGACAGCGTCGCCGCCGACTATCCCCAGGCGACGGAGGGCACCTGGACCGCGCGGGATTTCCGCTTCCACACCGGGGAGGTGCTGCCGGAGGTGAAGCTCCACTACCGCACCCTCGGCAACCCCCAGGGCGAGGCGGTGGTGGTGCTCCACGGCACCGCCGGCTCCGGCGCCAGCATGCTCACCCCCGCATTCGCCGGCGAGCTCTTCGGCGCTGGCCAGCCGTTCGACGCGGCGCGCCATTTCATCATCCTTCCCGATGCGATCGGGGCGGGAAGGTCGAGCAAGCCCTCCGACGGCCTGCGAGCCCGGTTCCCGAAGTACAACTACGACGACATGGTGCTGGGGCAGTACCGCCTGCTCACCGAGGGCCTGAATCTCAAGCGCGTGCGCGCCATCATCGGCAATTCCATGGGCGGCATGCAGGTCTGGATGTGGGCGCAGCGCTATCCCGGGTACATGGACGTGGCGGTCCCGATGGCCTCGTTCCCGACCGAGATGTCGAGCCGCAACTGGATGCTGCGCCGGCTCATCACCGATTCGATCCGTAACGACCCGGCGTGGATGGGCGGCGACTACACGGTGCAGCCGAAGAGCGCGCAGTTCGCGAGCGTCTTCTTCGCCATCGCCACCAACGGCGGCAACCACGCGCTCTACAAGGCGGCTCCCACGCGCGAGAAGGCCGACCAGCTCCTCGATGCGCGGATGAAGGCGCCGTTCACGGCGGATGCCAACGACGTGCTCTACCAGTGGGATTCGTCGCGCGACTACAACGCGGCGGGCGCGCTCGAGAAGGTCGAGGCGACACTGCTCGCGATCAACGCCGCCGACGACGAGAGGAACCCGCCGGAGCTCGGGATCATGGATCGCGAGATCAAGCTGGTGAAGAACGGCCGGGCGCTGCTGATTCCCGCGAGTCCCGCGACCTCGGGCCACGGGACCACCGGGAGCGCGAGGCACTATGCGAAGGACCTGGCGGAGCTGATGTCCACGGCGCCGCGGCTCACGCCGCTCACCACGTCGCGTTGACCCGCGCGCCAGGTGCCGGTCCAGCCGCGGCTGTTGGATTTTCGTCGATCTGAATTCCTGGAGGTGAACCCGTGAGCACCACTACCCGCCGTGAATTTCTCCGCGCTTCCACCGCCGCGGCCTTGTCGGCCTCCGTTCCAGCGGGCATTTTCGCGCAGTCGGCAACCTTCCCTCCTGGGGCAACGGCGGGGTGGGACTGCGGCGCCCTGCGGCATCTGCTGCCGACAGTCAGCGATACGCGAATGCTGGTCAAGGCATCCTTCGCATCGGCGTTGCCGGGGGAGCCCACCTTGCGCATAGGAGATCGCACCGTGCGCGGCCGAATGGGGGACACGAGGGGGGAGCACTGGCATTTCCATGCTTCGGAGCTCGCGCCGGGCCGCCGCTACTCCCTCTCCATGCTGGGCTCCGATGGGCGTGCACTGTGCCAGCCTTGGGAGCTTGCGACTTTTCCCGCGCCGGAAGAGCGTCCCAGCCGCTTCCGGTTGCTGATTTATACGTGTGGTGGAGGGCACGAAATCCACAAGTTCCTGCCGACCGCGGCGCGCAACCGTCTGCTGCGGCGCGGCTTGAGCTTCAAACCGGACGCGATGGTCGCCAATGGCGACCATGTCTACTGGGATCTCCTCGCGCCAGTGGGCGGCCCGCTGCTCGGCGCCTCGGCCGAAGCCGTGCGCCATGCGGGATCTTTCGATCGCTCGGGGATCGTGCTCGGGGGCGACAACGAAACGGTGCTGAAGCGCGCGGCCGGCCCGCAGATCGTCCCTGTCTACGGCACCGACTTCCGCTCCACGCCGGTCTTCTTCCTGCAGGACGACCACGACAACTTCGACAATGACGAGGCGACCGACGAGGTGGTCACCTTTCCTCCCTCGCAGTTCATGCTGCGGCTGGCAAGGGCGACGCAGCAGATGTACTACCCGGAATTCCTGCCGGACGCCGCGCGGCCGCTTGGCTTGCCCTTTTCCTCGGCCGAAGACCGGGTGGGGGGAGTGTCGGAGAGCTTCGGGACGGTGCGTTTCGGACGGCTTGCCGAAGTTCTCCTCTACGACGTTCGCCGCACCCAGACGCTCGCCGGTCCGAGCGCGGTGTTCGTCGATCCCGAGGTCGAGAAATGGCTCAAGGCACGTGCCGCGGCGACGGATGTCGCCCACGTCGTCCACGTGCCCTCGAACCCGCCAGGCTGGACCGCCGGCAAGTGGGGTGAGTGGTATCCGGACGTGCTGGGTCGCGATGGCAAGCTCACGATCAACGAACCCAAGCCCTACTGGCAAAGTGGCTGGTTGCGGCAGCACGACCGGCTGATGGAGTCCCTGTCGGCGATGAAGGGCCGGGCGCCCCTGGTGGTCAGCGGAGACCTGCACGCGATCGCCATGGGACGCATGGTGCGCAGCGGAAACCTGGACTTGAGGGGCAATCCCGTCAATGTGGTGCTTGCCGGGCCCGTCGGCTGCCGAACCGGCCCCAACGGTTGGCCTTCCGGCCGCCGCGGCACCGGTGCCCTGCCTTCAGCCCACCTGGACCTGGAGGAGCAGGTGAAGCCCATCGAGCAGCACGGGTTCACGCTGGTCGACTTCACCCCGGACAAGATGGTGGTGCGCCTCTTCAGGTGGGACTGGAAGACGCAGGCCGTGGACGCGATGGATACCCTCGAGCCATTTCACACCGCGGAGCTTCCACCCCGCTGAAGCCGCCCGCCCTCACCACATCGCGTTGACCTGCGAAGTGGTGCGCACGCGGGCCATGCGCGGGAAGATGCGACGGACCAACTGGTCGTGGTTGTCGGTTTCGGGAGAGGTGCAGGCATCGCTCGCGATCACAAGGTTGTAGTCGAGGTCGCGAGCGGCGTAGGCGGTGGCGGCGATGCCCACATCGGTGGAACCGCCGCATAGCACGATCGTATCCACGCCGCGAGTTCGCAAGGCGAGTTCGAGGTAGGTGCCGTGGAAGGCGCTCCAGCGGTGCTTGGGGACGAGGAACTCCTCTTCGCGCGGCGAGAGCTCGGCCACGATCTGCGTTTCCCAGGTGCTTCCCGTCACCACGGGTTTGTGGCTATCCGCATCATCCTCGCGCACGGGGCGCAGCCGGTTGTCGGTATCGCGCAGCGTGCGCGCGCTGGTGGCGCGGTCGGCGCGGTGGTCTGCGCGCGCGAAAGCCACCATGGCGCCTGCGGCGCGCGCGCGCGCGAGCAGCTCGGCCGCGTTGGCCACCACTGGAGCGAAGCGGGCGCGCGAAGCGGCGTCGCGCTCCACGTGCCCGCGCAGGAAATCGAACAGCAGCAGGCAGGTGCGCGCGGGATCGAGCTGTGGACTCACCTCGCTGCCTTCAGCACGATCTCGTCCCACAGCTTCTTCCACTTGTCGTTTTCGTCCAGCACCACGGCGGGATCGACGAACTTGAGCGGCAGCTTTTGCGCGCGATGGTCGAGCTTCAGGTTGGCCGGAACGTAGCCGCCTTTCTCGAGGATCGCCTGGCCTTCGGGTGAGAGCAGGAAGTCGACGAAAAGCGCCGCCGCGTGGGGGTGAGGCGGCGCCTTCGTGACCGCCACTCCGTTGGCCCGTCCGATGGCCGGCTCGATCGCATACCACTCCACCGGCGCGCCGCGCTGCTTCATCTTCTCGGCGCCGTGGCTGTAGGTGGTGAGGGCGAACGGGACCTCGCCCGATCCCACCAGCCCCGCCAGCAGCGTGTGGCCCTTGCGAACGGAAAAGCCGTTCACGCGGGCGATGTCGCGGAAGATCTTCAGGCCTGTTTCCTCGCCCAGCTCCTTCACCACCATCGCAAACCAATCCTCATCCTCGGCTTCGATGCCCAGGCGGCCCTTCCAGCGCGGGTTGGCGAGGTCGGCGTAACTCTTCGGCACCTCCTCCTTCTTCACCAGGTTGGTGTTGTACGAATGGACGAACATGTTGATGCGCGTCCCGACCCAGTGGCCGTGGGGACGCACCGCCTGCGGCATGAGGTCCTTCAGGTGCGGCGACTTCAGCGGCTGCAGGATCTTCTCGCGGTAGAGCGATTCCAGCTCCGGGCCGTTGGTCTCGATCACGTCGGCGTCGTTGCGGTTGGCCCGCGCCTCGGTCACGGCGCGTTGCAGCACTTTCTCGGAGCCCGCGCGCCACCCCTTCACCTTCACGCCGTATTTGCGCTCGAAGGCCTGCGAGAGCGCCAGCAGGTCTTCCGCGATGAGGGAGGTGTAAACCGACACCTCGCCCTCGCGTTTGGCGCCCTGGGCCAGCATCTGCTCGCGATCCGGCCGCTCGTACTGCAGGATGCGCGCGGTGTCTGACTGGGCGAGGGATTGGAGCGGGGCGAGGATCGCCCCGATGAGAACGTGCCGCCATGCGGAATGCCAACGAGCCATCTTGTTTTCTCCGGTTGTCCGGCTCGATTGTGCAGGAACATGACGACCTCATGCGAACGATGCCGCGGCCCCTCCGGCTTGCTTCCTCAAGCGCAAGGCGTAAGCACCGTCGCCAAGCAGCGCCTGCGCCACCGTGGCGCAGGCGAGAAAGACCGGGTACTCCCAGCCGCCGCCCGCGTTGGTGAAGAGCCACCCGTTTTTCCAATGCACCCACGTGGCGCCGAGCAGCACCGGAAGCACGGCGAGTGCGGCGAGGCGCGTTTTCACGCCGAGGATCAGCATGATCGCGCCGACCGCCTCCACTAGAATCGTGAGGTGCGCACCGACTCCCGGCAGGCCGAGCGACTCGTAGAATTTCACCGTGCCCGGCAGCGTGAACACCACGAGCTTCAGGTACAGGCTGTGCGCGAGGAACATCACCCCGAGGCTCACCCGCAGCACGAGCGCCCCGTAGGGCGACAATTTGTCGTCGTTCATCGTCATCTCCTACGCCGCCACCGGCTGGGATGTGGCGACGGGGTAGCTGTTGGCTTCCCAGGTGGAGAACCCGCCCTCCATTTCCACCACGCGGTAGCCCTGGGCCAGCAGCTCCACCGCCGCTTCGGCCGCGAGATGGCAGGTCTGGTTGTAGCAGTAGAGGATGTTCAGCTTGCCCTTCGAGAGCCCCGCGGCGTTTTGCCATTTGCCCTTCGGCAGGTTCACCGCGCCGGGGATGTGCGACTTGCGGAAGTCGGTGGGAAAGCGCACGTCGACGACCACCACGTCCTCGTTGCGATCGAGGATGCCGGTGAGCTCGTGGGGTCCGGTGGTGAAGCCGGCTTTGGCCTGGAAGTACGCCTGCGCTGCCTGGATGTCGTAGGTCATTTCGATTCCTTTCGGTTGGATCCCGCGGAGTGCGGGAGTGATGCCACTGTAGGCAGGCTCGGGGCTTTGATCAGCCGGGCGGGCGGCATATGATTGTTCACGCCAACGAACCAATCCCGCCGTGGACAACCTGGCCGACATCGCCGTCTTCTGCCGCGTCGTGGAGCGCGGCAGCTTCACGCTCGCGGCCGACGACCTCGCCATCTCCCGCGCCGTGGTGAGCAAGTACATCTCGCGGCTCGAGGATCGCCTCGGTGCGCGGCTCCTGCACCGCACCACGCGGCGCCTGTCGCTCACCGAGGCGGGCGCCGCGCTCTTCGAGGCGAGCCGCGGCGCCCTCGAGCGGATCGAGGAAGCCGAGGCGGCCGTCGCCCAGTTCCAGACCTTGCCCAAGGGCCGGCTCAAGGTGAGTGCGCCGATGTCATTCGGAATCCTGCATCTCGGGCCCGCATTGGCCGAATTCGCGCGCGAGTTTCCGCAGGTGACCCTGGACCTGCGCCTCGACGATCGCTACGTGAACCTGGTGGAGGAAGGCGTCGACGTAGCGGTTCGCATCGGCGCGCTCACCGACTCCACGCTCGTGGCGCGCCGCGTCGCCACCACGCGTGCCGTGGCGTGCGCTTCGCCCGCGTACCTGAAGGAGTTCGGAGAGCCCGAGACGCCTGAGGACCTGGCGACGCACAACTGCCTGCTCTACGCGTACCTTTCCTCCGCCAACGTGTGGAGATTCCGTGCTCCCGACGGGCGTGAGATCCCGGTCGCAGTGGGCGGAACGCTGCGCGCCAATAACGGCATCGTGCTGGTCGAGGCGGCGGTGGCGGGGCAGGGCATCCTGATGACGCCGAGCTTTTATGTGGGGCCGCTGATTCGCGAGGGGAAGTTGAAGCGCATCCTGAGTGGGTATCTGCTGCCTGACCTGGGTATCCACGCGGTGTACCCGCAGCGCGACTTCGTCCCACCCAAGGTGCGCGCATTCGTGGACTTCCTGGTGAAGCGATTGCGTAAGCCGGAGTGGGACGGGTTTTGAAGTCCGCGGCTAGAATGATCGTCTTCCGGGATCTCAACGACGAAAGAGCCTCGCATGCCTACCAAAGTCCTCTACACCACCCAGGCCACCGCCAGCGGCGGGCGTGATGGCCAGTCCGCTACCACCGACGGCAGCTTCAGCGTGCCGCTCTCCACTCCCAAGGAACTCGGCGGCGCCGGCGGGGCCGGCAACAACCCGGAGCAGCTCTTCGCCGCGGGCTACGCCGCCTGCTTCCTCGGCGCCATGAAGTTCGTGGCTTCCCAGGGCGGCGACGTGAAGGTGCCCGCCGATGCCAAGGTGACCGCGGACGTGGGCATCGGGCCGCGTTCCGAGGGCGGCTTCGGCCTCGACGTGGCGCTGAAGGTCTCCATGCCCGGCGTACCCCACGACAAGGCGCAGGCGCTGGTGGAGAAGGCGCACCAGGTGTGCCCGTACTCGAATGCCACGCGCAACAACCTCGACGTGAAGCTCACCGTGGTCTGATGGGTCCCTTCGCCATCCGCGACATCGACCACGTCGTGCTGCGGGTGGCGAGCCTCGAGCGCTCGCTCGATTTCTGGGTGGGCGTGCTCGGCTGCCGCGTCGAGCGCATCCGCGAGGACCTCGGCCTCTACCAGCTGCGCGCCGGACGCTCGATGATCGACATCGTCCCCATCGCCGGCAAGCTCGGCATGGCGGGTGGTGCCGCGCCGGGGGCCGAGGGCCGCAACATGGACCATGTGTGCCTGCGGATCGAGCCGTTCGACGGTGAAGCGATCCGCGAGTACCTGCTGGCGCAGGGCGTGCAACCCGGCGAGGTGGCGTCGCGCTTCGGCGCGGAGGGCGAGGGCCCCTCGATCTACCTCACTGATCCCGACGGCAACACGGTGGAGCTGAAGGGGCCGCCGGAAGCGTGAGCCGGGATGCCATCCGCCTCCGCCCTCCTCATCGGAATGGTCGCCGGCGTCTTCGGCGTCGGCTACTTCATGTACGGCAAGCGCCAGGCGAAGTTCGCCCCGATGATCTCCGGCGTCCTGTTGTGCGTGTATCCGTATTTCTTCGATAACCTTTTGTGGCTTTCGTTGGCCGGCATCGCATTGCTGGCCGTGCCGTTCGTGGTCGATTACTGAAAGGAGTGTTGCGATGCTGCAACTGCGCCCCAACTGCGAATGCTGCGACCGCGACCTGCCGCCCGAGTCCGAGGCGGCGATGATCTGCTCGTTCGAATGCACCTTCTGCACCGATTGCGCGAATGGGGTGCTGAAGGGCAAATGCCCGAACTGCGGCGGCGAGTTTGTGCGCCGGCCGCGCCGCCCGGCTGGGAAGCTCGCGAAGAACCCGGCATCGACCGAGCGCGTCTTCAAACCGCAGGGGTGCGGCAAAGCGGCCTGATGTAGCCGACGCGGTAGAGTGGGCCCTTTGCCAGGCATCGAAGGGCCCACCGTGAAATTCATCCGATTCGCTCTCATCCTGGTCACGATATTCTTCGCGGGGCGTGGTCTCGCCCAGGACGCGGCGGCCGAGGCGCAGATCCGGGCCATCGTCGCCGAGCAGGTTGTCGCGTGGGACGCGGGCGATGGCGTCCGGTTCGCGAACCCTCTGGCGCCCGACGCCTCGTTCACCAATATTTTCGGCATGGTGATGTACGGCAAGGCGGCATTCACGAGCCGACAAGTCGAGATCCTGGCTACCTTCTTCCACGGCACCTGGAAGAAGCATTCAGTCCGGAAGGTGCGATTCGTGACGCCCGACGTGGCGATCGTGGACATCGACAACGAGGTGCACGGCGTGAAGGCGATGCCCGGCGGCATCCCGGTTCCCCCGGACGGCATCCTCCGCACGCAGCTGATGGAGGTCTTCGTGCGGCGCGACGGCCGGTGGTGGATCGAGGCATTCCACAACGTCGAAGTAAAAACCGCCGCGAAGCCCTGAGCGCCGCCGCGTCCACAACAGCCAAGGAACGGTGATGACCCCGGAGCAGCTCACTCATTTCGGCGCCGAAAGCCTCCCCGGCCTCCTCGGCCTCGTGATCACCCATGCGGCGCGCGGCGAGGTTCGCGCGGAGCTGGCGGTGGGCAGGAAGCACATGGCGCCCAACGGCTTCCTGCACGC
>JANMHV010000233.1:0-42907 GCA_031375445.1 Burkholderiales bacterium | reverse complement strand
CCGGCGTCGACGAGGCGTGGGGCAGGGGACGGTCCATGTGCCCACTCTAGCCCCGCATGCGCGGCGCCGCCAATGGATTTTGCGGCTAGGTTCTATTTGCGCGGTCGATAGCTGGAGACGCAGAAGTCGATGAATCGCCCGAGCGCGGGCGACAGGTAGCGATGCTCGTGGTGGATCAGGTAAAGCGTGCGTTCGATGCGCGGCAGGCGTGTCGGCAGGATCACGAGACGCCCCATCTCCACCAGGTCAGCGATCGCATGGCGCGACAGGCATGTGAGCCCCATTCCCTCGGCCACCGCTTGTTTGATCGCTTCCGAGCTGGCGAACACGGCCCCGGTCCTGAGCCTGTGCACGTGCGGCAGCAGCGCGCCTTCGACAACCTCGCGAGTGCCCGAGCCGGGCTCACGCAGCAGCCAGGTTGCTTCTCGAAGCGACTCGAGAGCCACCTTGCCGCTGCGGCCTGCCAGCGCGAGCCCGTGCCGCGGCGAAGCCACCACGACGAGTTCATCGTTCATCCATGGAATGACGCGAAGATCGGGCTCGATGACCGGCCCCTCGACCAAACCGAGGTCGACGTCGAACGCGACCACCGCACGCACTACCTGCTCCGTGTTGCCTATATCGAGCGCGAATCGCGCGCCCTCGCCTGATCGGCTGTACCCGGCGATAACCCGGGGTAACAGGTAGTTGCCGATGGTGGTGCTGGCTGCGATGCGAAGGTTCAGGGCGGTGGGCAGTCCGCCGCGTCCGAACTGGCTCTCGATGCCGTGCGCGGCATCGAGCACCCAGCGTGCCGCCGGCAACATGCTGCGGCCATGTTCGTTCAGAAGGAGTCTGCCCCCGGCGCGGCTGAACAACTTGCGGCCCAGCAGGGACTCGAGCTCGTTCAAGGCGGCACTGGTGGCCGACTGCGATAACGCAATGTCCGCAGCCGCAGCCGTGGTGCTCCCGGCGGTGGCGACAGCCGCGAAGATCTGCAGTTGGCGAAGCGTGAGCCGCATCGCCGCGTTGCGCATTGCACGGGCGGTGCCGGCCAGCTTCGCCCGTCTCACCATGTACGACGCGCCTGCGCACTGTAAACCATGAAGTTCATTGGAACACAAAGCCGAACCGGAGGATATCGACCGCGCCTCTCGCGCTACAGGCGGCAGGCCCAGCCGGCCCTCTCCAGGTCCATCCCCGTGACCGCGACTCCACAGGGGATGATCCGGCCCGCCGCGGATTCAGGCGAATGCCGCGCGGATCACCTGCAGCCGCATCGCCGTTCCTACGAGCACCAGTGCAGCCAGCGCTCCGACTGCGTACCAATAACGCCGGTAGTACTTGATGCCGTCCGCGGGAAGGTTCTCGCGACTCGCGTAGCTGATGGCGGCGAGTAGGCCGGAATCCTTGCGGCCGGTGGCTTTTTCGCGCCAGTGACCGACGATGAGCCGGTAGTACACGATCAGATAGAGGTTGGCGAAAATCAGCGCCATGAAAAGCGAATCCATTCCGGTTCAGTCCGTGAGCCTCGCGAGCAGCTCCTCGCTTTCGATGACCAACCGGTGGTTGTCGATCGCGAGCACTCCGCTTCTTTTCATGTCGCCCAAGCAGGAGGTCACCGTCTGCCGCCGGGTGCCGACCATGTCCGCGATTTCCTGGTGGGTGAGCGGCAGCGTCAAGCGCAATTCGCTGCCATGGCGCACGCCGTGGCGCGCGGCAAGCCGCAGGATCAGCTTGGCGATGCGGGTGTCGACATCGTCCGAAACAAGGTTGGCGTGCATCTCGCCCAGCAGGCGCAGCCTGGAGGAGAGCACCTGCATGGACAGCAGCGCGATGTGGGGACGCGCCATGACGAAGAGCTTGAACCGGTCTTCCGCGACGCAAAGCAGCTCGCATGCCTCGCACGCGAGCGCGCTCACGCTTCGCCCGCCGCCGCGAGCGACCTCGGCGAGGCCGAAGACTTCGCCGGGCAGGCAGAACCACAGAATGACCTCGCGCCCCGACGCCGCTGGCTGAAAGATCTTCACGCGGCCGCCGCGCAGGAAGTACACGTTCCTGCCGGGACTGCCGGCGCTGAACACGAAGTCGTTCCTCGCGTAGAGCTCGCGACGTCCGAGCGCATGGAGCGCGCAGAGCTCTGCCGCATCGAGATGCTGAATGAAATCGGTGGGCGCCGGCGGAGTTTGCATGACAAACAGGAAGGGTTTCACGGGAATTCTAGTGGATATGTCAGCCAAGTGACAGCAATGCCGACTCGGCTTTGTTTCAATCGCCTGCCAAGAGGAGGATCCCATGAGCAACGGCGCCAAGAATGCCGCAGCAGGGGGTGGGGGGCTCGTCGCGCAGTTCCGCCAGAACGTCGTGGACTCCGGACGGTCTCCGGGCAAGACGTGGGCGGGCTTCGTTCTTGCATGGGCGGCGTTCTTCTTGATCCTGTACATGCCGCCGCTCCAGGGGCTAAAGCCCGAGGGGCAGGCGGTGCTGGCCGTGATGGTGTGGGCCTGCCTCATGTGGATCTTCGAATGCGTGCCGGTCGGCGTTTCGGGCATTTTGATCCCGATGCTGCTGGTGATGGCGGGAGGGGCAGCGCCCTTTCCGAAGGCGGCGAGTGGATTCACCACGCCGGTTCTTTTCCTGTGCCTCGCGGCCTTCCTCTTCGCGGCGATCATGCAAGCGGCGGGGCTCGATCGCCGCATCGCGCTGGTGTTGCTCCACCGGATGAAGGCGACCACGGTGAACGGCGTGATCTGGTCGATGTTTATCGTGAACCTCGTGCTCTCGCTGATCATTCCGGCCGCGAACGCGCGCGCGGCGACCTTACTGCCGGTGATCAACGGCATCACCAACTTCTTCGGCGACACGGAAGCCGAGCGCAATGGCAAGAAGGCGATCGTGATCCAGACGCTGGTCTACGGCTCAATGATCAGCGGCATGTGCATCCTCACCGCGCACCTGCCGAACCTCGTGATCGTGGGCCTGTTCGAGAAGCAGCTGAAGCTGCAACTCTCTTACGTGGACTGGTTCGTCATGCAGTGGCCCTACCTCGGCATGTTCGTCATCACGCAGTGGTGGGTGCAGTACTACTTCAAGACGCGCGCGGTCTCGATCCCGGGCGGCGCCGAGGCGGTCGTCGAGCAGCGCTCGCAACTGCCGCGGATGACGACCTCGGAGTGGCTGATCATCGCCGTGTTCGCGTTGATCGCGCTCACGTGGATGTTCGAGGCCGTGATCGTGAAGCGCTGGGTGAAGACGCTCGCCGCGCACAACGCCGCCCTGATCGGGATCGCGCTGCTGTTCATTCCGGGCCTGTTCAAGTTCAAATGGCAGGAGATCCAGAACCGCACCATCTGGGGCACGTTGCTGCTGCTCGCCGGCGCGCTGTCGTTGTCGGGGGCGATGGCCGATTCGGGCCTCGCCGCCTACCTTGCCGAGAAGCTGCACCCGGTCAGCGCCGGCCAGAGCTGGTGGTGGATCCTGATGGTGTTCATGGTCGGCACGCACATCATGCGGCTGGGCATGCTGTCGAATATCGCCGCGATCACGATGATCGCCCCGATCCTCATCGCGCTGGCTCCGAAGCTCGGAGTGCATCCGGTCGCCTTCACAATGCTCGTGGCCGACACCGACACCTTCGCCTATATCCTGCCCACGCAGATCACGGCCGCCGTCATCGCGTATTCCAGCGGGACGTTCACCGCCTCCGAGTACGCCAAGGTCGGCATCGTTTCGGTGCTGATCGCGATCGCCTACGGCATCTGCATCATGGCGCCCTGGTATGCGTTCGTCGGCGTGCCGGTCTGGGATCCCGCTGCACCGTGGCCTTTCAAGACCCCCTGACTCTGGAGCATCTGCCATGACCCGTAAGAAGCCCCGCGCCCACACCGAACAGGAGCTGCGCAAGAAGCTGGGCGCCTACTTCGCGCCCGAAGGCCTGTACGACCGGACGAGGGCGATGTCCTTCCTCGGCAGCGTGAGCTGCTGCGTCCCCGAGCTGGTCGCGGGCAGCTGGCAGGAAATCGTCCTCGATTACGAGATCGGTTCCTCGGGGATGGCGGACGGCGCGTGGTTCAAGGCGACGTTCAAGTTCTACTCGGATTGGGCGCTGTTCCAGACCACCGATCCGCAAGCCGCGAACTACGTGTCCGCCGAATACCAGGCAGGGCCGCTGCTGGCCGGGCAAAGTCCGGCGTCGGTGCAGTCGCTCAAGGTGCGCTTCGACCAGAAGGGGCACGAACGCCCGTTCCAGAAGGCGATCATCGTCGACACGGTGGACGGCTACCTCAAGGCCGGGGACCACATCATCGTGCGGCTGGGCGACCGGCGCTTCGGCGGCGCGGGTACGCGAGTGCAGACGTTCGTCGAAGAGGGATTCCGCTTCCGTTGTTACGTGGATCCGCTCGGCACGTCGCGCTTCGCTGCCGTGCCCGGCGACATCAAATTCGATATCGTGCCCGGGGTCCCGGCGCAGCTCGTCGCGACCGGAAGCCGGCTAGTGCGCGCCGGGGAGAAGTTCGTGCTGCGGGTACGGTCCGAGGACGAGTGGGGCAATACCTGCTGGAACCGCTCGGATCGGATCGAGGTCACGGCGACGCTCGATGGCCGCAAAGCGTATGCGAAGGCGATTCCGTTCTCCGGCAGGGGGTGGAGCGTCGCCGCGATCGACGACCTGCCGGTCGACACGGCGGGCGAACTCGCGGTGACGGCCCGCCTACCGGACCACCCTGGCGTTCCCGCGCACACGTTTTTCGTGACGATCGACGAGACCCTCGCGGTGCCGCGCGTCTACTACTGCGACCTTCACGTGCATTCCGACGACACGATCGGCACCAACAGCACGTCCTACAACCTCAACTACGGCCGGGACGTCTCGGGCCTGGACGTGCTCGCCTTCTCGCACAACGATTTCAACATCACCACCGCGCGTTGGGACCGCACCGTCGAGTTGATCGACGAGATCAACGAGGACGGCCGCTACGTGGCCTATCCCGGCACGGAATGGTGCGGCAGCTCATGCGCGGGGGGGGATCACAACGTCGTGTTCCTGCACGGCGGCAAGCCCGAGTTCCCTTACCTGAGGGACGGCACGCACGTGCGCTCGTTCGAATGGAACGAGGACATGAAGGCCGACACCCAGATCCAGCCCGGGGCCTGGCCGCTGGAGGAGCTGTGGATGGCCTACGACCACGATCCGGAGGGGCACCTGCTGATCCCGCATGTCGGCGGGCGCCGCTGCATCATGGACTGGCATTACCCGACCCTCGAGCGGCTGATCGAGATCGGCTCGACGTGGGGACACTTCGGCTGGCTCTACGAAGAGGTGATACGCCGCGGCTACAAACTGGGGGCTTCCGCTGCCGGCGACGACCATCGCGGGCGCTGCGGGGGCGGCGTGCCGGGGACTGCCGTGTTCGGCACCAAGGGCTGCGTCACCGGCTTGCTGGCGCCGAAGCTCACGCGCAAGGCCGTCGGTAAGGCGCTGCGCGCGCGGCACACCTGGGCCACGACCGGTGAGCGCACCGTCGGGCTCACGAAGTGCGGCAAACACGTGCAGGGTGACGAGTTCTCCCACTCGGGGGCGGCGAAGATCGCCTATCGCTTCCTCGGCCACGCGGGTTGGGACGAGATCGCCGCCTACGACCACACCGGGCGCATCTGGCATCGCGACCTGCAGAGGGAAGCCGGGTATTCCGAGCGCCGGGTTCGCATCCGCTGGGGAGGCGCGCGCATCCGCGACCGCTACCGCTGGGCCGTTTGGAACGGCAAGATCACCATCACCAACGGCGTCATCAACAGCTTCGTCGGGCGCGGGTTCGAGCACAAGGAGGAGACCTGCTGGCGAGCCGGCGCAACCGAGATCGGATTCCGTGCCGATACCTATGGCGACGCCGAATGCATCGATATCGACCTGAGCAACCTCGCCAACGCCCGCATCCGCGTCTCCGGGACCATCGACGGCTACGTGAAAGTCGGCAATCCGCTGGACGGCAATCCCTGGGCGCATTGCCCGAGCTTCGACTGGGAGGTGAGCGGCGCGGAGTTGCTGGCAAGCGAGGGTCGGCTACGCAAGGAGCTCGGGGGAGCCGAAGTATTCCTCGCGATCGAACGCCTGGCCGACGCCCCGATGCCGCGCGACGTCTCGGGGGTGCTGGAGGTGAGTCCGCAGAACAGCCCGCACGGCTTTCGCCCGGTGTACTTCTTCGCCCGCCAGATCGACGACGCCAAGATCTGGACCTCGGCGATGTTCATCACGTTCGAGTAAGGGTGCTGATCGCGTCCATGCCGTGGTGCGCGTAGATGGCCGCGGCCTGCGGACCGCGCATGAATTCGGCGAAGGCGGCGCCGAATTCCCCGCCATCCCCGACCACGGCGACGTGGATGTCGCCCTTCACGTGCAGCTCCTCGTGGCCCAGGGCGACGAGGTCGAAGTGCTCCGGAAAGATACGCTTGTAACGCAGCCCGAGGTGCGAGAACACGACCGCGCAATCCGCATTTCCGGAGGCGACCGCCTGCGGCGCCTCGCGGTGGTGGATGAGCTCGCCCAACACGATGCGCGATGCAGGCGCCAGCGTTCCGTCCGCGGCCACGAAATCCAGCCCGGTCCCGGCGGCCGACGCCACGCGGCGCAGTGTCTCGAAGTAGGCATCGAAGCTCACCTTCTCAGTCCGCGGATTCGACAGGAATACGCGCACCTCGCCGCTCGCCACGTCCGCGATGCCGCGAATGTCCAGCGGATTGCCACGTCCTACCAGGAGCACCGCGCCGCGATTGCGGGCCACCGGCGCGTGCGCGGCGATGCTCCCGGCGGCACGCAGCCGTTCGAGCACGCCGGGCGGGCTCACGAAAGCGTGCGGCCGCACCGCGAGCCGCAGGTTGCCCAGGCGCAGCGCGCCGGCCGCCAGCCATTCGGACACCACCCGCGGCGGGGTCGTGGCGTAGAAGGGCTCTCCGAGCTGCGGATGCAGGCGCGCGAACTGCGCCAATGCGTCCGCCAGCGCCATGTGATGGTTGCCATCGGAGAACACGGCCAGCCGCGCCTGCGCCGGATCGCCATGCAGGTCGAGGACGAGGTTCGAGCCCGCGTGCGCGAACGCGGCCTCGTTCCCGCTTGCGGGAGCGGCCGTCTCCGCGGGCCACGCGAGGCGCGTCATGGCTTCACCGGCGGGCCCGGCTGCGCCGCGCATTCCTCGAACAGCCTCACGGTGCAGCGTGCGCAGATTCCGGAGTCGAGCCGGGGCACGATCGCCTGCAGCGCGTCGCGCTTGCGGGCGAAGACGATTTCCTTCGCGGCCACCGCGTCGAGGAAGCCGCAGCGCTCCAGCGCGGCGGCGGCATCGGGGCGCAGGCCGTGCAGGTAGAGCTCGCCGCCGGCCGCGCGTCGCTGCGTGCGCTCCCCATCCAGCAGGTCGGCGCCGGACACGTCCACGAAGTTCATTCCCTTGGTGAGAAGAAGCAGGCGCTTCTGGCCGGAAGCGGCCTCACGCACGTCGTCGAGCGCCGCGGCGACATGGTTCACCGCGCCGAAGTAGAGCGAGCCTTCGATCCGCAGCAGCTTCAGCTGCGGGCATTCTGGCGTTTCCGGCCCCGCGACGCGGAACTTGCGGCCGGGATCTTGCGCGTCGGGGACGAGCGCGCGCAGCGCCGGCCGCGACGTGCGGTTGAGATAGAGCACCAGCGAGAGCATGACGCCAAAGAGGATCGCGAACTCGAGCTCGGCGAAGAGCGTCGCGGCGAAGGTCACCGCGAGCACCGCGGCCTCCGGGCGGCTGGCCGCTACGACGTGGCGGATCGCGCGCCAGTCGACGAGGTTCCAGGCGACCATGAACAGCAGGGCGGCCATGGCGGCGATCGGCATCTGCGCGAGCAGGGGGGAGATAACCAGCAGGAGTGCCACTAGAAATCCCGCGGAGAGCATCGCCGCGAGAGGCGTCCTCGCGCCGGCATCGAAATTCATGCCCGAACGGTTGAACGATCCGCTGGACGGGTAGGAGGAGAAAAAGCTTCCCGCGATGTTCGAGAGCCCCTGGCCGATGAACTCGCGGTTGCCGTCGATCCGCTGCCCCGAGCGCAGGGCGATCGAGCGCGCGATCGACGCGGCCTCCACGAGCCCCAGCATCGCCACCGCGAACGCGACGCCGAGCAGCTTGCGGAACGAGGCGGCATCGAATTGCGGCACGATCGGCGACGGCAGGGCGCCGGGCAGCGGGCCAAGCACCTCGATGCCGGTGTCGGTCGCGCCGAGGGTGGCGTTCAGGCCGTATGCGAGCAGCCCTCCCGCGATCATGGCGACGACCATGTAGGGCACACGCGGCAGCCAGCGACGCGACGCGAGGCCCGCGCCGATGGTCGCCACGCCCACCGCGAGCACGAGCGGCTTCACGTCGCCCAGCCCGGCGGCCACCGCGGCCAGCGTCTGCAGGATCGATCCGCCGCGGGGCAGCGCGAGCCCCAGGAAGTTGCCCAGCTGGGCGATCACGATCAGGATGCCCGCGCCGGCGGTGAAGCCGATTACCACCGTGTGCGAGACGAAGGTGAGCAAAGTCCCGAGGCGTGCGAGCCCGAGCGCGAGCTGGATCACGCCCACCAGCAGCGCCAGTTTCAGCGCGTGCGAGACGTATGCCGCGCTCCCGGGCTCGGCCAGCGGCGACAGGGTTGCGAGCACCACCAGAGAGATCGCGTTGGTCGGCCCGGACACCATGTGCCAGCTCGAGCCGAAGAGCGCCGCCACGATGGCGGGCACCATCGCCGAGTACAGGCCGTACTGCGGCGGCAGCCCGGCGAGGGTGGCAAAGGCGATGCCCTGGGGCACGACCACGATCGCGCCCACGAGGGCGGCGACCGCGTCGGCGCGCAGGCTCCTGCGGTTCACGTGCCGGCGCCACGACAGGTTCGGCAACAGCCGCCCGGCCAGGGCGATCAGCGGATTGGTCGGCATTCGCCATATTTTCGTCCCCGCGCAGCCCCGGGGCAATGGCTGCGCGAAAAAATGAGTCGGATATCACGATCATCGTCAGCTACGCCCTCGGCTTCGAGCACCGGGCGACGAGCACGCCGAACCGGATCGTCGACGCGGCCTCGCGCAAGGTCGTGGAGGACTTCATCGAGTTCGATCGCAAGCTCGCCGGGCTGCGCGCCGACGCCGTGGCGACCGTTTTTCGATTCTTCGCTTTGGCGTGAGCGCGGCAACAACACCGTGCGCTTGGCTCCGTCGGCGGCGGGAGCATCTCGTCGATGGCCGGAATGTAGCCTCCCCGTGACCGGTTGTTTCGGCTCACCCGAATTGCGACCGCGGATCGCGCAGCAGCCCCGGTAGCATCCGCCGGATCTGCGGCGTGATGAACAAAACGCCCAGCGGGTCGCCGAAGGTGCCGGCGGTCGGTGGGCCGATCACGCGCAAACCCGGCTCCGGCTCGCCGTCGCGGCCCAGCGGGCGGCACTCGCGGTCGACCTCGAAGCCGATGCCGGTCGCGTCCCGGCGCAACATCCCGTTCGACACCAGCGAGGCGAGGAACGGGTTGTCCGCTGCGCCGCAGGAGGGATCGAGGCCGGTGCAGTTCACGATCGCGTCGAAACGCTCCGATCGCTCTCCTGCGAGACCGGGTTCGACCCAGGAGACGTCGAAACCGCCCTCCGACAGCTCGCTAGCGCCGCGCAACCGGGCGCGTCGGTACACAACGCGGCCTTCGGCCTCGGCAACCGCGACCATCGCCTCGTTCTGCGGCGGCGTGCGGAAGCGTGCCGCGTCGTAGAACGGTCGCAGCCGCGCGAGGAAACGGCGCTTCTCGGCCGGCGGCAGCAGGGGCCACACCTGCCACACCACGTCGCGCAGGTCGTCGAAGGGCACGTACCAGGAGTCGCCCTGCGCGAGTGCGTGGGCGATGCGATGGCGCAGCACGCGAACGAGGCCGCGCGTGGTGGGTGGATTGCCGGCGGCCGTGACGAAGGCGGGCACGGGGCCGTCGATGCGCGCCATCAGGCGCGCGCCCGAGCCGTCGGGATTCGGCGGCCGCTGGGGGCTGGGCCTCAGGCCGTGCCGCGAGACCACGACGATTTCCCCGCGGTGGCGCTGGCGCAGCAGGGTGGAAATCACGTCGAGCGCGGTGAGCCCGCTGCCGGCCACCAGCACCCGCGCATCCGCGGGGAGGGTGCGGATGCGATCGGTGCGCAACGCGTCGCGAACGAAGCCGGGGTGGCGATCGAGCTCGGCGCCGAACCCGGGCGGGGTTCGAGGCGCACCGTTGCCGGTTGCGACGACCACGGCGTCGGCGTCGAGATCTTCGCCCGAGCGGGTCTCGATGCGCAGTCCCATGCCGGCCCTCGCGACCCCGACGGCGGAATCGCGGCAATGCCGGATCGTGGTGCCGTTGGCGTTGCCCTGCGCGTGGCTGCGCACCTCGTCGGCGACGAACCGCCCGAAGTCGCCGCGGCGAATGAAGATCGAGCCGCTGGGAGCTACCGCTTCGGGATCGCGCTCGAGGAGCCCGGTGCGTTCGCACCAGCGGCGCAGCGCTCCGGGATCGGCCGGATCCACGAGGTGGCTGTCGATGGTGCCGTTGATGCGGTGGTCGGGATCATCGGCGGAGTAGGCGAGGCCGGCGCCGAGGGTTGCGCGCGGCTCGACGATGGTGATGGCCAGCGGCGATGCGGCAGCTCGCGCCAGCTGGATCGCCGCCGCGGCTCCGCTGAAGCCGCCGCCGACGATGACCACCCGCCGCGGCGATGGCGACGCGGCTGCTGCTGTTTTCCTGTCCAGTCCGCACACTCCTTCACGAGGCGGCCGCGCGTGGAGGTTGGGGGCCGGCCGAGCGCGATCATAACCAACGTCCGCTCCGGGCGGCGCCGGGACGGCGCTGTGGCTGGTCCCGCCGCCCACACGACCACGTTATAGTCACCGGATGTCCTCGGTTTCCCTCGCCCCGCGCACGCCCCTTCCCGCGCCGGCCCCCGAGCTCCGCGCCTGGCTGAAGGCCCGCCGCGAGGAGCTGAAGGCCCGCTACTTCCAGCGCCCCGATCCGGGCCGCAACCTCGCGGCCCATGCCGCCATCGTGGACCAGGTGCTGCAGCGGATGTGGCTGGCGCATTTCCCGCATACCGACTTCGCGTTGGTGGCCGTGGGCGGCTACGGCCGCGGCGCGCTCTTCCCCCATTCCGACGTGGACGTGCTGGTGCTGCTGCCCGACGGCCGCGTGCCCGACGAGGCCATCGAGCGCTTCGTGGGCGCGCTGTGGGACTGCGGGCTCGATCCGGGCCATAGCGTTCGCACCATCGCCGAGTGCGTGGAAGAGGCCATCAAGGACGTGACCGTGGACACGAGCCTGCTCGAGTCCCGGGGCATCGCGGGCGACCCGCGGCTGCTTGCGATCCTCGGGGACCGGCTGCGCGAGCGGCGCGACGTGCGCACCTTCTTCGAGGCCAAGTTCCAGGAGCAGAAGCGCCGCCACGAGCGCTTCCAGGACGCGGCCTACAACCTCGAGCCCAACATCAAGGAAAGCCCCGGGGGCCTGCGCGACCTGCAGATGGTGTCGTGGCTCGCGCGCGCCGCGGGCCTCGCGACCTCGTGGAAGGGGATGGCGGAGCAGGGCCTGCTTACTCCGGCCGAAGCCACGGCCACGGCGCTCGACGAGCGCATCCTCCAGGACCTGCGCATCCGGCTGCATTACCACGCCGGCCGGCGCGAGGACCGCCTCGTCTTCGACCACCAGATCGAGATCGCGAGGAGCCTCAAGCTGAAGGGCCGCCCCGGCATGGCCGCCTCCGACCTCCTGATGCGCCGCTACTACCTCGCGGCCAAGGCGATCTGGCGCTTCAACACCATCGTCCTGGGAAGCCTTTGGGACCGCATCATCCCGGATTCGGAGCGCGAGGTTCGCGTGCTCGACGCCGACTTCCAGGTCGTGAACCGGATGCTGGGGCTGCGCGACGAGAAGCTCTTCGAGCGCGAGCCCGGCATGATCCTGGAAGCGTTCCGGCGCCTCCAGGACCATCGCGAGATCGAGAGCCTGGGGCCCGACACGCTGCGCGCCCTGTCGCGATCGCTCGCGCGCATCGGGCGCGTATTCCGCGAGGACGCCGTCAACAAGCGCCGCTTCATCGAGATCATGCGCTCCGAGCGCCTCACGTGGACGCTGCGGCGCATGAGCCGCTACGGGGTGCTGGGGCGGCTCATCCCCGCCTTCGGCCGCATCGTGGGGCAGATGCAGCACGACCTCTTCCACGTCTATACCGTCGACGAGCACATCCTGATGGTGGTCCGGAACCTCCGGCGCCTGAGGATCCCGCGCTTCGACCACGAGTTTCCGTTCCCCTCGCGGGTGATGCAGGAATTCGACCGTCCCGAGGTGCTCTACCTCGCGGCCCTGTTCCACGACATCGCCAAGGGCCGCGGTGGCGACCACTCCACGCTGGGCGCGAAGGACGCGGCGCGGTTCGGCCGCTCCCACGGGCTGGCGAGGGCCGACGCCGACCTCGTCGCGTGGCTGGTGGAACACCACCTCGTGATGTCGTCCACGGCGCAGAAGCAGGACCTCACCGACCCCGAGGTGATCTCGGCCTTCGCGGCGATGGTGGGCGACGAGCGCACCCTCACCGCGCTCTACATCCTCACCGTCGCCGACATCCGCGGCACCAGCCCCACGGTGTGGAATGCGTGGAAGGGCAAGCTCCTCGAGGACCTCTTCCGCCATTCGCGCCGGCTGCTGCGCGGCGAGACCGATTACGCCGCCTCGTGGATCGCGGCCAAGAAGGAAGAGGCGCTGCGCAGCTTCCGCCAGTACGTGCCCGAGCCCGGCAAGCACGAGGGGCTGTGGGGCCACCTGGACGACGGCTACTTCCAGCGCTTCGAGGCCAACGAGATCGGCTGGCACACGCGCACCCTCTGGGCGCGCGCCACCCCGGAAAAGCCGATCGTGCGCGCGCGCCTCTCGCCGGTGGGCGAGGGCCTGCAGGTGCTGGTGTACGCGCCCGACCAGCCCGGCCTCTTCGCGCGCATCACCGGGTTCTTCGAGCGCATGCAGTTCGACGTGGCCGCCGCGCGCATCTACACCACGCAGCACGGCTTCGCGCTGGACAGCTTCCAGGTGCTGCCGCGCATCAAGGGAGCCGGGGAGCACTACCGCGACCTGATCCAGAAGATCGAGTCGGGCCTGGCCGAGCGCGTCGCCCCCGGCGCGGCGCCCGCGCCCACGCCTTCCGCCGGTCGCGTGTCGCGGTGGGTGAAGCACTTCCCCGTCGAGCCGCGGGTGGAGGTTTTCCCCGATCGCCGGCCCGGGCGGTGGATGCTCACCGTGAGTTGCGCGGACCGCCCGGGGCTGCTGTCGATGCTCGCGCGGCTGCTGCTCAAGCACGACCTGAATCTCGTCGATGCGCGCGTGACGACGCTGGGCGCGCGCGCCGAGGATGCCTTCGTGGTCGAGGGTCCGGGGATGGATTCGCCCGAGAAGCGCGCCGGCATCGCTGCCGAGATCAACGCTGCGCTGACTCCGTAAAGCGAACGGCACCACAAAGGTCACGAAGGATCACAAAGGTCCACAAAGGAAAACAAGGACAGGTAGGGAGCCCCTGCGAGTGTCGGAGGTTCGCGAGCCTCGTGCCAGGAGCGTTGAACCCTTCTTCTGTTGCCTTAGTGGACCTTTGTGATCCTTCGTGACCTTTGTGGTGCCGTTCAAGTACAAATGAAAAACCCCGCCGAGGCGGGGTTCTTATTGAACCCTCGAAAACTCAGGAGGGCTTGTAGGCGCCGGCGGCGAACACGAGGTTGTCGTGCTTCTCCCAGTACATGCGCTTGGGCTCGACCTTCTTGGTCTGCGGGTTGAAGAACTGGAAGTCCTGCCAGCCCGAGGTGCCGGCGCGCGCGGCCTCGATGCGCTCCTTGATGTGGTATTTGCCCGAGGGATCGCGCAGATCCATCATGTTCTTGCCGATCATCTTCGGGTTGATGTGCGAGAGCGCGTTGCCCTCGAGGTCGTACACCGTCACGTACAGGTCGCGGTCGATGAACGGGCCGGGATTCTTCTGGAATTCCGCGACGGCCTTTTCCTTGCCGTTCTTCTTGAAGAACGCGACGGCCTTCTTCACCATCGCCTCGGCTTCGGCGACGCTGGCGTAGGAGGTGGCGGCGGCCGGGGCGGCAGCGGGGGCGGCGGGAGTCTGCGCGAAGGCAGGGGCGGCGAGCGAGCTGACTACGCAGGCGGCGAGCAGGGCAGGGATGATGCGTTTCACGGGATAAGGTCTCCGATTTCGGTGGTTGTAATCGCGCCCGCACGAGGGGCACGTAGCACCGCGGAGTGTAGGTCGGGTTTCCCCGACCCACAAACTACACCTGTAGGGGTGCTGTAACCCGCTCGGCCACGAACGCGGGCGGGGCCGGGGTGCCGTCGGAGCGGGTGAGGATCTCGTACCCCTCCTCGGTCACCAGCACCGTGTGCTCCCACTGCGCCGAGAGCGAATGGTCGGCGGTGACGATGGTCCAGCCGTCGGCGAGCTGACGGATGTCGCGCTTGCCGGCGTTGATCATCGGCTCGATGGTGAAGGTCATGCCGCGCTCCAGCCGCGGGCCCTGGCCCGGGCGGCCGTAGTGCAGGATCTGCGGCTCCTCGTGGAAGCGCTCGCCGATGCCGTGGCCGCAGAACTCGCGCACCACGCTGAAGCCCTGCACTTCGGCATGGCGCTGGATGGCGTGGCCGATGTCGCCCAGCGAGGCGCCGGGGCGCACGCGCTCGATGCCCTTCCACATGCACTCGTAGGTGATCTCGCACAGGCGCCTGGCCTGCACCGAGGGCTCCCCCACGTAGTACATGCGGCTGGTGTCGCCGTGGAAGCCTTCCTTGATGACCGTCACGTCGATGTTCACGATGTCGCCGTGGCGCAGCACCTTGTCCCCCGGCACGCCGTGGCAGACCTGGTGGTTCACCGAGGTGCAGATCGACTTGGGATAGGGGCGGTGGCCGGGCGGGGCGTAGTTCAGGCACGCCGGGATCGCCTTCTGCACCTGGACGATGTAGTCGTGGCAAAGCTGGTCGAGCGTGCCCGTGGACACCCCCGGCTTCACGTGGGGGGTGATGTAGTCCAGGACTTCGGAGGCGAGGCGGCCGGCCTCGCGCATCAGCTCGATCTCGGCGGGATTCTTGACGGTGTGTGCCACTTGTCTGGGGACCATTCGGGTGTTTCCAGGGGGAATTATAACGTCTGGGGTTTCGACTTGGGCCGCGGCGCGCCGCTGCGGTTCCGCCGCCGCTACCGGTTTGAAAACAAGACGTTTTCAGGCTATAATCATGGGCTACCTCAGGGGAAAAGTCCCGGGGGTAAATCCACACCCTGCCAATGGCTAAGGTCCCCGGTCCAACCTGGGGGAATCGGCGGGGGAGGTCCAACCTTACCAAGGAGCAATACGATGTCCGTCACCATGCGCCAGATGCTGGAAGCCGGCGTGCACTTCGGCCACCAGACGCGCTACTGGAACCCCAAGATGTCCCCGTACATCTTCGGCGCGCGCAACAAGATCCACATCATCAACCTCGAGAAGAGCCTTCCGATGTACCAGGATGCGCTCAAGTTCGTCCGCCAGCTCACCTCGAACAAGGGCCAGATCCTGTTCGTGGGCACCAAGCGCCAGGCGCGCGAGATCGTCAAGGAAGAGGCGCAGCGTGCCGGCGCCCCCTACGTCGACTACCGCTGGCTGGGCGGCATGCTCACCAACTTCAAGACCGTCAAGGGCTCGATCAAGCGCCTGAAGGACATGGACGCGATGGTGGCCGACGGCTCGATGGAGAAGCTGTCGAAGAAGGAGCAGCTGATGAACAGCCGCGAGCGCGACAAGCTCGAGCGCTCGCTCGGCGGCATCAAGGACATGGGCGGCATCCCCGATGCGCTCTTCGTGATCGACGTGGGCTTCCACAAGATCGCGGTCACCGAGGCGCGCACGCTCGGCATTCCCATCGTCGGCATCGTCGACTCGAACAACTCGCTCGACGGCATCGACTACGTGATCCCGGGCAACGACGACTCGACCCGGGCGATCCGCCTCTACGCCCGAGGTGTCGCCGACGCGATCCTCGAGGGCCGAAGCCAGGTCATCAGCGAGATGGTGGCGCAGCCGACCGAGGACTTCGTCGAGGTCGAGGAAGCCGAGAAGTAAATACGAGCGAGCCTCTAATCGAACAGCCGGGCGGTCGTTGGAGCGGACACCTCGTGCCGTTCAACGACGCGTGGCAGAAAAGGGGGCTATGCGGCCCCTTTTTCGTATCAACGCACAACGGAGCAACAGGCAATGGCTGACATCACCGCTGCAATGGTCAAGGAACTGCGCGAGCTCACCGGGCTCGGCATGATGGAATGCAAGAAGGCGCTCGAGGAAGCGCTCGGGGACCTGAAGAAGGCCGAGGAGCTGCTGCGCATCAAGAGCGGCGCCAAGGCGAGCAAGGCCGCCGGGCGCGTCGCCGCCGACGGCGCCGTGTCGACGTGGCTCTCGCCCGATGCCAAGGTGGGCGCGCTGGTCGAGGTGAACGCCGAGACCGACTTCGTGGCGAAGAACCCCGACTTCACGCAGTTCGGCGCGGCGCTGGCCGAGCTGGTGGCGAAGGACAAGCCCGCCGACGTGGCGGCGCTCTCCGGATTGAAGCTTGGCGGAAACTCCGCAATCGGCAGCCTCACCGTGGAAGAGGCGCGCCAGAAGCTGGTGCAGAAGATCGGCGAGAACATCACGGTGCGCCGCTTCGAGCGCATCGAGGCGGGCGGCAAGCTCACCCAGTACGTGCACCCCGGCTCCAAGATCGGCGTGCTGGTGGACCTTGAGGGCGAGGAAGAAGTCGCCAAGGACGTCGCCATGCACATCGCCTTCGCCAAGCCCAGGTACATGACGAAGGACCAGTACCCGGCCGATGCCGTCGCCGGCGAGAGGAAGATCCTCGAGGCGCGCGCCGCCGAGAGCGGCAAACCCCCGGAGATCGTCGCCAAGATGGTGGACGGCGGCATCAACAAGTTCCTCGCCGAGAACACCCTGATGGGCCAGCCGTTCGTGAAGGACGACAAGCTCACGGTCGAGAAGATGCTCGCCGCGCGCAAGTCGAAGCTCCACGGCTACCGGTTCCTGGTGGTGGGCGAGGGCATCGAGAAGAAGCAGAGCGACTTCGCGGCCGAGGTGGCCGCCATGACCAAAACCGCGGCCTGACCACGCGGGGGCATCCCCCTCGGGGACCGAAGAAAAGGACAACCGCTTGAGCGACGCCAACCCACCCGCAGCACCCGCCTACAAGCGCATCCTCCTCAAGCTCTCCGGGGAGGCGCTGATGGGAGGCGATTCCTTCGGCATCAACCGCGAGACCGTCGACCGGCTCGTGGGCGAGGTGAAGGAGATTTCGCAGATGGGCGTCCAGGTCGGCATCGTGATCGGCGGGGGCAACATCTTCCGCGGCGTCTCGCAGGGTGCCGCCGGGATGGACCGCGCGACCGCCGACTACATGGGCATGCTGGCCACCGTGATCAACGCGCTCGCCCTGTCGGACGCGATGAACCGCGGCGGATTGGTAGCGCGCGTGCAGTCGGCGCTCAGCATCGAGCCGGTCGTGGAGCCCTACATCCGCGGCAAGGCGATGCGCTATCTCGAGGAAGGCAAGATCGTCATCTTCGCCGCGGGAACCGGCAACCCGTTCTTCACCACCGACACCGCGGCGGCGCTGCGCGGGCGCGAGATCGAGGCCAACATCGTGCTCAAGGCGACCAAGGTGGACGGGGTCTACACCGCCGACCCGATGAAGGACAAGACCGCCACGCGCTACCACAAGGTCACCTTCGACGAGGCGTTCGTGAAGAACCTGAAGGTGATGGATGCGACGGCGCTGGCGCTGTGCCGCGACCAGAAGCTGCCGATCAACGTGTTCTCCATCTTCAAGTTGGGGGCGTTGAGACGCGTCGTCATGGGCGAGGACGAGGGAACCCTGGTCCACGCCTGAGCCGGTCCCGAAGAAGACCAACCATTGGGGATAGTGCATGACCATCGGTGAGATCAAGAAGCAGGCGTCCGAAAAGATGGCCAAGTCCGTCGAGGCGCTGAGGACCGACCTCGGCAAGGTGCGCACCGGGCGCGCGCACGTCGGCATCCTCGACCACATCCGCGTCGACTACTACGGCACCGAGATGCCGATCAACCAGGTCGCCAACGTGACCCTTTCCGATGCCCGCACCATCTCGATCCAGCCGTTCGAGAAGAAGATGGTGCAAGTGGTCGAGAAGGCGATCCGCGACTCCGACCTGGGCGTGAACCCCGCGACCTCCGGGGACATGATCCGCGTGCCGATGCCCGCCCTCACCGAGGAGCGCCGCCGCGAGCTCACCAAGATCGTGAAGCACGAGGGCGAGAACTCCAAGGTGGCGGTGCGCAACATCCGCCGCGACGCGCTCACCCACGTGAAGGACCTCGAGAAGAAGGGCGAGGTGAGCCAGGACGACGAGAAGCGCGCCCAGGAGGATGTCCAGAAGCTGACCGACAAGGCCATCGCCGACATCGACCGCCTGGTCGCGGACAAGGAAAAGGAACTGATGGCGGTCTAGGGAGTCTCGCAGGAGACACCGCGCCGATTCCAATGCCCGAATTCACCAGCTCCACGCAGTCCATCCCCGAGTCCGGCGAGGTGCCGCGGCACGTGGCGATCATCATGGACGGCAACGGCCGCTGGGCCAAGCGCCGCTTCCTGCCGCGCGTGGGCGGGCACAGGAAGGGCGTGGAAGCGGTGCGCGAAGTGGTCAAGACGTGCATGGAGCGCGGCGTGGGTTACCTCACGCTGTTCGCCTTCTCGAGCGAGAACTGGCGCCGCCCCAAGGAGGAGGTCACGTTCCTCATGCAGCTCTTCCTCCGGTCGCTCGAGCAGGAGGTCGGCAAGCTCCACGAGAACGGCATCCGCTTCAAGGTGGTGGGCGACCTCTCCCCCTTCGACGCGCCGATCGTGGAGCTGACTCGCCGCGGCGAGGACCTCACCCGCGCCAACACCGGCCTCACCCTCACCGTCGCGGCCAATTATGGCGGCCGCTGGGACGTGCTGCAGGCCGCCAACCGTTGCCGCGAGGAGGACAGCGCCGCGCCGATCACCGAGGAGCGCCTCGCCGCACACCTGTCGATGGCCTATGCGCCGGAGCCGGACCTCTTCATCCGCACCGGCGGCGAGCAGCGCGTGTCGAACTTCCTCCTCTGGCAACTCGCCTACACCGAGCTCTACTTCACCGACTCCCTGTGGCCCGACTTCGGCGCCCAGGCGCTCGAGGAGGCCTTCGCCTCCTTCCGCCGCCGCGAGCGCCGCTTCGGCCGCACCAGCGAGCAGCTGGACGAGCCCGTGTCCCAGGCCGTCTAGCGCCCCCGGCGCGCCTCCCCGTGCTGAAAACCCGAATCATCACGGCGGTCGCGATCATGCCGTTGGTCCTGGGAATGCTGTTCCTCGCGCCGGCCGCGGGCTGGTCGCTGTTCGCGCTGGCCATCGCGCTCGTGGCCGTGTGGGAATGGTCGCGGCTCGCGAAGCTCCCGGCTGCGGCGCAGGGCGTGTACCTGGCGCTCTCGGGCGCCCTGGGCGCGGCGGCGTGGCTCGCCTCGCTGCGCCTTCCGGCATCGGAGTTCCTCGTCCTCGCGCGCGGGGTCTTCGGCGTCGCCGCGGTGTTCTGGTTCGTGGTGGCGCCGCTCTGGCTTGCGCGCGGCTGGCGCCCCGGGCCGCTGGCAAGCGCCGCCGCCGGCTGGCTCGTGGTGTGGCCCACCTGGTTCGCGCTCGTGTTCCTGCGCGAAGTGAGCCCGTGGGTGCTGCTGGCCGTGGCGGCCCTGGTCTGGGTCGCCGACATCGCGGCCTATTTCGCCGGGCGCAAGTTCGGCAAGCGCAAGCTCGCTCCCGCGGTGAGCCCGGGGAAGTCGTGGGAAGGGGTCTACGGGGGCATGGCCGGCGTTCTAGCCTACGGCCTCGTGCTGTGGTGGGTCTCGCGCCAGCAGGCGACCCCGCTCACCGCCCTCTTCACCCCGGCGGGCGGAATCGCGGCACTCGTCGCGATGTTGCTGCTCACCGGGCTCTCCGTGGTCGGTGACCTGTTCGAGTCGTGGATGAAGCGGGGCGCCGGCATGAAGGATTCGAGCCAGTTGCTTCCCGGCCACGGCGGCATCCTCGATCGCATCGACGCGCTCACTTCCACGCTGCCGGTCGCGGCGCTGGCGATCGCGTGCCTGCGATGAGAACCACCCTCTTCCCAACCTTGAAGGGGACAGACCTCATCCGGCTTCGAGCGAAGGTCTGTCCCCGTCGAGGGAGCGACCGTGGGACGCGGTTCCGCAAGGGATCGGCATGAAGAGATTGGCGATCCTCGGCTCCACCGGTTCCATCGGCGAGAGCACGCTCGACGTGGCGGCGCGCCATCCCGAGCGCTTCGCCGTGGTGGCGCTGGCCGCGGGCCGCAACGACGCGAAGATGCTCCAGCAATGCGTGGCCCACCGGCCGCTCTACGCGGTGATGGCCGATGCCGATGCCGCGGAGCGCCTTGCGCGTGCGGTGGCCGGGCTCGGGCTGCCCACCCAGGTGAGCGGGGGCGGCGCGGCGCTCGAAGCGCTGGCGACCCTCGCCGAGGTCGATTCGGTGATGGCCGCCATCGTCGGCGCCGCGGGACTGCCGCCCGCGCTCGCCGCGGCGCGCGCCGGCAAGGAAGTGCTGCTCGCCAACAAGGAGGCGCTGGTCATGTCCGGCGCGCTCTTCATGCAGGCCGTGGCCGAGGGCGGCGGCACGCTGCTGCCGATCGACAGCGAGCATTCGGCCATCTTCCAGTCGCTGCCGCGCGGGTTCGTGTGCGGGCGCGCGGGCGAGGCGGAGCGCGTGGGCGTGCGCCGCCTGCTGCTCACCGCTTCCGGGGGACCCTTCCGCACCACGCCGCTCGACCGGCTCGCGCGCGTGACGCCCGAGCAGGCCTGCGCCCATCCCAACTGGGTGATGGGCCGCAAGATCTCGGTGGATTCGGCCACGATGATGAACAAGGGCCTCGAGGTGATCGAGGCCCACTGGCTCTTCGGCGCCCCGATCGAGAAGATCCAGGTCGTGGTGCACCCGCAAAGCGTGGTCCACTCGATGGTCGAGTACCTCGACGGCTCGGTGATGGCACAGCTCGGCGCCCCCGACATGCGCACCCCCATCGCCTGCGCGCTCGCCTGGCCCGGCCGCATCGAGTCGGGCGCCGAGCCCCTCGACTTCACGACGCTCGGCGCCCTCGAGTTCGAGCGCGCCGACCTGGCCCGCTGGCCGTGCTTGAGGCTCGCGGGGGAAGCGATCCGGCGCGGCGGCACCGCGCCCACGGCCCTCAATGCCGCCAACGAGATCGCGGTGGAAGCGTTCCTCGGCGGGCGCCTCGCCTTCACCGGCATCGCGCGCGTGATCGAGGATGTGCTGGGCGAAACCGACGTGGAGCCCCTCAAGTCGCTCGATCAAGTCTATGCTGTGGACATCGAGGCGCGGGCCCTCGCGGCGCGTTACGTGGCGCGATCCGGCGCCCGCGCCTCCAGCCTCTCGACGTAAGCCATGAATTTCCTCGTCACCATCGCTTCCTTCCTCGTCACCGTGGGCGTGCTCGTCGTGATCCACGAGCTCGGCCACTACCTCGCCGCGCGCCTGGTCGGGGTCAAGATCCTGCGCTTCTCCGTGGGGTTCGGCCGCACCCTGTGGATGCGCCGGCTCGGTCGCGACCGCACCGAGTGGGCGATCGCCGCGGTGCCCCTCGGCGGCTACGTGAAGATGCTCGACGAGCGCGAGGGCGAAGTGGCGCCGGAGGATCGCCCCCGCGCATTCAACCGCCAGAACGTGTGGGCCCGCATCTTCATCGTCCTCGCGGGGCCGGCGGCCAATTTCCTGCTCGCGTCGCTCGTGTACTGGGCGCTCTTCGTGGCGGGGCTGCCGGGGTTGAAGCCGGTGCTGGGAGATCCGCCCGCGAATACCCCCGCGGCGATCGCCGGCATCGCCAACGGCGACGTCGTGGTGGCGGTGGGCGGGGAGCCCACGCCCACGTGGAACGACGTGCGCTGGGCGCTCCTGAAGGAGGCGGTGAAGCGAGGTTCGGTGCCCTTCGACGTGGAAGGTGCAAACGGAGGGCGCAGCACCCGCAGCATCGACCTCGCCTCGATCACCAAGGACGACCTCGACCGCGACTTCCTGGTGAAGCTGGGGCTGCGCCCGTTCCGCCCCATGGTGCCGGCGGACCTGGGGCGCGTGGTGCCCGGCAGCGCCGCCGAGAGGGCCGGCCTGCAGGCGGGCGACCGCATCCTCGCCATCGACGGCAAGGCCGTCGCCACCTGGTTCGACTTCACCTCCACGGTCTCGAAGCAGCCCGGCCGCTCGCTCCAGGTGCTGGTGAACCGCGGCGGCCGCGAGTTCACCTTCCGCGCGACACCCGACCCCGTGGGCGAGGGAGAAAACCGCATCGGCCGCCTCGGCGTCGAGGCGGGAGAGGCGTTGAAGCGCGAGTACGAGCGCATGACGACCACGGTGCGCTACGGTCCTGTCGACGCCATCGGGCGCGCCATCCACAAGGTCGTCGACCTCTCGGCCTTCAGCCTGAAGATGCTGGGCCGCATGATCGTGGGCGACGTTTCGTGGAAGAACCTGTCGGGCCCGATCACCATCGCCGACTACGCCGGGCAGTCCGCGCAGCTCGGCTGGGTCACCTGGTTCGGGTTCCTGGCGCTCGTGAGTGTCAGCCTCGGAGTCCTCAACCTGCTGCCCATCCCGCTGCTGGATGGGGGGCACCTGGTGTATTATTTCGCGGAAATCGTGAAGGGAAGCCCGGTCTCCGAAAGGACGATGGAAATCGGACAGCGGCTGGGCATGGCGCTCCTCCTCGGCCTCACCTTCTTCGCGTTCTACAACGACATCAACCGCCTGTTTACGGGCTAGAGCCCTTGAATCACTCAAGACTGACAGCCCTGCGCGTCGCGATCGCGACCGCGCTCACCGCCGCCCTTCCCGCACTCGCCATCCAGCCGTTCGTCATCCGCGACATCCGCGTGGAGGGCGTGCAGCGCACCGAGGCGGGCACGGTGTTCACCTACCTTCCGGTGAAGGTGGGCGAGAGCATCGACGACGAGAAGGCCGCGGCCGCCGTGAAGGCGCTCTACGCCACCGGCTTCTACTCCGACGTGCGGCTCGAGAGCGACGGCGACGTCCTCATCGTCTTCGTGCAGGAGCGCCCGGCCATCGCGCAGATCGAGATCGAGGGCGCGAAGGAGTTCACCCGCGACAACCTGAAGGACGGGTTGAAGCAGGCCGGGATCTCCGAAGCCAAGATCTACGACAAGTCGCTGCTCGACCGCGCCGAGAAGGAATTGAAGCGCCAGTACACCAGCCGCGGCTTCTACGGCGCGGTGGTGAAGACCACCGTCACTCCCCTGGAGAGGAACCGCGTGTCGCTGCGCTTCGACATCGAGGAGGGTGCGACCACCAAGATCGCCGACATCAACATCATCGGCGCCAGGGATTTCACCGAGCGCGAGCTGCTGCGGCAGATGAAGCTCACCACACCCGGTTGGTTCACCTGGTTCACCAAGGACGACCAGTACTCGAAGCAGCAGCTCACCGCCGACCTGGAGGCGCTGCGCTCGTTCTACCTCAACCGCGGCTACCTCGAGTTCAACGTCGAGTCGACCCAGGTCTCGATCACCCCGGACCGCGAGAAGATCTTCATCACGGTGGCGATCACCGAGGGCCCGGTGTACCGCCTGGGCGAGATCAAGCTCTCCGGCGACCTGATCGTGAAGGAAGAGGAGCTGCGCCGCCTGGTTCCGATGAAGCAGGGCGACGTCTTCTCGCGCGAGAAGATCGTGGAGGCCACCAAGAAGGTGACCGACCGCCTCGGCAACGACGGCTACTCCTTCGCCAACGTGAACCCGGTGCCCGACCTCGATCGCGACAAGCGCATCGCGGGCTTCACCTTCTTCGTCGATCCGGGCCGGCGCGTGTACGTGCGCCGCGTAAACATCGCCGGCAACAACAAGACCCAGGACGAGGTGATCCGCCGCGAGCTGCGCCAGCTGGAGAGCTCGTGGTATTCGCTGGAGAAGATCGCGCGCTCGAAGGAGCGGCTGCAGCGCACCGGCTACTTCGGCGAGATCACCATCGAGACCCCGGCGGTGCCGGGCACCTCCGACCAGGTGGACGTGAACGTGACCGTGACCGAGCGTAACACCGGCACGCTCAACTTCGGCGTCGGCTACTCCGCGGCCGAGAAGCTCACGCTGCAGGCGTCGGTGTCGCAGTCCAACATCCTCGGCACCGGCAACATGCTCGCGTTCCAGATCAACAACGGCTCGGTCAACAAGGTGTATTCGATCGCGTACGTGAACCCGTACTGGACCGCCGACGGCATCTCGCGCGGCTTCGATTTCTTCCGCCGCGATGTCGATACCTCCTCGCTTTCGGTGGCCTCCTATTCCACCTACTCCACCGGCGCGGGCGTGCGCTTCGGCATCCCGGTCACCGAGTACGACACCCTGAACCTGGGCTTCACCGCCGAGCGCACGAAGCTGGCACTTGACGAGACCGCCCCGCAGCGCTACCTCGCGTTCATCGCCCAGTTCGGCGAGACGACCGACACCTTCCGCACCAACATCTCGTTCTCGCGCGATACGCGCGACAGCCTCACCTGGCCCACCAAGGGATGGCTGAACGAAGTCGGCCTGGAAGTGGGGCTGCCCGGCGGCGACCTCACCTACTACCGCGCCACTTACCAGAGCCAGTACTTCCACACCCCCGAGCGCTTCCCGTGGCTGACCCTCATGCTCAACGGCGAGATCGGCTACGCCGATGGCTACAACGACAAGCCGCTGCCGTTCTTCAAGAATTTCTACGCCGGCGGCGTGGGCTCGGTGCGCGGCTTCGAGACCGCCACCCTCGGTCCCCGCGACCTGAACGGCGACGTGCTGGGCGGGGACCGCCGCTTCGTCACCAACGCGGAGCTGCTCTTCCCGATGCCCGGCTACAAGGAGAAGAACGTGCGCCTCGCGGTCTTCCTCGACGCGGGCACCGTCTGGGGCCCGCTCCAGAAAGTCGACGCCGGGGACATCCGCGTCTCCACGGGTGTCGCGGTGAGCTGGGATTCGCCGGTGGGCCCGCTGCGCTTCTCCTTCGCGGCTCCCATCAGGAAGAAGGAAACGGACAAGATCGAGCGGTTCCAGTTCCAGCTGGGCCGCGTCTTCTAGGAACCGTGCGATGAGGACCCTCCTCGCCGTCGCCCTCCTCGCCGCCTGCCTCCCGGCGGGTGCTGCCGAGATGAAGATCGGCTTCGTGAACACCGAGCGCGTGTTCCGCGAGGCGGCACCCGCGCGGCGCGCGCAGCAGGTGCTGGAGCGCGAGTTCAGCGTGCGCAATGCGGAGCTGGCGCGGGTCGAGAAGCAGGGGCGCGACCTGCAGACCGACCTCGAGCGCGAGACCGTCACGCTCACCGACACGCAGCGCCGCGAGAAGGAGCGCCAGCTCGCCGACGTGAGCCGCAACTTCCAGCGCATCCAGCGCGAGATCCGCGAGGACCTGAACCTGCGCCGCAACGAGGAGCTCGCCCGGGTGCAGGAGCGCGCGACGCGCATCATCAACCAGATCGCCGAGCAGGAAAAGTTCGACCTCATTATCCAGGAAGCGGTGTTCGCCAGCTCCCGCATCGACATCACCGAGAAGGTCATCCGGGCGTTGGCCGACAAGTGACCGCCCGTGGCTGCCGCGCTCACCCTCCGCGAAATCGTCGCTCGCCTCGGCGGTGAGGCCGTCGGCGACGATCGCGCGCCGTTGACCGGCGTGGCGACGCTCGACTCCGCCGGCCCCGGCGACATCGCGTTCCTCGCCAACCCGCGCTACCGCGCGCGTCTCGCCACCACGCGGGCCGGCGCCGTGATCCTCGCCCCCGCGGACCGGGGCAGCGCGGCGGGGCCCTGCATCGTCACCGCCAACCCCTACGCCTATTACGCCCGCACCGTGGCGCTGTTCCACCCGCCCGTGGCACCCCGCCCCGGCATCCATCCCTCCGCCGTGGTCGATCCCACGGCGCGGATCGACGCCAACGCCGAGGTCGGGCCCCTCGCGGTGGTGGGTGCGCTCTGCAGTGTCGGCGCCGGCGCGGTGGTGGGCGCGGGCTGCATCCTGGGGGAGCGCGTGACGATCGGCGCCGGGAGCCGGCTCCACGCGCGGGTCACGATCTACGACGGCTGCACCCTCGGCGCGCGCGCGCTCGTGCACTCGGGCGCGGTGATCGGCGCCGACGGCTTCGGCCAGGCGCCCGACCAGGGCCGCTGGGTGAAGATTCCCCAGGTGGGAGCGGTGAGGATCGGCGACGACGTCGAGGTGGGCGCCAACACCACCATCGACCGCGGCGCCCTCGAGGACACGGTGATCGGCGATGGCGTGAAGCTCGACAACCAGATCCAGGTGGGACACAACGTGGTGATCGGCGAGCACACCGTGATCGCCGGGTGCGTCGGCATCGCCGGCAGCACCACCATCGGTCGCCACTGCCTGGTGGGCGGCGCCGCCGGCTTCGTCGGCCACATCACGGTGTGCGACGGGGTCACCATCTCCGCGATGACGCTGGTCTCCAAATCGATCACCGAGCCGGGCACCTACACCTCGGGCATGCCGCTCATGCCCCACGAAGAGTGGCTTCGGAACGCGGCGCACCTGCGCCGCCTCGACGCCCTCGCCAGGCGTTTGCGCAAGCTTCCAGCGGGAGAAGACCGTGAGTGAGATGTCGATCGAGGAGATCAAGGAGTACCTGCCGCACCGCTATCCGTTCCTCCTCATCGACCGCGTCGTGTCGTTCGAGGAAAGCACGCGGATCGTGGCGCTGAAGAACGTCACGGTGAACGAGCCGCACTTCCCGGGGCATTTCCCGCATTTCCACGTGATGCCCGGGGTGCTGATCGTCGAGGCGATGGCCCAGGCCGCCGCGGTGCTGGCGCTGAAGAGCGCCGGGCAGAAGAACGACGGCAAGTGGGTCTACTACTTCGTGGGCATCGACGGCGCGCGCTTCAAGCGCCCGGTGGTGCCCGGCGACACGCTGCTGATCGAGGTGCTGCAGGGGCGCATGGCGCGGGGGATGGCGAAGTTCACCGCGATCGCCAAGGTGGGCGACGCCGTCGCCGCCGAGGCGGAGCTCCTCTGCGCCTTGAAGAAAATCTGAAACCACAGATGAACACGGATGAACGCAGATAAGAAGAGCATGGGCATCGTCCATGACGGTCGCGGCTTCATTGGCGAGTTCGCCCGACACCGTTCATCTATCCGTGTCCATCCGTGTTCATCTGTGGTTTCACGGGTTCTCTTCACATGAGCCCTAGAATTCATCCCACGGCAATCGTCGACCCGAAGGCGCGCCTCGCCGCGAACGTCAGCGTCGGCCCCTACACGGTGATCGACGCGGACGTGGAGGTCGGCGACGGCACCACCATCGGCGCGCACAACGTCCTCACCGGCCACACCCGCATCGGCCGCGACAACCGCATCTTCCACTTCTGCTCCATCGGGGAAGCGAACCAGGACAAGAAGTACCAGGGCGAGCCCACGCGAGTGGAAATCGGCGACCGCAACACCATCCGCGAGTACGTGTCGATCAACCGCGGCACGGTCCAGGAGTCGGGCGTGACGCGCGTCGCCGACGACAACTGGATCATGGCCTACTGCCACATCGCCCACGACTGCGTCGTGGGCAGCCACACGGTGTTCGCCAACAACGCCACACTCGCGGGCCACGTGGAGATCGGCGACTGGACCATCCTGGCCGGCTTCACGGGCGTGCACCAGTTCGTGAAGATCGGCGCCCACGTGATGGCCGGCATCTCGAGCGTCGTGACCCAGGACGTGCCGCCCTTCCTCACCGTGGCGGGCCACCCCTGCGCGCCCCACGGGATCAATTCCGAGGGCCTGCGCCGCCGCGGTTTCACCACCGAGGACATCGCGGAGCTGAAGCGCGCCTACCGCACGCTCTACAAGTCCGGGCTCACGCTCGCCGAGGCGCGCGTGGCGCTCGCATCCCAGGCGGAGGCGAACGCGAACGTGCGCACCTTCGCCGCCTTCCTCGACACCGCCACCCGCGGCATCGTCCGGTAGGCCCTTGAGAGTCGCCATCGTCGCCGGCGAGGCGTCCGGGGACCTCCTCGGGGCGGCGCTGGTGCGGGCGCTGAAGGCGCGCTGGCCCGAGGCGCGGTTCAGCGGCATCGCCGGGCCCAAGATGATGGCCGAAGGGGTGGAGAGCCTGCACCCGATCGAGAAGCTCTCGGTGCGCGGCTACGTCGAGGTGCTGCGCAGCCTGAAGGGCATCCTCGCCATCCGCCGCGAGCTGGTGAGGACGCTCCTCGCCGATCCGCCCGACCTCTACATCGGCGTGGACGCCCCGGACTTCAACTTCGGCATCGAGGCGAAGCTGCGCGCGAGCGGCGTGCGCACGGTGCACTACGTGAGCCCGTCGCTGTGGGCGTGGCGTCCGGAGCGGATCACGAAGATCGCGCGCGCCGCCGACCACATGCTGGTGCTGTTCCCGTTCGAGCAGGAGATCTACGAGCGCGCGGGCGTGAAGGCCACCTTCGTCGGCCACCCCCTGGCCGATACCATGCCGATGGAGCCCGACCGCGACGGCGCCCGCTCGCAGCTGCGGCTCGCGGGCACGCGGCCCGCCGTGGCGCTGCTGCCCGGCAGCCGCGTGAGCGAGCTCGAGCTCCATGCGGACCTCTTCATCGAGACCGCGCGCGCGCTCTGCGCCGCGCGCCCCGAGCTGCGCTTCTTCGTGCCGCTCGCCACCCGGGAGACGCGCGACTACTTCGAGGAGCGCCTCTACGTGCTCAACGCCCGCGAGCTGCCGATCGAGATGCTGTTCGGCCACGCGCGGCTGGCGCTCCACGCCGCCGAGGTGGCGCTGGTGGCGAGCGGCACCGCGACGCTCGAGGCGGCCCTCGCCCGCTGCCCGATGGTGATCACCTACCGCCTCTCCCCGCTCACCTACCGCATGGTGATGAGGAAGTCGCTGCTGCCGTACTTCGGGCTGCCCAACATCCTCGCCGGGGAGTTCATCGTGCCGGAGCTCTTGCAGGCGGACGCGACCCCTGCCAATCTCTGCCAGGCGCTGGGCAACTGGCTCGACCACAAGCAGGCGCGGGAGCGGCTGAGAGGGCGCTTCGGCCGCCTGCACGAGAGCCTCGCCCAGGACCACGACGCGAAGGTGGCCGACGCCCTCGCACCCTATTTCGAGGCTCCAGGGCTCCATGGCGCGACGACCCAAGTACCCGACCACCGCGCTGCTCTGCGGGGTTGACGAGGCCGGCCGCGGGCCGCTCGCGGGGAGCGTCTTCGCGGCCGCGGTGGTCCTCGATCCCGCGCGCCGCGTGAACGGGCTGGCGGACTCCAAGATGCTCACGGCCGAGGTGCGCGAAAAGCTCTCCGAGCGCATCCGCGACCGCGCCATCGCCTGGGCCATCGCCGAGGCGAGCGTGGAGGAGATCGACCGCATCAACATCCTGCGGGCGAGCCTGCTCGCGATGCAGCGCGCGGTGGAGGCCCTCGGCATGGACCCGGAGGAGGTCTGCGTCGACGGCAACATGGTCCCCACGGTGCGCTACAGGTGCACCGCCATCGTCAAGGGCGACCAGCGGGTGGCGGCGATCGCGGCGGCCTCGATCCTCGCCAAGGTCGCGCGCGACGCGCAGATGGCGCAGATGGACCAGCGCTACCCGGGTTACGGTTTCGCGAGCCACAAGGGGTACGGCACGCCCGAGCACCTGGCGGCGCTGAAGGCCCAGGGCCCGTGCGAGATCCATCGCCGCAGCTTCGAGCCGGTCGGGTTGCTGCTGCGCCAGGACGACCTGCCGTTCTGATGAAGGTCGTGGCCTCCCGCGACAACGCGGCCTTCAAGTCCCTGTCGCGCCTGGCCTCCAGCGCTTCCGAGCGGCGCAAGACCGGGCTCTCGGTCCTCGACGGCCCCCACCTCCTCGCCGCCTTCCTCGACGCCGGGCACCAGCCCGAGGAGTTGGCGGTCACGCGCGCGGGGCTGGACGACCCCGAGATCGCGCGGCTGGTCGAAAGGAGTGCTGCCGCGCGCGTGACGCTCCTCGCCGACGGCCTCTTCGAGGCGCTCTCCACCGTGGAGACGCCCACCGGCGTGATCGCCAGCGTGCGCACGCCCGCCGGGCGCCCCGCGAGCGCCACGGCGAAGCTGGCGCTCCTGCTGGAGGACATCCAGGACCCCGGCAACGTGGGCACGCTGCTGCGCAGCGCCGCCGCCGCCGGCGCCGACCACGTGCTGCTCTCGCCGCACTGCGCCTTCGCCTGGTCGCCCAAGGTGCTGCGCGCGGGCATGGGTGCGCACTTCGTGGTGAACATCGTCGAGAAGGCCGACCTCGCCGCGTTCCTGGCGACCTTCCGCGGCGCCTCGATCGCGCTGGCGGGCGAGGGCACGCACTCCCTCTACGAAATGGACCTCACCGGCCCCATCGCGTTGCTGGTCGGCAACGAGGGCGCCGGGTTGAGCGCCGCGCTGCGCGAGGCCGCGAGCCGGCGCGCAAGGATTCCCATGGCCGGACGGATCGAGTCGCTGAACGCGGCCACCGCCGGCTCGATCGCGCTGTTCGAGGCGTTGCGCCAGCGGGCCGCGCGCACGCCTCTCCCCCCATCCGCGGCCCGTTGAGTCGGAGAACACCTCATGAAAACTCCTGAAGCGCCCGGAAACGCTCGCCTGCACTACCGCTACTACGAGTTCGTGATGGCGGCATTCGTGGTGATCCTCATCTGCTCCAACCTGATCGGGCCGGCGAAGATCGCCCAGGTCGACATGCCGTGGGGCCCGCTCGTGTTCGGCGCCGGCGTGTTGTTCTTCCCGATCTCGTACGTGTTCGGCGACGTGCTGACGGAGGTGTACGGGTACGCGAGGAGCCGCCGCGTGATCTGGGCGGGCTTCGCGGGGCTCGCCTTCGCGGCCTTCATGGCGTGGGCGGTGGTGGCCCTCCCCCCAGCGCCGTTCTGGAAGAACCAGGCCGCCTACGAGGTGGCGTTCGGCTCCACCTGGCGGATCGCGCTCGCCTCGATGGTGGCGTACTTCTGCGGCGAGTTCGTGAACTCGTTCACCCTCGCCAAGATGAAGATCCTCACCGCGGGCAAGCACCTGTGGTCGCGCACCATCGGCTCCACGATCGTGGGGGAGGCGGTGGATTCGGCGCTTTTCTACCCGCTCGCCTTCTGGGGCACCGGCATCATTCCCAACGACAAGTTGCCGATGGTGATGGGGGCGCAGTTCGTGGCGAAGGTGCTGGTCGAAGTGGCGTTCACGCCGCTGACTTATGCGCTGGTGGGGTTCTTGAAGCGCGCCGAGGGCGTGGACCACTACGACCGGGGGACGAAGTTCACTCCCTTCACCCTGCGGGTGTAAGGACCAGGCATCCGGGAGCGGGTGGCTGGCGGTGGCAGTAAACCGGGGAGATGGGGATGAATGGGATGAAGGGGATGAATGGGATTGGGGGTCGGCTGGAATGTGGGGCGGTATGACTGTTCCGCAAACCGTGTCCCTTCTGATCACAACCCCGTTGGTTTTGTCCCATTGATCCCCTTCATCAAGGCCACCACGCGCGCCGTGAGGTAGCGCTGGTTCTCCGGGGTCGAGGCCTCAAGCGTGTGGGGCCCGCGGATCACCACCAGCTCTCGCCGGCCCTTGATGCGGGCGTACGCGGCCATCGTGCCCTCGAGGCTTTCGGCGCGATCCCAGAGGCCCTTGCCGAGCATCGCCGCGGGTCACTTGTCCATTTCCGGCCAGGTGCGCCGAGTTGGCATGGCGCCGAATTTGGGCGTGTGTTCTGAATGTCCAAGATCCTGCCACCTTGAATCACCGCCCTTTTGGCTTTATCCCCTTCATCCCATTCATCCCCTTCATCCCATTCATCCCCATTCCCAGGTTTACTGCCCGCATCACTCGCAATCCCCGGACTTTTTGTTGTAAAACTGAGCCATGAAGACCCGACTCCTCGGCATCGCCGCGCTCGCCCTCGCGAGTTGCCTGTGTCTGTCTGCATTCGCCCAGCAGAAGCCCCTGGAGCGAACGCGCATCGGTCTCGTGCTGGGCGGCGGCGGCGCCCGCGGCGGCGCCCACCTGGGCGTGCTGGAGGTGCTGGAGGAGTTGCGCGTTCCCGTGGATTGCATCGCCGGCACCAGCATGGGGGCGCTGATCGGCGGCGCCTACGCGGCGGGGGTGGCGCCCCAGGACGTGATCGAGCTGGTGCGCCGCACCGACTGGATCGGCATGTTCGACGACAGCGCCGGGCGCGACGCCGTGGACGTGCGCAGGAAGGAGCTCGATGACCGCTTCTACTCCGGCCTCGAGTTCGGCGTGACCCGCGAGGGGCTCAAGTTCCGCGAGGGCGCGGTGGCGGGCGAGAAGCTCAAGCTCTTCTTCAACCAGCTGGTCCGCGCCGACCTCGGCGACCGCCCCATCGAGCAGCTGCCGATGCCGCTCGCGATCATGGCCACCGACATCGGCTCGGGCGAGCGCGTCGCGATCCGCAGCGGCAACCTCACCTCGGCGATGCGCGCCTCGATGTCGGTCCCGGGGTTGCTGGCGCCGGTGATCCGCGACGGCCGCAAGTTGGTCGACGGCGGCTTGACCGAGAACGTCCCGGTGGCGGAAGCGCGCAGCCTGTGCAACCCCGACGTGCTGATCGTGGTGAACGTGGGCTCGCCGCTGTTCGAGCCGGAGCAGGTGACCGGCGTCGTGACGGTGCTGGGTCAAGTAGTCAACCTGCTGACCGAGCAGAACGTGGCGCGCTCGATGCAGCTCCTCGGGCCCCGCGACATCTACATCCGCCCCGACCTGGAGAACATCGCCTCGACCGACTTCACGCGGCAGCTGGACGCCGCGGCGCGCGGGCGCGTGGCGGCGCAGGCGGCGGCGGACCAGCTGCGGCGCTACTCGGTCGAGCCACACGCCTATGCGGCGTGGCAGGAGAAGGTGCGCCTCGCCGACCGCCGCGAGCCACCGGTCGTGGATCAGATCAACGTGGCCGATACGCGCTTCGTGAACCCGGCGACGATCCGCCGCGCCATCTCGCAGCAGGAGGGCCAGCCCCTGGATGCGCGGGCGCTCGCCTCCGACCTGGTGCGCGAGTTCAGCCACGGCGACCTCCACTCCCTCGACTACAGCGTGGTGCGGGAGCGCGACCGTACGATCCTGCGCATCACGCCGGTCGAGAAACCGTGGGGGCCGAACTACCTTCGCTTCGGCCTGAACCTCGCCACCGACTTCCGCAGCGAGTCCGCGTACAACGTGCGCGCGCTCTACCGCGCCACCTGGGTCAATTCCCTCGGCGGCGAGTGGCTCCTCGGCACCCAGGTCGGCAGCGAGCAGGGCCTCTGGACCGAGTTCTACCAGCCGCTCGAGAAGCGGCACCTCTTTTTCGTTCGGCCCTACGCCAACACGTCGCTCGCCAAGGCGCCGCTCTACTTCGAAGGCGACCGCGTCGCGGTCTACCGCGTGCAGAGCAACCGCGCCGGCGTGGAGGCGGGGGTGAACCTGGGAGTCCACGGCCAGGCCCGCATGGGCTGGGTGGAGCGTCGCCTGGGCGCCGTGCTCGACACCGGTCCCGACTCGTTCTTCAACCTGACCGAGCGCCAGGGCGGCGTCACCGCCTCCGTCGCGATCGATACCTACGACCAGCCGTATTTCCCCACGCGCGGCGTGAAGCTCGACGTGACCCATTTCGACGCGGCGCGGGTGACCGGGGGCCTCGACACCTACTCGCGCAGCGAGGCGCGCTTCGGCGGAGCCTATTCGATGGGAAGGTGGACGATGCTCGCCGGCGTTGAAGGTGGCACCGCCTTGAAGGGCGAGCTGCCGCTCGCCGATGCCTTCACGCTCGGCGGGCCGCGGCGCCTCTCCGGTTTCGCCAACGACCAGATGCGTGGCGGGGGGTATGCGTTCGGCCGCCTGGAGGCGCAGTACCGGCTCGACTTCGCCAACCCCTTCTACGGGCTCACGCTGATCGGGGGCGTCTCGGCGGAGTTCGGGCGGATGAGCAAGCTCATCACCGAGACTTCACTGCAGGGGTGGCAGCGCTCCATCGGCGCGTACCTCGCCGCGGACACTTTCCTGGGCCCGGTCTACCTGGGGGTCGCCGACGCCAAGAACGGGAAGGGGCGGTTCTATCTCTTCGTGGGCACGCCGTAGGTCATTGCGCGAGCCCGGTGCCGCAGTTCCAGCAAAGGTCGAAGGAGGCCGGGTTTTCCTCCCCGCACTTGGGGCAGGTGACCGGGGGCCCGGAGGGGGCCGCCCGCACGTACTCGTCGATGATGCCGCGCGCTCGCTCGGCGTTCGCGGAATCGTCCACCCACACCTGGGGGCGTGCCACGTCCACCGGCAGCTCCCCCGCGAGGCTCGAGGCATGCGCGTTCAGCACGCGCGCCCGGATGCCCCGGTCCGCCAGCAAGTCGACGAGGAGGTGCGCCTCGGGGAGGTTGCTGGCGGCGTGGACGCGTTTCAGAAGCGGACCGAGACGAGGCCCGTCAAGCCGTCTTCCGAGATGCCGGAGCGGCCCGACACCTTGAAGTACGCGAACGACAGCCCGACGCTCGGCGTGATCCAGCCGCGGATGCCGATGGCGGCCGTGGTGTAGCTGGAGTCGGGCGCGTAGGCCGGGATGTCATAGCCGTTCTGCGTGGCGAGCGACAGCGGCGTGGCGGTCACGTAGCGCAGGTCGTCGCGGCGCTCCTTGTCGGCGGTGATGGTGGCCCACGGCGTCCAGCCGCCATTCAGCTCGAAGGAGGCGCGCAGCCCCCCGCTCCACACTTCCGAGCGGCGCTTCTGGGAGGAGATCCGCAGGTTGGCCGAGCCGGCGCCTTCCTCGTCGAAGGAGTTGATCTCGACGTTCTGCGAGGTGATCGAGCCGATGGGGCCGAGCTTCAGGCGCCCGAAGGAGAAGTCGTAGCCGGCCGAGAAGTACGCCGAGGCATTGCTGCCGTCCGGGCTGGAGGTGGCGACACGGGTGACGGGGCCCAGCCGGATGTTGCGCCGCACGTCGTCGAAGCGGATGTCGGCGATCGTCACGATGCCGTTGGCGTAGAAGCCGCTGGTCTTCATCGAGGCGAAGGCCGACCAGTTGCGGTCCTTGGTGCGGAAGCCGCCCATCTCCCCCCCGAGGCTGCCGTTGCTGCGGCTCTCGCCGTAGCCCAGGCCCACGGTGACGGCTTCGGAGGCGCGTGCCGTGAGGCCCACGGTGATGGACTTGTTGGTGCTCTTCAGGCCCTGCTGGCCGCCGCCGCCCTGCACGTCGAAGTCGGCGCCATCGCCCGCGGCGAACGCGGTGATGCGTCTCATCTCGGCGAGCTGGCCGCTCACGAGCCCCTCGTTGAGGGTGCGGACATGGCTCGCGCGGGTGCGCAGCGGCGCCTCGGCCATCAGCGAATACGCGGTGGGGCCCTCGATCAGCCCCTCGACGAACTGCGCCACGATGCGATGCGCCGCGGTGGTGGGATGCACCCCGTCGGCGAACAGGTAGGTCTCGGCCGCGTTGGGCGTCACGTAGTTGGCGGGGTAGCAGAACTGCGAGCTCGGGCCGGTCGCCGCTGTCGTGATCGGCGGGAACAACCCGCACCCGGGGCTCGTGATATTGGTGAAGCCGTAGGCCGATGGATTGGCGCGGATCTCGGAGAGGAGCGCGAAGGCATCCACCGGGATCACCCTGATGCCGGCGCCGGCGAGGCCCGAGAAGAGGGTCGTGTTGTAGCCCGCGGCCAGCTGGGTGATGGTGCCGGAGGTGGCGCCGCTCGCGAACGCGGGCGTGGCGCCCACGTCCGGCAGGTTGAACACCACGATGTAACGCGCCCCGGCCGAGACGAGGCGGGCGATCTGCTGGATCTCGGCCGTCGCGGCGCCCAGGACGTTGGCCTGGAGCTGGGCCGCGCTGATGGCCCCGGCCTGCAGCGCGCCCAGGTTGGCGAACAGGTCGTTGGCGCCCGCCCACACGGCGTAGAGGGCGTTCGGGTCCGCCGTGCCGCCGCTGCGCGCCAGGAACTCGGTGATCTGGGTCGAGACCGGGCGATCGGTGGCCCCGGGGAGGATGTTGATGCCGGGCGTGAGCGCGACGCGCGCGCCGCCCTGGGCGTAGATGGTGCCGCCCGCGTTGGAGGCCGCGGGCGTGACGCCGTAGTACTGGGCCACCAGCTCCGACCAAACCGGACCGGGGTTGGTGGTGAAGCGCCCGAGAATCGGGATCAGCGCGGCCGGTATTCCCAGCCCGGCCAGCGCCGGGCGATAACTGCCTGCGTCCGAGAGGCTGTCGCCGAAGACGTAGACGTTGGAGAACTGCGCGGCATTCGCGGCCTGGGGCGCGGCGAACGTGGCGAAGGCGGACAGGACGAGGGCGGGCAGCAGGCGCTTCTTGGTCTTCATTTCGGCTCCTCCGTGAGCTTTGTTATTCGGGGGCGGGCGCCCCTCTGATTGCCGGGTAGTTTACCCGGGGTGGCTGTCGGGGACAAAGAAGGCTCGGACCTGGAGCGGGGCTGGCGGTCCGTGCTACGAGGTGCTTGGCACCGGAATTCAGAGACGCAGATGGCCGCGGATCAAGAAAGCGATAAGGGCAGATGCAATTCCCATGAGCTTCGGGGCTGGCGGTCCGTGCGACGAGGTGCTTGGCACCGGAATTCAGAGACGCAGATGGCCGCAGATCAAAAGAGCGATAACGGCAAATGCGATGCTCAAGATCTCCGAGACGCTAATCGCCAGCCCCGAAGCTCATGAGAATTGCATCTGCCGTTATCGCTCTTTTGATCTGCGGCCATCTGCGTCCCGGATTCAGGTCTTCAAGATCGCGGCGCTCGGATCGTCAGCCCCAACTCCTCGGATCGTGGCCCAACTAGTACACCCGCCGCACCAGGTGAGCCTCGTGGAGCACGTGCGTCGCGATCTCCTCGATCGATTTCGTCGTCGAATCCAGGAACGTGATCCCCGCCTGCCTCATCAACTTCTCCGCCGCGGCCACCTCGTAGCGGCAGTTGTCGAGCGCCGCGTAGCGCGAGTCGGGCCGGCGCTCGCTGCGGATCTGGTGCAGCCGCTCCGGCGCGATGGAAAGCCCCCACACCTTGCCCTTCAGGGGGATGAGCGAAGGCGGCAGGCGGTTGGCTTCGAGGTCCTCGGGGATCAGCGGATAGTTCGCCGCCTTGATGCCGAACTGCATCGCCATGTAGAGGCAGGTGGGGGTCTTGCCGCTTCGCGAGACGCCCACCAGGACGATGTCGGATTCCTCGAGCCCGCGGTGCGTCACGCCGTCGTCGTGGGAGAGGGTGTAGTTGATCGCCTCGATGCGGTGGTTGTAGTCCTTCACGTTGGAGACGCTGTGCGAGCGCCCCACCGCGTGGAGCGACTTCTGCCCCAGCTCCTGCTCCAGCGGCACGATGAAGCGCTCGAACACGTCGAGCACCAGGCCGTTGGCCTTGTTGATCTCGAAGCGCAGCGCCTCGTCGACGATGGAGCTGAAGACGAGCGGGCGCTGCCCCGAATCGCGGTGCGCGTCGTTGATCTGCGCGACCACCTGGATCGCCTTGGGGATGGTGTCGATGAAGGGCAGCGTCACGCGCAGGAAATCGAGCTCCCCGAACTGGGTGAGGAGCGAGGACCCCAGCGCCTCCACGGTGATGCCGGTGCGGTCGGAGACGAAGAAGACGCGCTTGCGCTGGTTCATGGTCTGGGTGGCATGGGAACGCACCTCATGATGCGCCGCAACATTGTCATGTGCCGTTCGCTATAATTGCAACCCTCGTTTCTCGCTGTCTCCCCCCGAAAGACTCCCCATGGCGAACCGCTACGTCCTTCCCCTCGAGACGCTCCGCATGGCCGACGTCGCCCGGGTGGGCGGCAAGAACGCGTCGCTCGGGGAGCTCATCAGCCAGCTCGCGGCCACGGGGGTGCGGGTGCCGGGGGGCTTCGCCACCACGGCCGAGGCTTTCGACCAGTTTCTCGCCCACGGCGGGCTCACGCAGCGCATCAACGAGGCGCTCGGCAAGCTGGACGTTGACGACGTGGGCGCCCTGTCGCAGGCCGGGGCGCAGATCCGCGGCTGGGTGGAGAAGGCGCCGCTGCCGCCCGCGCTCGAAGCCGAAATCCGCTCGGAGTACGAGCGTGTGTCTTCGGCTGGAGCGGAAGGCTCCGCTGGCGCCCCCGGGGCTAGCTTCGCGGTGCGTTCGTCGGCCACCGCCGAGGACCTGCCCGACGCTTCCTTCGCCGGGCAGCAGGAGAGCTACCTCAACATCCGCGGCATCGACAACATCCTCGACGCCGTGCGCCGCGTGTTCGCTTCGCTCTACAACGACCGCGCCATCGCCTATCGCGTGCACAAGGGCTTCACCCACTCGGAAGTGTCGATCTCGGCGGGCGTCCAGCGCATGGTGAGGAGCGACCTCGGTGCCGCGGGGGTCATGTTCACCATGGACACCGAGAGCGGCTTCCGCGAGGTGGTGTTCATCACCTCGAGCTACGGCCTGGGCGAGATGGTGGTGCAGGGTGCGGTGAATCCGGACGAGTTCTACGTCTCGAAGGTGTGCATGGCGGCGGGCAAGCCCGCGATCCTGCGCCGCGGCCTCGGCGGCAAGGCGATCAAGATGGTGTTCTCGCAACAATCCTCCGCCGGCAAGTCGGTCTCGCAGGTGGAGGTGCCGGCCGCCGAGCGCGAGCGCTTCTCGCTCACCGATGCCGAGGTCCACGAGCTGGCGAAGTACGCCATGTCGATCGAGGGCCACTACGGGCGCCCCATGGACATCGAGTGGGGCCGCGATGGCGAGGACGGCAAGCTCTACATCCTCCAGGCGCGCCCCGAGACGGTGAAGAGCCAGGAATTGCGCCGCGACACGCTTACCCGCTACCGCATCGGCAAGCGCGGGGCGGTGCTGGCCGAGGGGCGTGCCATCGGCTCGAAGATCGGCCAGGGCAAGGTGCGCGTGATCATGGATGTCTCCGAGATCGCGAGTGTGGCCGACGGCGACGTGCTGGTGACCGACATGACCGACCCCAACTGGGAGCCGGTGATGAAGCGCGCCTCGGCGATCGTGACCAACCGGGGGGGGCGGACTTGCTTCTCCGGCGATACCCGTGTCCTGACCAGTGCCGGTTTCATGACTTTCCGCGAACTGCACGAACGTGGCCATGAGGGCTTGAGCGTGCCGTCGCTGAACCGCACGAGCCTCAAGATCGAGTGGAAGCCCGTCCTGGCCGTCATGAAGCGGCTCGCGGGAATGATCCGGGTGGGAGTTTCCCAGACGGGTCGCACGCAGGGCAACGGCCTCGAGCTGACTCCGGATCACAAGATGCTGAGCCTCGCCGGCGGCGAGCTTGTCGACCGCGAGATCCAGGACATCGTCGCGAAGCAGGACTGCGTGCTGCTCGCGCAGCAGCTGCCGCAACTCTCGGCCTCGACCGGGAAGGAGCACTCGCTCGCCTACCTGCTGGGCGGATTGATGACCGACGGCCATGTTCACCTGACGAGAACCCATGGCGAGGTGACCTTCATCCAGAAGCCGGAGGTCGCGAAGCTCGACTTCATCGCACGAATGAACCAGGCGCTCCTGGCCAACTACGGCAAGGCATTCAAGGAGTCCGTGAAACAGGTTTCCACCGGCTTCATCCGGGGCAAGCAAGTGATCGGGTCCGCAAACGCGTATCGATGCTATTCCAAGTCGATCGCGACCTCGGTGCGGGCCGAGGAAGACACGATCGTATCCACGTTGCTGAAGGGCGACGCCGAGGTGGCATGCCATTTCCTCGCCGGCGTGATCGACGGTGACGGTAGTTTCCAGAAGGGCCGGGTCAACATCTACGTGTCGGGCGGCGACCTGCTCGAGGCCGTCATCGTGGCCTGTTTGCGCATCGGCATCGTGCCGCAGGTCGCCACCAACCGATCGATCTACAACGTGCAGATCGTCGAGAAGCTGGACCTGCTGGCTCGATACACGTCCAGGATTCACTGCCGGGACGAGCGGAAGGTGGGCAGCCGATTCTTCAGCACCCGCCAGTTGCTTCCGGACACCGTCAATTCGGACGTCAACAACCGGGTGCGCAAGAACCTGCTGATCGACGCCGAGGGCTTGTGCAACCACTTGCCGGCGGTCAGCGACGCCCCGCTGAAGGATCGTCTCGAGCACTTGCTGGCGTCCGATCTGCGCCAGGCCAGGGTCGGCCTGGAAGGGACGCTCGCCGAGGCGGAGGTCTACAACATCACGGTCGGGGACCATCACAACTACATCGTCTTCACCGAGCGGTACACGCCGGTTCTCGTGAACAACTGCCACGCGGCGATCATAGCGCGCGAGCTCGGCGTGCCGGCGGTGGTGGGGTGCGAGGACGCGACCGAGAAGTTGGCCGAAGGCGCCGAGGTCACCGTCTCCTGCGCCGAGGGCGACACCGGCTTCATCTACGACGGCAAGATGGACTTCGAGGCGGTCGAGGTGAAGCTCGACAAGATGCCCGAGATCCCGGTGAAGATCGCGATGAACGTGGGCAATCCCCAGCTCGCGTTCGACTTCTGCCAGCTGCCCAACGAGGGCGTGGGCCTGGCGCGCCTGGAATTCATCATCTCCAACATGATCGGCATCCACCCCAAGGCGTGCCTCGAGTACGCGTCGCTCGCCGGCGAGCTGAAGGGGCAGGTGGCCAAGCAGTCGCGCGGCTATGACAACCCGGTGCGCTTCTATGTGGAGAAGATGACCGAGGGGGTCGCCACCATCGCGGCCGCCTTCTGGCCGAAGAAGGTGATCGTGCGGATGTCGGACTTCAAGTCCAACGAATACCGCAACCTCATCGGCGGCGCCAAGTACGAGCCGACGGAGGAGAACCCGATGCTGGGCTTCCGCGGCGCCTCGCGCTACATCGCAGCCTCCTTCCGCGACTGCTTCGACCTCGAGTGCGAGGCGATGCGCAAGGTGCGCGACACGATGGGCCTCACCAACGTGGAGCTGATGGTCCCGTTCGTCCGCACGCTGAAGGAAGCCGAGCAGGTGCTCGCGATCCTCAGGGAGAACGGCCTCGAGCGCGGCAAGAACGGGCTGCGCATCGTGATGATGTGCGAGATCCCCTCCAACGCGATCCTCGCCGACGAGTTCCTCGAGCACTTCGACGGCTTCTCCATCGGCTCCAACGACATGACCCAGCTCACCCTCGCGCTCGACCGCGATTCGGGGCTGGTGATGGAAGCCTTCGACGAGCGCGACCCGGCGGTGAAGCGCATGCTGCACCTGGCGATCCAGGCTGCTCGGCGGGCCGGCAAGTACGTCGGCATCTGTGGCCAGGGGCCCAGCGACTATCCGGACCTCGCCGAGTGGTTGATGTCCGAAGGCATCGAATCCATGTCCCTGAATCCGGACACGGTGGTCGAAACCTGGCTGCACCTCGCAAAAAGCTCCCGGAAAGTCGCGACTTAGCTTGCCAGTGCGGCCCCCGCGCTGATCCAATGAACATGGACATCGACTGGCGTTTCGCCCATTTCGACCAGCTCGCGCCGCGGGAGGTCCACGACCTCTACCGCCTGCGCATCGAGGTGTTCGTGCTCGAGCAGGAATGCCCGTTCCAGGACGTGGATGGCGCCGACCCGGAGTGCTGGCACCTGCTGGGGCGGCGGGAGGGCGAGCTGGTGGCGTACTGTCGGCTGGTTCCGCCGGGACTCAAGTTCGCCGAGGCCTCCATCGGCCGGGTGATCACGGCGGCGCCGGTGCGGCGCACCGGGGCGGGCAAGGTGCTGATGCGGGAAGCGCTGGAGCGCGCCGCGCGGCTCTGGCCGGGGCAGCCGATCCGCATCGGCGCGCAGGCGCACCTGCGGGGGTTCTACGGCGGTTTCGATTTCGTGGCGGAATCGGAGGAGTACATCGAGGACGGCATCCCTCACGTCGAGATGCTGAGGACCGGGTCGCACACAACGAGAACAACGAGGGAGGACCAGTGAATGCATTGAAAGGGAAGTCCGCGGTCATCACCGGATCCACCAGCGGCATCGGGCGCGCCATCGCGCTGCTCTACGCCGCCGAAGGCGCCAACGTGATGTTGAACGGGTTCGGCGACGCCGCCGGGATCGAGGCGCTTCGCGCCGGCATCGAGCGCGACCACGGCGTGAAGGCGCGCTTCCACGGCGCGGACATGTCCAAGCCCGCCCAGATCGTGGAGCTGGTGCGCGCGGCGGAGTCGGCCTTCGGCGCCGTGGACCTGCTGGTGAACAACGCCGGCATCCAGCACGTGGCCCCGATCGACCAGTTTCCCGAGGAGCGCTGGGATGCGATCATCGCGATCAACCTCTCTTCCGCGTTCCATGCCACCAAGGCGGCCCTGCCCGGGATGAAGAAGCGCCGCTTCGGGCGCATCGTCAACATCGCCTCGGCCCACGGGCTGGTGGCCTCGCCGAACAAGAGCGCCTACGTCGCGGCCAAGCACGGCATCATCGGCTTCACCAAGGCCGCGGCGCTGGAGACGGCGGAGGAGGGCATCCGCGTGAACGCCATCTGCCCCGGCTTCGTCCACACGCCCCTGGTGCAGATCCAGATCGCCGACCGCGCCCGCGAGGCCGGCATCAGCGAGGAGCGCGCGGCGAGGGACATCATCCTGGCGCCGCAGCCGACGAAGGAGTTCGTGACGGTGGAGCAGATCGCCTCGATGGCGCTCTACCTCGCCTCGGATGCCGCAGCGCAAATCAACGGCGCCTCCATGGTGATCGACGGCGGCTGGACCGCGCGCTAGATGCTGCGGCGCAAGAAGAAGTCGCCGAAGACAGCGCGCGAGAAGCGCGCGCCGCGGGGCGCCTACGCGATCCACGAGACTCCTGCGCCGCCGCGCTCGCACCGGCGCGCGCGGCCCGACGCGGTGATTCCGCCGGAGTTGCGGCTCGATGCGGTGGCGGCGGACGCGATGAATCGACCCTCTCCCCGGCCCTCTCCCAGGGGAGAGGGAGAAACGCGCG
>JANMHV010000216.1:0-14740 GCA_031375445.1 Burkholderiales bacterium | reverse complement strand
CACGGCCCCCGTCGCCCTCGCGCTCGATGAGCGCGCGCACGCCGGAGCCGAAGCCGTACCAGCCCGGCAGCATCACGCGGCACTGCGCCCAGGAGAACACCCACGGGATCGCGCGCAGGTCCTCGATGGCCTGGGACTTCTTGCGCGAGGCGGGGCGCGAGCCGATGTTGAGCTCGGCGATCTCGTTGATCGGCGTGGTGGCGCGGAAGTAGTCGACGAAGCCGGAGGTAGAGTAGACCAGGTCACGGTAGGCCGCCATCGCTGCCGCCGAGAGCTCCTCCATCGCGGCGTGGAACTCCTCGTGGCCCGCGTGGGGGGCCGCGTCGAGCGTGGCGCGCACCGTGGCGGCGAAGAGTGCCTCGAGGTTGCGCCGCCCGATCTCCCGGTTGGCGTACTTGCTCGCGATGACCTCGCCCTGCTCGGTGAGCCTCAACTCCCCCTGCACGCTGCCCGGCGGCTGCGCCAGGATCGCGTCGTAGCTGGGCCCCCCGCCGCGGCCGACGGTGCCGCCGCGCCCGTGGAAGAAGCGCAGGCCCACGCCCGCCTTCGCGAACACCCGCACCAGCTCGGTCTCGGCCTTGTAGAGCTCCCAGTTGGAGGTGACGTAGCCGCCATCCTTGTTGCTGTCGGAATAGCCGAGCATCACTTCCTGGCGATCGCCGAGGGAGGCGACGAGCGCCCGCGCCGCGGGAATGGCGAACCAGCGCTGCATGGTGGAAGGCGCCGCGCGCAGGTCGGCGATGGTCTCGAACAGCGGCACGATCTGCAGGCGCGATGCGGGATGGGCGCCGGGCGTGGCGAGGCCCACCTCCTTCAGCATCACCGCGACCTCCAGCAGGTCGGAGACGCTGGCGGCCTTCGAGATCACGTACTGGCGAATGGCATCGGGGCCGAGGCGCTTCACCGCCGCGGCGGCGGCGTCGAAAATGGCGAGCTCGCCGCGTGCGACTTCGGAGTATTCCGCGAACGCCGAGCGCAGCGGGCGGGGCGAAGCGAGCTCCGCCAGCAGCAGCGCCTCGCGCGCCGTCTCCGGCAGCGACGCGTAGTCGTCCGCTACACCGGCACAGCGCAGCAGCTCGCCCATCACCTGCTCGTGCACGTCGGAATTCTGGCGCAGGTCCACGGTGGCGAGGTGGAAGCCGAAGGCCGGCACCGACCGGCGCAGCAGGCACAGGCGCCCATCGGCCAGCATCCCCAGGCCGCCCGCACGCAGGCTCCCATCGATCACGTCGAGGGCGGCCGAGAACTCCGCCGGCGCCGCGTAGGGCTGCGCCGCGCCGACCGCCATGCGGTGCGTGTGCCTGAGGCCCAGGGCCTCGGCGGTGGCGACGAGCCGCGCGTAGATGCCGGTCAGCGCCCGGCGGTAGGGCTCGTCCATGCGATGGGGCGAACGGTCGGGCGAGGCCTCGGCCAGCGCCTCGAGCTCGGGCGTGAGCCGGGTAAGCAGGCGCGAGAGGGGCAGTTCCGCTCCCAGCGCATGCACCTCCCCCAGGTAGTGGTCGAGGGCGATCTCGCCCTGGCGCCGGAACGCGGCCTCGAGCATCTCGGCGGTGACGAACGGGTTGCCGTCGCGGTCGCCGCCGACCCAGCTGCCCACGGCGACAGGCGTGGGCACCGCATGGCCCACGAACGCCTCGACCGCGGCGGCGATGCGCGGCACGGCGTCGATGAAGGTGTAGTTGAAGTAGGCGAGCGCGTTCTCGATCTCGTCGCGCACCCCCAGCTTCACCGCCCGCAGCATGCGCGTCTGCCACAGGGTGGCGATGAGGCGGCGCAGCTCGACCTCGGCGCGCGCGAGCTCGTCGGGCAGCGCCCCGGGGGAGTCGCGGCGCGCGAGCCAGTCGGCCACCGCGAGCTGCGCGTCGAGCGTGCTCTTGCGTTGGACCTCGGTGGGGTGGGCGGTCAGCACCGGAAAGACGCGGATGCCGTCCAGCCGCGCGGCGAGCCCCGGGTCCGCGCCGGCGAGGAGCCCCCGCAGCGTGGAGGGGAGGGGCTGGGCTCCCGCGCGGCGGTCGTCGCGATGGCGGCGGATCTGGTGGCGGTCCTCGGCGATGTTGGCGAGCAGCGAGAAATAGCTGAACGCGCGCACCACCGCCACCGCCTGCACGGGCGTGAGGTGGTTCAGCGTGTCCTCGAGGCGCGTGCGCGATTCGGTGTCCTCGAGGCGGTGGCTCGCCACCGCGAGCTGGCGGATCTCCTCCACGAGGTCGAAGGCGGCATCGCCCTCGAAGGTGCGGATGGTGTCGCCCAGGATCCGCCCCAGCAGCCGGATGTCCTCGGCGAGGCGCTCGTCCTTGTCGTGGGAAGGGTCCATCCCCGCAGGATAACCTCCCGTTCCCGTCCCACCTCCTCCACGGCGTCCATTCCACGGCACAATCACGGTATGAAGATCCTCGAAATCCGCGAGCAGACCTGCCCCATCAGCTCGCCGATCCGCAACGCGTACATCGACTTCACCAAGATGACTCTGTCGCTGGTGGCGGTTGTGACCGACGTGGTCCGCGACGGCAAGCGGGTCGTGGGCTACGGCTTCAACTCCAACGGCCGCTACGGCCAGGGCACGCTGATGCGCGAGCGCTTCATCCCGCGCGTGATGGAGGCGAAGCCCGGGTCGCTGCTGGACGAATCGGGCGACAACATCGACCCCCACAAGGTGTGGTCCACGATGTTCACCAACGAGAAACCCGGCGGCCACGGCGAGCGCTCGGTCGCCGTCGGCACCATCGACATGGCGGTGTGGGACGCGGTGGCCAAGATCGCTGTCAAGCCCCTCTTCCGGCTGCTGGCCGAACGCTACGGCGACGGCCGCGCCGACCCCCGCGTCTTCGTCTACGCCGCCGGCGGCTACTACTACCCCGGCAAGGACGATGCGCAGCTGAAGGCCGAGATGCGCGGCTACCTCGACCGCGGCTACACCGTGGTGAAGATGAAGATCGGCGGCGCTTCCCTCGCCGAGGACCAGCGGCGCATCGAGGCGGTGCTGGGCATGCTCTCGGGCGGGCAGCGCCTCGCGGTCGACGCCAACGGCCGCTTCGACATGGATACCGCCATCGCCTACGCCAAGGCGCTGTCGCAGTACGGCCTCTTCTGGTACGAGGAGGCCGGCGACCCGCTCGACTACGAGCTGCAGGCGATCCTGCGCAACTACTACGACGGGCCCATGGCCACGGGCGAAAACCTGTTCTCGATGCAGGACGCGAGGAACCTCATCCGGTACGGCGGCATGCGGGCGGACCGCGACTGGCTCCAGTTCGACTGCGCCCTCGCCTACGGGCTGGTGGAGTACCTGCGCACGCTCGACATGCTGCGCGCCCACGGCTGGTCGCCCTCGCGCTGCGTGCCCCACGGCGGGCACCAGATGTCGCTCAACATCGCAGCCGGCCTGGGGCTCGGCGGCAACGAGTCGTACCCGGACCTGTTCCAGCCCTTCGGCGGCTTCCCCGACGGGGTGAAGGTCATCGACGGGCACATCACGATGCCGGAGCTGCCGGGCATCGGCTTCGAGGGCAAGTCGGACCTGTACCGCGTGATGCGCGAGCTGGCGGCGTAGGAACAATTTGCCGCACCTTCCGTTCCGGCCCGCGAGACGGTAGATTCTCGCGATGCTGCACGTCCCGACGCTTCAATTCACCCTGATCCTCATGGACGTGCTGATCGCGACCCTCCTGTGGGCCGCGATCGGTGCGGGCCGCCGCCAGGGCCTGGTGCCCTGGATCCTCTCGCTCGGCGCGCAGGCGCTCATGTTCGCCGTGATGGGCCTCACTACCGACGACACGCGCTTCGGCGCCATCGTCACCGTGAACCTGCTGGCCGCACTCACGCTTACCCTGCAGGCCGAGGCGATCCTGCGCTTCTTCAATCGGGCTCTGCCGGCGTGGGTCCACCTCGCGGCCCCCATCGCGATGATCGCGGTGATGATGGCGCTGCGGCATTCGGAGCCGGCGCGGCTCTTCGTGGGTTGCGTGGTCTACGGCGCGGCCCTGATCGCGTTGAGCGTGATGACCCACCGCCTGCGCGACACCGAGCGCGGCAAGGGCATGCAACTCCTGTGCGCCGGCTATGCGGTGGCGGGCACGGTGCTGTTCGCGCGCGCGGGCGTGGCGCTGCTGGCCCCGGAGGGGCTCATCCCCCACCCGTGGGAGGCGGCCGCCGTGTGCCTCTTCGCATTCGCGATCACCTTCGCCACCGCCGCGGGGTTCCTCCACGCGCACCGCCAGCGCCACGACCATTTGATCGGGCACCTCGCGCTCGTCGACGCGCTCACCGGCATCTTCAACCGCCGCACCTTCTTCAACCTGGCCTCGATGGCGCTGTCCCAGGCGCAGCGCGGCCGCTACCCGGTGTCGCTGCTGCTGGTGGACCTGGACCACTTCAAGCGCGTGAACGACGCCTTCGGCCACCAGGCGGGCGACGCGGTGCTGCAACGCTTCGTGGAGCTGGTGCAGGCGGCCCTGCGCAAGGAGGACATCTTCGCGCGCTACGGCGGCGAGGAGTTTTGCGTGCTGGTGCCCAATGCCACGCCGATGCAGGCGCGCACGCTCGCCGACCGCATCCGCGAGTCGGTCGAGCAGGGAGCGTTCGAGTTCAGCGGCCAGTGGATCCAGGTGACCGTGAGCGTCGGGGTGGCGACCCTCCACCCCGCCGAGGTCCGGATCGAATCGCTGCTGCGGCGCGCCGACGAGGCCCTTTACGTCGCCAAGCGCGACGGCCGCAACCGAGTGGTGTTCGCCTAGGGGCCTACTTCAGCTTCGTCATCGCGCCGTACACCAGCGCCCCCACCTGCTCGCGGTAGTACTTGCGGATCTCGCCCGGGGCCGCGGTGCCGTACACCACCACCAGCCGCTCCTGCGGATCGGCCCAGAAGGCGGTGCCGTTGGCGCCGTTCCACGAGTAGTCGCCCTTGCTGCCGTTGGCGGCGGCGACACCGTCGTGCATGCGCACCGCGACACTCAGGCCGAATCCATAACCGTCACGGTGGGCCTCGGTGCCCGCCACCTGGTTCTTGATCCCGGTGCCCAGGTGGTCGCTGGTCATGAAGGCCACGGTCTTCGGGCTGAGCACGCGCTTGCCGTCGATGGCGCCGCCGTTCAGCAGCATCTGGCCGAAGCGCAGGTAGTCGCCCACGGTGGCATAGGCGCAGGAGCCGGCGCAGTCGAACTTCGACACGTACTCCAGGTTGGTCTTCTGGGGCTTGCCGCTGATCGGGTCGGTGGCGAGCGCCTTCGCGATGCGCGATTTCTTCGCCGCCGGCACCTCGAAGGAGGTGTCGGGCATGCGCACCTTGTCCCACACGGTCTCCTTCAGGTGCTGGCCCAGGCGCTTGCCGGCGACCTTCTCAGTCACCAGCCCGAGCACGTCGATGGAGAAGCCGTAATCCCACACGGTGCCCGGCTGGTACATGAGCGGCAGCGGCGTGACCTTCGCCATGAACTCCTCGGCGCTGTACTCCACCGCTGCGGTCGAGGAGCCGCCCGGCCACATCTTGTGGATCGCGGTGTTGCCGCGGCCGCCGTAGCTCAGCCCCGCGGTGTGGCGATAGAGGTCGTGGATGTAGATCGGGTTCTTCTGCGCCTCGAGCACCACCTCGCCCGCCGCGTTTACGCTGCCCACCTTCATCTGCCCGAAGGCGGGGTAGTACTGGTCGAGGCGCGCCTTCAGCGGCAGCCGCCCCTCCTCGTTCAGCACCAGCGCGCCGACGGCCCCCATGACCTTAGTCATCGAGGCGAGCTGGAAGATGGCGTCGAGCGGCATCTTCGTGCCGGCTTCCTTGTCGAGGTAGCCGAACGCCTTGTAGTACACGAGCTTGCCGTCGCGGGCGATGGCGACCACCGCGCCGGGCACGCGGTTGGCCTCGATCTCGCGCGCGAAGAACGCGTCGATGCGCGCGAGCCCTTCCTTCGAGAAGCCGGCGGCGTCCGGCGAAACTGGCGGCAACGGCTGGGCAAGGGCACTGGCGGAACACAAAGCGACTGCGACTGCGGCAACGACTTGGCGCATGGGGTCTCCTCCCGGGGGTTTGCCGGATGCTAGCAGACGCCCGATTTCCTTACTCGAGGAGGGGGTAGGGATTCACCGGCGTTCCCTTCCACCACTTACCCTCGGAATCGAGGTCGAGGATCGCGAAGTGCAGGTGCGGCGCCGTGGGGCTCGCGTTGCCGGTGGTGCCGACGTAGCCCACCAGGTCACCGCGCCGCAAATAGTCGCCGGCGGCGAGGCCGGGCGCGAAGCCCTGCAGGTGGGCGTAGTAGTAGGAGCGCCGGCGCTCGCGGTCGTACTGGTAGACCGAGAGCCCTCCCAGCGCGTGGCGGTACACCTTCGCCACTTCGCCCTCGGCCACCGCCACCACCGGTGTCCCGCGCGGCGCCATGATGTCCAGCGCCAGGTGCCGGCGGGCGCCGCGGCGATCCTCGAAGTTGTCCGCCAGGGCCGAGCGCTCGAGGCCCAGCACCGGCATGCCCAGCCGGCCTTCCTCGCCTTCCGCGGGCGGGACGAACGGGATACGAACCGGCTCGCGCGACGCGACCTTGACCGGTGCCTTCGAACCGGCCACAACCGGCTCCCGGGGCACGAGGCGCGCCTCGGCGTAGGTGGAAATCAGGCGCGGCGCGGCCGGCTCCGGCGCCATGAGGCCCGGCGCGGCCGGCTCCGACAGCTGCATCGCCAACGCGCCTCCCATGACGAACGACGCCGAGCACGCCAGCACCCTGCCTGCCAGGCCTGCGGTGGCGGCCATGGGAGACATGGGGCGGACGACGGGGCCCGCTGCCTGGGGATCGCCGGGAATCCGGAGCATCCGGTTCAGTCTCCCGGAATGCCCTCGAGTTCAATCAGCCCGTTGGTTTCCCACGGACCCCCGGCGCAGGAGACGCTGTTACCGCGGCATCAGCGGCGTCTGATCGTCCGGCATCTGCCAGGTGCGATCGACGTTGGTGCGCGGGGCGACGCTGTACATCAGCTGCCCGCCACGGGACACCTTGGCGCGGGTGCGGGCCGCTTCACGGCGCGCATCCTGGTCGAGCACGGTGTTGCCCGAGGCGGAGCTCGCCGCGAATCCGCCCGCCGAACCGCCGTTGTCCATGCCGCCGTTGCTCATGCTCGACATCGTGTTTCCGCCATTGACGTTCGAGGCCGACGAACCGGAGCTGTTGTTCATCGTCCTCGCGTTGTCGGGCGCGAAGATCGGCGCTCCTCCCGCGGTGCCATTCAGGAAACCGCCTGGGGGGATGATCGCGCCATTGGTGGCGACACCCGCGGTGTTGCCGGTGCCCACGGGCGCTCCCGAACCCGCCTGGGTGCCGGACGATGTCTGGGCCAGCGACTGCCCGCCCGAGTTGGCGAAGCCGTTGCGGCTCGACTGTGTGAGCGACGCGTCGCGGCCGGTCACGCCCCCGGACGAGGCTCCCGCGGCGGTGCCGGAAGAGGTCTGGCCGGGCGAGGTGCCGTTGGAGGTGGCCGAGTTGGCGCTCGAATTGCCTCCCGTCGTGTCCGCGGTGGTGGGCGTGGTGGACGATTCGACGAAAGTCGAGGAGCCGTCACGATTGGTGGTACGCGTGGAGTTGGTGCCGTTCGCCGAATCGATCGCGTCGGTCGAGCGCAGCGTGCGGGTGGAATCGGTGAAAGTCGACGAGCCGTCGGAATTGGTCACGCGCGTGGTGGTGGTGCCCGCGCCCGTGCTGCTGGTGCTCGTGCTCACGTCGGTGGACGTCGCGTTGGTCGGTCCAGTGGCCGTGGGCGCGTTGGCGCGAACCGCGAGGTCACCGGTGCTGGTCCTCTGCGTGGTGACCACGCTCGCACCGTTGGTGGTGTTGGTGGTCGTGGGGCTGCCGCTGGAGATCGAGGCCGTGGAACCGTTGGTGCCGGTCGCATTGGCGACGGTGGCGCGCGGTGCGGAGGCGGCGCGGTTCTGGGCCGAGGCGGTGGCCGCGCCGAGGGCGAGGACGACCGAGACTGCGATGTAGGACGGGTAAAGCGTGCGCATCATGACCTCCGGTTTTGCGATGGATATCCCATCGGACAGGAGGATCACCGGGGAGTGCTGCGGCGCCCCTGGGCGCTTCGGCACTTCCCCGGCGCTGACGCGTCAGTCGTCGAATTCCGTGGGCCACTCGCCCAGCTCGACGCCGGGACCGTCTTCCTGGAACGTGAAGCGGCGACCCGTGACCATCTCGCGCTCCGAGATGGGCATGCCGTCCTCGTCGATCTCGAGGATCGGGGGGAGCTTGGGGCGGCGCAGCTTGTGCTGGATGCTGGGTTTCATCGTCGTCCTCGGGTTGTGCGTTGGCGTTGATCCCAATCTAGTTGTAGCCGCCCCTGCACTCCACCCATGGAGTCCCAACCCCGCGTAGGACAAGTCCGGTATTTGGCGTCGGATAATCACAGGGCTCCGGCGCGCCGCAGCACCCTTTCCACCGCTTCGGCCACCTGGGCATAGCCGCGCGCGTTGGGGTGGACGAGATCCGACTTGAGGCGATTGTCGATCAGCACCGAGTGGATCGCGTCGCCCTCGAACGGCACCTTGAGCTGCCCCGCCATCTCGCCGTAGAACCTGGGCACCGAGGGCGGGAACGTGGGCTTGGGAGTCGCCACCAGCACCACGGCAATCCCCCGGGAGCGCGCCAGCTCCACCATCGCGCGCACGTTGGCCTCCGCCTTCGCATCGTCGAGCTTGCGCAGGAAGTCGTTGCCGCCGTGGCAGAGCAGCAGCAGTTGCGGCTTCTCCTCGTCGAGCACGCCGGGCAGGCGCGCCAGGCCCTCGCCGCTGGTCTCGCCGGGGACCCCGGCATTCACCACCTTGCGCCCGATGCGCCGCGCGAGCTCCGCGGGATAGGACTCGGCGGTGGCGGCACCGGTGCCGAAGGTGAGGCTGTCGCCGAAGGCCAGGACCACCGCGTCGGGAGCCAGCCGCTCGAGCTTCACCTTGGCCCCGCACGCCGCGACGATGGCCGCGGCGGCGACGAGCGCCAGGGCGTAGACGCCGACGGTCCACAGGCGGCGCAGGTCGAATCGCGCCCGGGGCTTCGCCATGGGACCGGTCCATCCCGCCCGCGAGCGGGTCGCATCGGCCTCGGAAGGCGCGACCGCGAGCCGCGCGAGCGCCGCCTGAGAATCGAAACGCGGCGAGGGGCGCAGCTCGTGGGGCAGGTCGTTCGCCACCAGGGGCGTGGTGCGCTCGACCTCGACCTCGGCATGGGCATCGGGAAGGGTCGGCACGAGCGCCGAGCCCTCGTGCATCGCCTGGGCGGCGGCCACCTCGGCTGCGCTGTTGCGCAGGTCGCGCGCGAGCTCGGCGGCGCAGGCGTAGCGTTCGCCGGGGTCCTTGCGCAGCGCGCGGGCGACGATGAAGTCGAGCACGGGGGCGAGGCCACGCGCGAGGTGCGAGGGCGGGCGAGCGGCGATGTTGCAGACATTGAAGGTGAGCTGCCCGATGTCCTCGCCCGCGAACGGCTTGGCGCCGGTGAGGCATTCGTAGAGCACGAGGCCGAGCGAGAAGATGTCGGAGCGCGCATCCACCTCGCGCCCCAGGATCTGCTCCGGCGACATGTACTGGGGCGAGCCCAGCAGCATCCCGGTCTGGGTCTTGACCGTGGGCTCGGCGAGGCGGGCGATGCCGAAGTCCATCAGCTTCACGCGCCCATCCTCGAGCACCATGATGTTGCCGGGCTTCACGTCGCGGTGGACCACGCCCCGGCCGTGCGCGTGCTCGAGCGCCTCGGCCACCGACGCGGTGATCGCCACCGCTTCCGCGGGCGCGAGGCGCCGCTCGCGGATCAGGTCGCGCAGCTCGCGGCCCGACACCAGCTCCATGGCGATGAACGCGGTGTCGCCCTCGCGGCCCACGTCGTAGATGGTGACGATGCCCGGGTGCGCGATCGATCCCGCCGCCCGCGCCTCCTGCAGGAAGCGCCGCTCGTGGGTGTCGCGCTCGGCGCCGCTGCCGGGCAGCGCCACCGTCTTGATCGCCACCTCGCGGTCGAGCGCGGTGTCGCGGGCGCGGTAGACCACGCCCATGGCGCCGCGCCCGAGCTCTCCCACCACGCGGAAGCGGCCGAATTTTTCGGGCAGGGTCTCGTCCACGTCAGCTTCCAAAGCGGCGCTTGAGGTGGTCCAGGAATCCCGGCTTCTGCACCGGGCGCGGGGTGAAGGTGTGGGTGATCGTGACTTTTTCGCCGGGCCTCAAGTCGTAGGTGGCCTCGAACGCGGCCGCGCCCGGGCTGCGGATCACGATGCGCCGTTTCCCAGGAGGCACCTCCACGGCAGCCGTGCTCGGGACCTTGGCGCGCGCGATGCCGTCGATGAAGACCTCGCCGCGGGGCTTCACGTCGAAGGTGAGCACCGCGGGGCGCGACAGCTTGAGCGGCTGGTAGATGTCGCGGCCGACGACGCCCGCGAGGAGGATCGCCACCACGATGGCGCCGGTGCGCAGGGCGAGGCGGCGGCGGCGCTGCGCGCCGCGCTCCGCATCGTGGGCATAGAACGTGTGCTGCCGCACCCGCGTGTCGGTGAAATCCCCCGCCCTCACCAGCTCGCCGGCCCGCTCCGCCGCCGTGGCGCGCAGCGCGGTGGCGAAATCCTCGGTGACGAGCAGCCGCCCCGGCTCCGTGAACCGCGCCGCCGCCGCCGCGGCCGCGATGCCGTCGCCGAAAACCCGCGCGCCCGGGCCCGGCGACGACGTGAGGGCAAGCGGCCCGTAGTTGAGCCCCACCAGGAAGGGTGTGCCTCCCGCGCGGGTCGCGAGGCCCCGGGCCACGTCGAGGGCACGCTCCGCCTCGCCGAACAGCACCAGCGCGAGGCCGTCCTCGACATCGAGCACCGCCCGGTCCTCCGCGGCTACTCCGGCCAACGCCTCGCGCACCGCCGCCTGCGCCGCTTCCTTCGCGGCGGCCTGCTCGGTCACGGAGCGCTGCGCGAAACCCGGCAGCCGCAGGAACGCCACGTGGGCGTAGGTAGGGGGGTTCGAAGGGGGCATCGGTGGGGGCAATTGTAACGGCCCACCCCCTCCGGCTTCTGTGCGAAAATTCCTTCGCGGTACACAAATAAATCCGGGCTGGATGGCACTTCGACCCGCCGGAAAAAAATTCCTTCAAGAGGCACGGCGCAGATGAAATCCTGGTTCGAGGAAATCGACCATGCGACCACCGAGGCACAGCTGGTCGCGACCACGAGGGACCTCTGTTCCCTCTACTCCCCGCGCGAGCTCGCCCCCTTCCCGGAGGACTGCCGCGTGATCCGCATCGATGGGGTCACCGACATTCCGCACTGGCGCGAAAAGCTCGCCGGAAACATCGAGACCATGCGCAAGCAGGCGGAGAACCCCGCCAAGCTGGAAGCGCTGGTGGATTGCCTGGGCCACGCCTCCGAGCGCCTGGGAGCGCTGCGCCGGCCCTATTCACCGGCCGGCGAAGCTTCGGAAGCAAATACGCCCCACGACGACCCGGTTTCGGCTTAGCGCTCGCCTCTCGGGCGCGGTAGCCGCGAACTGATCATGCGCAGTACCGAGATCCGGAGGGGAGGGGCGCGCCGCCCCAGTTTGAAGGGGAAAGCCGGGTTTTGCGTGGTGGGCGCGAGGGGATAGCCGCGAAGCGTCACGGGTTCACCCCTGGGCCCAGCCGCCGGGCTTGAGATGCCAGGCATTCTCGCGCAGCACCCAGCGATGCCGTTGCCAGTGATAGCCGCGCCGCTCGGGAATCCAGCGCCCCACGACCCAGACGAAACGCTCGTCGGACGGGTTCCAGTACCCCGGCACCCATACGAAGCCCGCGCGTGGCGAGGGCACGGCCTCGAAGCGTGGCGGCGGCGGGGCGGAAACGCAATCGATCTCGGTGTGGCGTCGTTCCTGCATGGGGGTGCGCCGAGGCGTTGGGAAGTGGACCCACTCTAGGCGCCGGGTTGCGCCGGAAATGTCGGCTGCGGGCGACAAGTGGTGTAGGAGGCAGCCGTTTTGTCGGCACTCGCCCTCGCGCCTTCCGCCTGGCTGTCGACCCCATCCCGCAGGTGGCTGCCGGCTTGCGGCGCCTCGCGCAGCACCCAGCGTTCGCCGGCAGGCGTGCTCTCCCGCATCCAGACGTGGAACGGGAGGTTCACATCGGCGAAGTAATGCTTGTTGCCCATGGGCATGGCTTTCGGTCGCGTAGCGAAGGATGAAACTCTATCGGTGTCGATCGCGCGCCGGCAGTGGGCGCCGGCCGGAGCCGCGCGTAGGAATATGCCGTCCCTGCACGTCCCACGCGCCCGCGACCCCTGCAGGAACCCGCCCCGAGCCAAGCGATAAGAAACCAAATGGCGGCTGCCCCCTCAAACCCGCGAGACTCACTCTCCGGGAAGGGCCTTCCATGGCCAGGGACGTCTGGGAAATTCTGCTGAGAACGGTGGCGGGCTGGCTCGGCGACGACGCCGTGCCGTCGGACCGGGACCTCGACGAGGACGAGGCCGACCCCTCCCTCATGTTCCAGTTGCTGGTGGTGGCCCCGCTGCTCCTGGGGCTCGCGGCCCTGTCGCGGAGGGCGCTGTGAATATCCGGGGCCTCGGCGGCATCGCCAAGCGCAGCGTCGGCGGCTGGATGGATGATGGGGCGGCGAGCATGGGCGCGGCGCTCGCCTTCTACACGATGCTGTCCATGGGACCGCTGCTGGTGCTGGTGATCACCATCGCCGGGATGGTGGTGGGCCGCGAGGCGGCGCAGGTCGCGCTGATGTCGGAGATCTCGGGTCTCCTCGGCGACACCGGCACCGAGGCGATCAAGTCGCTGCTCGATGCCGCCTCCACGGAGAACGGGGGCCTCATCGCGACCCTCGTGAGCGCCTTCACGCTGCTGCTGGGTGCCACCACGGTGTTCGCCGAGCTCCAGACCGACCTCGACCGCATCTGGAAGGTGACGAAGCAGAAGTCCACCGGGATCCTGGGGTTCCTCCGGACCCGGCTGTTCTCCTTCGGCCTGGTGGTGGCGATCGGCTTCCTGCTGCTGGTTTCCCTGGTGGCGAGCGCCGCGGTGAGCTTCGTGGGCCAGAGCTTCTTCGGCGGCACCCAGGTGCTGATGCGCGTGCTGGAGCTCGCGGTTTCGGTGGGGGTGCTCACGGTGCTGTTCGCCATGGTCTACAAGATCCTGCCGAGCCGCCGCATCGCGTGGAGCGACGTGTGGGTGGGATCCGCGGTCACCGCCGTGCTGTTCACCATCGGCAAGTTCCTGATCGGGCTCTACCTCGGCAAGAGCGCGGTGGCCTCCGACTTCGGCGCCGCCGGCACCCTGGTGGTGGTGATCTTCTGGGTCTACTACTCGGCGCAGATCTTCTTCCTCGGCGCGGAATTCACCAGGGAGTACTCGTTGAGCCGTGGCTCGAAGAGCGGCGCGGGCCCGGAGGCGGCCAACTCCGACTTCATCGGCGGCGATGCGGACATGGTGGCGCGCGCCCGCAAGATCGTGAAGGGACGCGATCCGATCCTCTCCCCCGAAGGCGGCCGGGACGGTGGCTGAAGGGGCATCGGCCTCGCCGGGGGTCCACGCGCCGGGCACAGCCGCGGGATGGTTGGCGCTCGGGCGTCGCGCCCTCGAGGGGTGGGTCGAGGACGGCGCCTCGAGCATGGGCGCGGCCCTCGCGTTCTACGCGCTCTTCTCGCTGGCGCCGTTGCTGCTGGTGGCGATCTGGCTCGCGAGCTTCCTCGTCGGCCGCGACGAGGCGCAGGTTGCGCTGATCGCCCAGCTCTCCGCCATCCTGGGCGAGGGCCCGGCTCACGCGATAGAGGGGATGATGTCCGCCTCGGGGACGCCCGCCGAGGGATTCCTCCCCGCCCTGATCGGCTTCTTCACGCTGGTGCTCGGCGCCACCACGGTGCTCTCGGAGCTGCGGAAGCAGCTCGACCGCATCTGGCGCGCGCCGAAGGAGGCGAGCCGCGGCGTGATGGGCTTCATCGCCACGCGCTTCTTCGCCTTCCTGATCGTGCTGGGCGTGGGCGTGCTGCTGCTCGCCTCGATGTCGCTTTCGGCCTTCATGAGCGCCGCGGGGGAGCTCTTCTTCTCGCGCTCCAAGGGCTCGATGTACGCGCTGGACTTCGCCGGCTCGTTCATCGTGGTGACGGTGCTGTTCGCGCTGATCTACAAGGTCTTGCCGAGTGTGCGCATCGCATGGCGCGACGTGTGGCTGGGAGCGGCCGTGACCTCGGTGCTGTTCTGGATCGGCAAGTCGCTGATCGCGCTCTACCTCGCCAAGGCGGGGGTGGCCTCGGGCTTCGGCGCCGCCGGCGCCGTGGTGCTGCTGGTGGTGTGGGTGTACTACTCGGCGCAGATCTTCTTCCTCGGCGCGGAGCTCACGCGCGAGTTCGCGCTCGCCCACGGCTCCCACCGCAACGACACGGCGCTTGCAGCCGCCACGCAGCCGCAACCGCCGGGCACGAAGCCTACTTCAGCGCCTTGAAGCGCAGGCGGTGCGGAGCGGCCGCCTCTTCACCGAGGCGCTCGCGCTTGTCCGCCTCGTACTCGTGGTAGTTGCCGGGGTAGAACACCCAGCGCGAATCGCCCTCGGCCGCGAGGATGTGGGTACAGATGCGGTCGAGGAACCAGCGATCGTGGGAGACGACCAGCACGGTGCCGGCGTACTCGCCAAGTGCGTCTTCGAGCGCGCGCAGCGTTTCCACGTCGAGGTCGTTGGACGGCTCGTCCAGCAGGAGCACGTTGCCGCCTTCGAGGAGGGTCTTGGCCAGGTGCAGCCGGCCGCGCTCCCCTCCCGATAGCTGGCCGGTGAGCTTCTGC
>JANMHV010000149.1:0-5803 GCA_031375445.1 Burkholderiales bacterium | reverse complement strand
GTGGTCGCGGTCTACGAGGTGGTTGGCGGGCTCATCGCCAACGTCTGGTTCATCGATCCGCGCCAGGACGCGGCCGCCTAGCGCAATCTAGCGGGCGGTGTCTCGCAGGCGTGCCTCGAGATCGTAGGCGTCGGACCCGGTCACGGTCACCTCGAGGAAATCGCCGGGCCTCGCACGCTTGGCCCCGGCCACCCGCACTACACCATCGATCTCCGGCGCGTCCGCCGCGCTGCGGGCGATGGCAGTGGAACCCTGCATCTCGTCCACCAGCACCCGCATCGTGCGGCCGACCTTCTCCGCCAGCTTCTCGCGCGAGATTTCGGCTTGCAGCGCCATGAAGCGGTCGCGGCGTTCTTCCTTCACTTCCTGCGGCACGGGGTCGGGCAGATCGTTGGCCTTGGCCCCCTCGACGTCGGAGTAGGCGAAGCAGCCCACGCGGTCGAGCCGCGCCTCGCGCAGGAACTGCAGCAACTCCTCGAACTCGCTCTCGGTCTCGCCGGGGAAGCCCGCGATGAATGTGGAACGGATGGTGATGTCCGGACATCCCTCGCGCCAGGCGCGGATGCGCTCGAGGTTCTTCTCGCTCGAGGCCGGGCGTTTCATCAGCTTCAGGATCCGCGGGCTCGCGTGCTGGAACGGCACGTCGAGGTAGGGAAGGATCTTTCCCGCGGCCATGAGGGTAATGACCTCGTCGACGTGCGGATACGGATAGACGTAGTGCAGGCGAACCCACACCCCCAGCTCGCCCAGCGCCTCGCACAGCTCCGTCATGCGGGTCTTCAGCGGCCGCCCGCCCCAGAAGCCGGTGCGGTATTTCACGTCCACGCCGTAGGCGCTGGTGTCCTGCGAGATCACAAGCAGCTCCTTCACGCCGGCGTTCACGAGGTTCTGCGCTTCCTTCATCACGTCGCCCACCGGGCGGCTCACCAGGTCGCCGCGCATCGAGGGGATGATGCAGAAGGTGCAGCGATGGTTGCAGCCTTCGGAAATCTTCAAGTAGGCGTAGTGCTTCGGCGTGAGCCGGATGCCCTGCGGCGGCACCAGATCCATGTAGGGATCGTGCGGCTTGGGCAGGTGCGCGTGCACGGCGGCCATCACTTCGGGCGTCGCATGGGGCCCGGTGACGGCGAGCACCCTGGGATGCGCCTTCTGCACCACGTCGCCCTTGGCGCCGAGGCAACCGGTCACGATCACCTTGCCGTTGGCGGCGAGCGCCTCCCCGATGGCGTCGAGGGACTCCTGCACCGCGGCGTCGATGAAGCCGCAGGTATTCACCACCACCAGGTCCGAGCCTTCGTAGCTGGGCGAGATATCGTAGCCCTCCGCCCTCAGCTGCGTGAGGATCGACTCCGAATCCACCAGCGCCTTGGGGCAGCCGAGGGAAACGAAGCCCACGCGTGGCGGGGCGGGCGGTCGCGGCTTGACCGCGGCTGCGGTGTCCACGGGAACCTTCACTTGCCCTTGCGGGGCTTGCGCGCCGCGCGCGGCTTGGCCGTGGGCTTCTCGGCGACCGGGGGCTCGGCCGGGGCCACACCCGCGGCGTAGGGGAAGCCCGAGAAGAGCTTGAGCGCCTGGGTGCGCAGCTCCTCCTGCATGTCGATCACGGCCTTGGCGCCCTTTTCGAGATAGCCGCCCATCACTTGCGGCAGCGGGCCCGGGGGGGTCACGAACTGGTTGAAGGTCTCGGCGGGCATCTTCGGCAGGTCGCCATAGATGTTCTGCGCCTGCTCCTGGAAGCGCTTCTGCGCCTCGTGGAAGGTGCTGATCGAGCGCTCGAGGTACGAGCCCATCATCCCCTGCATCGCGTGGCCGTAGTACCTGATGATGTTCGCGAGCATGTCGGTGGAGAACATCGGCACGCCGCCCGACTCCTCCTCGAGGATGATCTGCAGCAGGATCGAGCGCGTGAGGTCTTCGCCGCTCTTCGCGTCCTGCACCTGGAACACCTTGTAGCCCAGCACCAGCTCCTTCACCTCGGTCAACGTGATGTACGCGGAGGTCTCGGTATCGTAGAGCCGGCGGTTCGGGTACTTCTTGATGATGCGGGGCGTGGGCATGTTCGGCGCTTTCCTGGGTGTAGTTGCTGCGCTACATCATTTGCGGCGTGTGCGCATCGTGGGAGGCGGGACGGGACACCGCCTCAAGTGCTTCATTTTATTCCATTTTGTGGGTTTGCGGCAGTGCGGCGCGAACTGATTGGTGCATTGCACCAAAATAACCTTGACACCCCGCCCCGCGCTTCCTAGAATGGAATTGTTGCGGCGCACCATATACCGCAGGCCACCGAAAGACGAGCCCCATGAACACCGCCAATCCCCTTTCCGACATCAGCCGCGCCAGCGTCGATGCCGCCTCGCGCCTCACCCGCATCTCCTTCGACAGCACCGAGCGCGCCATCAACGTACAGATGGAATACGCCAAGGGCGCCCTCGCCCAGGCCACCCTCACCGCCCAGGCCGTGAGCCAGGCCAAGGACGTGCAGGAGCTGCTGTCGCTTCGCACCCGCATCGCCGAGAACACCCTCGAGAACATCATGGGCTACTCGCGCAGCCTCTACGAAGTCATGTCCAACGCGTCGGCCGAGTACTCGCGCCTGTCCGAAGAGCGCATGGCCAAGTTCCAGCAGGCCGTGACGGAAACCGTCGAGCAGGCTGCCCGCACGACCCCGGGCGCCGGTGGCGACGTCGCCGCCGCCGCGATCAAGTCCTCGCTCGCCGCCACCACGGCCGCCTTCGACAGCTACACCAAGGCCGCCAAGCACCTGGCGAGCTTCACCGACGCGGGCGTGAAGGCTGCGCAGTCCCGCTCGAAAAAGTAAGGCGCGCCAGACGCCTCGCAAGGATTCAAGTCTCCTCCTCCTTTATCGCATTACCGGATAAAGGTTCGAACCCCAGGCTCAAACCTGGGGTTTTTTTTGGTACATGGTAAAAAGTGAAATGAAGAAGAAAATCGCGCTCGTGACGGGTGGGGTCGGCGGCATCGGCACCGCCATCTGCAAGCGGCTCGCCGACGACGGGCACTTCGTGGTCGCCAACTACGCCATCGCCGGCTCCGAGGAGCGGTGGAAGAAGGCCATGGAGGCCGCGGGCCTTAACGGCAACGCCACGGCGCTCGCCTTCGGCGACGTCTCCGACTTCACCGCCATGGGCGACATGGTGGCGGCGATCGAGCGCGAGCACGGCCCGGTGGACATCCTGGTGAACTGCGCGGGCATCACGCGCGATTCCACTTTCCGCAAGATGACGCCGGAGCAGTGGCGCGCGGTGATGTCGACCAACCTCGACAGCGTCTTCAACGTGACCCGCCACGTGATCGACGGGATGATGGAGCGCGGCTGGGGCCGCGTGATCAACATCTCCTCGGTGAACGCGGTCCGCGGCCAGTTCGGCCAGACCAACTACGCGGCGGCGAAGGCGGGCCTGCTGGGCTTTACGAAGTCGCTCGCCCAGGAAGTGATCCGCAAGGGCGTCACCGTCAACGCGGTGTCCCCCGGCTACGTCGAGACCGACATGGTGATGGCGATCCGCGAGGACGTGCGCCAGAAGATCGTGGCCGAGATCCCCGCCGGGCGACTCGCGATGCCGGTGGAGATCGCCGATGCCGTCGTGTTCCTGGCTTCCGACAAGGCCGCCTACATCACCGGGACCAACCTTTCGGTGAACGGCGGCCTGCACATGTACGCGTAGGGCTCGCGCTCACGCCCCTCCCCCGAGGTGGCGCGCGAAGAACGCCGCCACCTGCTCGATGCTGTCCGCCCACGCCGCCGGATTTCCCCCGGTGGTCGCGCCCCGCCCGCCCGGGGCATTGGCATTCATGCGGGTGGCGACGTAGCGCTCCGGATTCGCACTGTCGAACGAGTGGTGCGCGCCGGGGTAGACCTTGATCTCCACCGGTTTGCCCGCGCCGCGCGCCGCCTCCGCCAGCTTCACGCACGCAGCGGCCGGGGTCCAGTCGTCGCGCTCGCCGGCGAGGATGAGGAGTGGCGCCGCGGCCCGGTACTCGTCAGTGAAGCGCGGATTGCCGATGGCGCAGCCCGGATAGAGCGCAACGGCCGCGGCGAAACCGCGGCGCTTGCGCTCGGCGAGCGGCGCCGGATCCCGGGCCTGCTCCGCGATGGCGGCGAGCGTGGTGGCACCCCCGTGGGATCCGCCCATCACCCCGATGCGATCGCGTGCGACGAAGGGCAGCGAGCGCAGGTGGTCCAACGCGGCATAGGCGTCGGGCACGCGGCGGAACGGGGCCACGTCGGTACGATTGGGCGAGGGGTCGGTGCAGACCCCGGCCGGGAAACCTCGCGTGCCGAAGCTGTCCGGAAGGGCTACGACATATCCACGCTTCACCAGCTGCGCCGCCCAGCGCTTGGGCGAGCCGCTGGAGCGCGGCCCGAGACCGCTGCAATCGTGGAGCATCACCACGGCGGGGAACGGGCCCGCGCCCTCCGGCTTCATCACCTCGATCGGATTCGCTGGATTGGGCGCCCTCGCCTCGGGTATGCGGGATGGCGCGGGCTCCGGCGGCACGACGCAACCGGCGAGCGCGACCGCGAGACATCCCAGCGCGACGCGGCGGGCGACGTTCATGCCGTCCCGGCCGCCAGCTGGGGATTTCCCAGCGCCGCGTTGAGCTTCACCGCCTCGCGCACCAGGCGGTGCACGGTTTTCGCGTCGATCGCCTCGCCCTCGTGCAGCTCGACGCTGGCCATCTCGTACTTGCCGCCGGCCTTCAATCGCGGCTCGATGGATTTCAGCCGCTGCCCGCGCCAGAAACCGAACAGCACGCGGCTTTCCTCGGCTCGGATGAGCAGCACCGGACCGTCGGCGAAGTAAACGAGGTGGCCCCACTTCACCACCTCCTCGACCTTCCCCGCCTCGAGCACCGCCGAGCGCAGCGCCTCGATCGTCGCGCGCTGCCAGCCATCGAACGACGCGACATAGGCGTCGGGACTCGCCGCGGGCTTCGACTTCTTCATCGGCATGGCTACCGCCCCTGGAACTTCTTCACCGTGTCGGCGGCCACCTGCTGCAGGAATGCGGCGGTCTCCTTGTCGATCTTGCCGTAGTAGTCGTAGCTGTTCCCCACCGGCGATTTGCCATAGAGGCTCGCGTACACCGTGCACGCGGCGAGGTAGGTGCCGATGAGCTCGGGATGCGAGCCATCGAAGCCCTTGTGAAGCTTGATGTCCGGGCGGCGGCGGTAGGCCTCGTCGAAGGCGAGCCCCACGGGAATGACGAGGGCGCCGATTTCGTTGCCGACCGAGACGTACATCTCCTCGGTCAGGCCGAGGTTCTCCGGCTTCGCCTCCTTGTGCGGTTTCACGTAGGCGTGTCCCATGTAGAGCGCGGTGCGCCCGCCGCGCTCCTTGATGACCTTGTCGAACTCGATGGCGGTCTGGCGGAATTTCGCGCGCCGCACCTCGGACAACGGCTCGCCGCTGCCGCCCTGCAGCACCACCACTTGGAAGGGCTCCTTCACGCCGATGCGCCCGGGCGTGGTGAGATGGTCGATGGCGTGGTGCGAGAGCTCGGCGCCGCCGATGGTGGCGGACTTGTAGTTGAGCTTCGCCGCCGGGTCCGCCGCGGTGACCATGCGCTGCACGTGGTTGTGCAGGCTGTCGCCGTAGTAGAAATAGCTGTTGCCCACGAAGAGCACGCGGGCCGGGTTGTCGACCTGCGGCGCCTTGACGGTGGGTGACAGCGCCGCTGCTGGAGCCACCGAACCCAGCAGGCACGATGCAATCAGGACTCCGAGAAATGAAATGCGCTTCGACCGCTCCAGCATGTTCTCGCTCCCGGGCAATGGTGGG
>JANMHV010000036.1:0-6914 GCA_031375445.1 Burkholderiales bacterium | reverse complement strand
GACAAGCTCGATTCACCTTGGGACATGGCGTTCATGAAGGACGGCACCATGTTCTTCACCGAAAAGTGCAAGGGACTCTCCGTTCGACTTGCCTCAGGTGCCATCAACAAGCTGCACGGCGTGGGCACCACCACTGGCTATTCGTCGGCCAGCGCGGATCTGTTCTGCGACGGACAGGCCGGCATGATGGGCGTGGCGATCGACCCGCAGTTCGCCAGTAATCGCTACATCTACGTGTACTCCAGCTCCAATCTTGGCGGCAAGCTGGGCAACCGGGTGATGCGCTTCAAGCTCAACGACGCGATGTCGGCAGTCTCCGATCGCACCGACATCGTCGGCGACATCGGCTACAAGCCCAAGGCCACCAAGCATCCGTTCGGCGGCCCCGGGGCGCACAACGGCGGGCGCATCCGCTTCAGCCCCGCCGATGGGTTCCTCTACGTGACGACGGGCGACAACCACCTGGGCATAGCCCCGCAGGACCCGAAGTACATCGGCGGCAAGGTGCTGCGCATCGACCGGGATGGCAAGGCCGCGGCGGACAACAAGCCTCCGGCCGGCTTCGATCCGCGCGTGTACACCTACGGTCACCGCAATCCCCAGGGCATCGCGTTCCGCCCCAGCGACAACCGCCCGTTCACCGCGGAGAACGGCCCGTGGCACAGCGATGAAGTGACGGCGCTCTCCAATGGCGGCAATGCCGGCTGGGATCCGCGCCCCAACATGGCGGGCCGCAAGGACTGCCCCGACGACTACTGCGGCTACTCGCCCAACCAGATGGGCGCGATGGATCCCAAGAAGCGCTCGGGCTTCATGCCCATGACCGATCTCAAGACCTACCCCAAGGCGATGAAGCCGGCGTGGAACAACAACGGGCTTTCGCAGGGAATGTTCTGCAACGCCTTCCTGTCGGGTGCGCAGTGGAAGGACTGGAACGGCCAGATGGTGGTCGGCTTTGCGGGCATCGGCATTCACGGCACGCCCGTGGGCAACCGCCTCGACCTGCTGAAGGTCAGTGCCGATGGCTTGTCCGCCAAGAAGACCGACTTCCCCTGGCCGACGGTCGCCGGGCGATTCCGCGCCTGTGAGCTGGGCTCGGACGGCAACCTGTATGTCGCGCTCGAGGACCAGGGCAAGATCATCCGCGTGAAGCCGGAGTAAACGCAACCTGCAAACGCGCTGCCGCGAGGCGGCGCGTTTGCCATTTCTGCAGGAAGAAGGAGAACCCGTTGCAAATCGCGTTTCGATGGATTGCCGTCATCGGCTTGCTCGCCGCGGTTCCGGCGCGTGCGGATTACGACCTCGTCCTCAAGAAGAACTGCCTGGCCTGCCACCAGGTCGACAAGAGAAAGTACGGCCCCAATTTCAAGGAGGTCGCCGCCAAGTACGCCGACCAGAAGAACGCGGCCGACGTCCTGGCCAAGAAGATCCGGCGTGGCGGAACCGGCGTGTGGGGCAGTGACGTGATGCCTCCGCAGCCGCAGGTGTCGGCCACCGAGGCGCGCGCCTTGGCGACGTACGTGCTGTCGTTGAAGTGATCCTCTGCAGGCCACCTCGCGGTAAGGACCGGCCTTTCGCGCTGACGTGTTTGCTGCTGGCGCTTTCCGGCTGTGTGCAGACGGGTGCACCTGTCGCGCTCGCCACTCGACAACCACCCGCCGAACCCCTCACGGCCAGCATCGCCTCGTTCAACATGGGCTGGGCCGGCACGCCCGCCGAATTCGCCAGGTACGTGTCGGTATGCTCGGCACCGGCGGTCAATTACTGCGACACGCGCCCGCGCATCGAACGTGGAGCAACGGCGGCGACCGATGCGGAGAAGGCGCGGGCCGCCAGGTGCCAGCAAGGGACGCTGGCTGCCGCAGGTGGGCGCGACGCTTCGATGAGGGTGCCGCCGTGCAACGCGTATCGTCCGCCGCGCCCCCAACCCGGCGCACCGCGCATCGACCCCGCCGCGTCGCGTGTGGCGGCCGCGTACCAGGAGAAGATCGAGCAGCTCACCACAACCATCGATCGCCTGATCGCGAACGAGGGGGTGCGCCTCATCGCATTCCAGGAAGTGAGCGGCACCGAGGTTGTAAAGCTAGTGCTCGGCAGCCACGCGGACAAGTTCGAGGTGTGCGCCGCGAAGCACGATGCCTTCCAGACCCTGGCTTTCGCGTGGGACAAGACGTTGACCACCCGGCCCGGCGTGTGCGAGACCGAGCCCCGGCTCGCCATCCTCGACCCCGCGAACGATCCGAACGCCTTCCGCCGCGTGCGTCCCGGCCTTGCGCTGTCCTTGACGGTCAATGGCGAGCCGGTGACGTTCATGAACGTGCACCTGAAGGCCGGTTGCGCCAGCGTCACCAACGAAGATGCGCGTTATCCCGGCCGCCTGCTGGATGATCCTGCCGAGGCCTGCGAAGTGCTGAACCGCCAGGTGGCGCCGCTCGAGGAGTGGATCGAGTCCGTCGCGAAGAAGTCCCCGCGCTTCGTGTGGATGGGCGACTTCAACCGCCGCATCGACGACGAAGAGAGGCTGGCCATCGCGAAGGACAAGGTGCGCGCCGACGGCAGCGACCCGGCGGGCGTGAACAAGACGACCAATGGCAAGGTACCCACCCGCTACCTATGGCCGGAGCTGAACGACGGCACCCCGGCGCTGTACCAGGTGCCGCTCTCCACGAAAGAGGGCGGCTGCACCGGCTTCATCGGCCTAGATCACATTGTCATCAGCGAGGCGCTGAAGAAGGGGAACCCGGGCGTGGTGATCTCGAAGAAAGTCGCCGTCGCCGAAAGGCCCGGTCAGCCCATCGAGACCAGCGATCACTGCCCGCGGGTGGCGCAGTTGAGGTTCTGAGTCGCGCGTCCGCTTCTGGGGAATGGAGATCGTACGATCTACAAAAGAGATCATATGATCTCTAAAGGAGTTGATCTCCGCCCACCGATCTGCGATCATTGCCCCATGCTCGAAAATCTATTCGGGAACAAGACAGCTGAACGGGTGCTGCTCTATCTGGCCAACTACGGCCAGGGCTACCCCAGGGAGATCGCTGCGACGTTCGGCAGCTCGGTCAGCGTTGTGCTGAAACAACTCGCTCGGCTCGAGACCGGCGGCATCCTGGTCAGTCGTATGCTCGGCCGCACGCGCCTCTATGAGCTCAATCCTCGTTGGCATTTCTACAAGGAGCTGAAGGCGCTCCTCGAGAAGGCGCTGGCGGCGTTGCCCGCGGAGGAATTGAAGAGGCACTATCGCGCACGACGCCGTCCCCGCCGCGCGGGCAAACCGCTATGGGACGAATAACCGCGTCGACCACGATCGAAGAGCTGGCGGCGATCGTTTCCACGACCCTCGAAGCAGCCGGCATCATCGCGGTGCTGAGCGGCGGCGCGGTCGTGTCGATCTACACAAACAACGAGTACGAATCGCGTGACCTCGACTTCATCTCCTCGGCGAGCACGAGCAGGATCGCCGCAGCGATCGCCGAGCTGGGGTTCAAGAGAGAAGGCCGGATGTTCTCCCACCCGTCGACTCCGCTCTTCGTCGAGTTCCCGACGGGACCGCTTGCCATCGGCGACGAGCTGATTCGCGAGACGGAAGTCGGTGAGAAACGAACCGCGGCTGGAACGATCAGGCTGCTCACGCCGACGCAGTGCGTAATGGATCGCCTGGCGGCCTATTTCCACTGGAACGACCGGCAGTCGCTTGACCAGGCGGTCATGGTCGCTTTGAGTCAGGGGGTAAGTCTTGCAAAGCTCGATGCTTGGGCAAGGCGGGAAGGAATGACCGAGAAGCTGCGGAAGTTCAAGCAAGAGTTGGCGAACCGGAAGCGACCCAAGTGACGATCATGTCAAATTCGCAACGCCCTCTATGGCAAGGGCAACTTCGACTCAACGCCCAGACCGGCGAGTACGGAGTCATATATACAAGCGTGCCGGCATGGAAAGGTTGGCTCCCATACGGCGACCTATATGATCTTTCCGTCCCCCTCGCGAAGGGCCGCCAATGATCAAGCTCTACTATCACCCCTCCCCCAATCCCGCCAAGGTCGCCCTTTATCTCGAGGAGTGCGGCCTGCCCTACGAGGTGGTTCCGGCGGACACCCGCAAGGGCGAGCAGCATCAGCCGGCGTTCACCGCGATCAACCCGAACGCCAAGACGCCCGCGCTGGTCGATGGCGACGCGGCGGTGTTCGACAGCAATGCGATCCTCCTTTACCTCGCCGAGAAGACCGGCAAATTCCTGCCGCCGGACACGCCGCGGGACCGTGCGCGGATGCTGTCGTGGCTGATGTTCGTGGCCACGGGCATCGGTCCCTACTGCGGGCAGGCGGTGCACTTCAAGCACTTCGCCCCGGCGCCCATTGACTACGCCGTGAATCGCTACGACTTCGAGGCGTGGCGCCACTGGAAGCTCGTGGACGCCGAGCTCGCGAAGCATCCCTACATGCTGGGCAAGGAGTACACGGTGGTGGACATGGCGGTGTGGGGATGGGCGCGCGTCATCCCCTTCGTGCTGGGTCCCGATGCGTGGGACAAGCTGCCGAACGTGAAGCGCCTGCTGGACGAGATCAATGCGCGTCCCGCGGCGCAGAAGGTCGAGGCGATCAAGACCCGGTTCACCTTCAAGTCCGAGATGGATGACGACGCGCGGAAGAACCTCTTCCCCCAGAACGCGCGCCTCCCCGCATGACAGTGGAACCGGGGGGATATCGCAGCGCGCTGGTGGTCGGTGCCGGGGCGGGCCTGGGGGCCAGCCTCGCGCGCGCCTTCACGCGCGAGGCCGGCATGAAGGTGGTGGTCGCGGCGCGCCAGCGCGCGAAGCTCGATGAGATCGCCCGCGAAACCGGGGCGGGGGTCGTCGAATGCGACGCCACCGATGCGGCGGCGGTCGAGCGCATGTTCGAGCAGGCCGCGCTTCACCTGGGTGGGGCGCCCGAGGTCGTGGTCTACAACGCGAGCCAGCGCGTGCGCGGCGCCTTCGTGGAGATCGATGCCGCCGCCGCCGCTCGCGCCATCTCGGTCAGCGCGCTCGGCGGCCTGCACGTGGCGCAGCAGGCTGCTCGGCGAATGCTGCCGCTCGGGCGCGGCGCCATCCTCTTCACCGGGGCCTCGGCGAGCGTGAAGGGTTACCCGCAATCGGCGGTGTTCGCGATGGGCAAGTTCGCCCTGCGCGGGTTGGCTCAGAGCCTTGCTCGCGAGCTCTCGCCCCAAGGCATCCACGTGGGCCACGTGATCATCGATGGCTCGATTCGGGCGCCGGGAACGGCCGCGGGCGACGAAAAACTCGACCCCGACGCCATCGCGCGAACCTATCTCCACCTCCTCGCGCAACCGCGCAATGCGTGGACCTGGGAGATCGAGCTGCGGCCGTCGGTCGAGCGGTTCTGACCCGCCTCCGGCCGCGTGCCAATCGCAGCACGCGTCTGCATCGAGCGCCCGCCGGGCACGAAGCGGTGTCTTTTTCCGCCATGCGGGATTGAATGTCGCCACCCCATCGCGACTTGTAGACGCGTTGGGGGTCATAATCTTCCATGCAGCCCCTCCTTCGCTTCGCCCTTGCCATGGCCCTCCTGGCCGTCCCTTCCCTCGCGCACCTGGCGCCGCCGCCGCTGGCATTCGGGCAGCAGAGCAAGGACGCGCCCTGGGTGCCGACCCCTGAGCGGATGGTCCACCGCATGCTCCAAATGGCCGAAACCACGAAGGCGGACCTCGTCGTCGACCTCGGCGCGGGAGACGGCCGCATTCCGATCCACGCCGCGAAGCATTTCGGCGCGCGCGGCATCGGGGTGGAGTTGGAAGAGAACCTCGTGCTGCTCGCCCGCGAGGGCGCACGTCGCGAAGGCGTGGCCGATCGCGTGCGCATCATCCGGCAGGACCTCTTCGAGGCCGACCTCTCCGCCGCCACCGTGATCGCGCTCTATGTGGGCCCCGGTGCGATGGGGCGGCTCAAGCCGCGCCTCGCGCAGCTTGTTCCCGGCACCCGCATCGTGTCGCACCAGTTCGACCTGGGTGACTGGGAGGCCGACGAGAAGATCGAGGTCGAGGGCCGCAGGGGCTACCTGTGGGTCGTGCCCGCCGCGGTGGACGGCGCCTGGGTCGTGGCAGTGGCCGGCGACGAGTTCCGCCTCCACCTCGCGCGCCGCTACCAGAAGCTCTCGGGCTTCAGCGAGCGCGGCGGGCGCACCGCGCCGCTGGTGGGCGCGCGCATGCGCGGCATGGAGATCCGTTTCAACGCCACCGACCCCGACGGCACCCCGCGCAACTACGTCGGGCGCATGCAGGGCGACCGCCTGGTGGGCGAGTCGCACGACCGCGCCGGCGCCAACCCGATGGCCTGGGGCGCGATCCGGCGCGCGAACTGACGCGGCTCACGGCGCGATGTACGCATACCCCTGCCGTTGGTACTCCGCGAGCGAGATCCAGCCGTTCGGCACGAGCTTGACCTCCTGCATCAGGTTCTTCGCCTGGATCTTGCGCGGCGCGAGGGGAATGTTGCATTGCTCCACCCCTTCCACCGCGCCGGTCTTGCGCAGCTCGCGGATCAACGACTGGATCCTGAGCGTGTCGGCGCGATCGGTTTCCTTCACGAGCGAGAGGTCGGTCTGGGTGAAGTACGACGCCTGGCCGCGGAAGGTGAGCACCATCCTCGGCGTGTAGCCCGCCTCGACCAGCTGCTTGCGCGTGGTCTCGACGGTCTCGAGCTTCACGATCAGCGGGCCGGTGGCCGCGTCGGTGAAGTCGAATGCCATCTTCGCTTCCTTCGCGCCCGAGGAATGAGGCTCGTGGGTGGAGGCGCACCCGGCCAGCAAGGCGGCGGCGATGGCGGGGATCAGGATCCTTTTCATGATGTGTTCTCCCTCCTGGCGTGGAAAGGGACACGGTACACCCGCCGCGGTGTCCTCGTCCCGCGAAGCTGTGACGCGGTTCAC
>JANMHV010000006.1:0-5341 GCA_031375445.1 Burkholderiales bacterium | reverse complement strand
ACGGCGTGTGGGGATCGATGTAGCGCACCAGCACCGCCGGGAAATCCGGCGGCAGCCACTGGGCGCTGCCGCGCGTCAAGTACACGCGGATGCCGAAGCGCTTGGCGAGCCGCGCCACGCCGCCCATGTGGTCGTCGTGCTCGTGGGTGACGAGGATGCCGTCCAGGTCCCGGGGCGCCAGGCCCGCGCGCTCCAGGCGGAAGACGGTATCCGACAGGGTGAAGCCGCAGTCCATCAGCACCCGGGTGCGGCCGCACTCGACGACGAGCCCGTTGCCCGAGCTGCCGCTGCCGAGGGACGTGAAGCGCACTACTTCAGCTGTTCGAACAGCAGCGAGAGGATGCGCTTGCCCGTCGACGAGGCCTCGGGGCCGCCGGTGGAGTTCTGCACCGTCACCTGCGACAGGCCCGCTCCCGAGTCCGCCACGTAGATGCGGTATTGCGGCTGCGCGCTCTTCGGCGGGGTGCGCCAGAACATCAGCTTGTCGACGAATCCACCCTCGTTCTTCTTCTTCGCCTCGGCGTCGGCCTCCGGGTCGATGTAGCGCACGTAGAAGAGGCCCTTGGAGCGATCGCGGTCCTCGACGGTGAAGCCGACGCGGTCGAGTGCCAGGCCCACCCGGCGCCAGGCGCGGTCGAAGCCGTCGTTCACCACCAGCGGGCCGGCGCCGGAGCTCTCGAGCACGGCGTTGAGCGGCTGGGGCGCGGTGGGGGAGATCGGCGCCCCGGAGGCGGCAGCCTTGGCGGCAGGCGCCTTCGGCGCGGCGGCGGCCACGCGCTCGTTGTTGCTGATGCGGGCGAGGATGCGCGAGAGCATCTCGGCCTCGAGCTCGCGGTCGGCGGCGCGCGGCGTCCACTTGGTGGTGTCCTGGTTCACGTTCAGGACTTCCTCGACCTGGCGGTTGCTCACGAAAACCTCGGTCGTGCCGGACTCGGAGCCCTTCTCCAGGCGGGTGCGGAACTTGTCGCGGCGCGCCGTGGAGTACATCCCCTCGATCACGCGCCCCAGGGTGCGGCGGACGATGTCCTGGGGAATCTTCGAGCGGTCCTCGTACCAGTCGGTCTCCATGATTCCGACCTCGGGGGTCTCGCGGGCGAGCGAGTAGCCGGAATCGATCCAGAAATCGCGCACCACCTGCCACACCTTGTTCGGGTCGCCGTTGACCACCAGCCAGCGCTGGTCGCCGAAGCGCTCCATGCGCGCACCCGTGATCGGGGGCAGCACCCCGATGGAACCCGGGACCGGCGCGGCACCCGGGGTGCGCTGGCTGTATTGGGAAAATGCGGTCTGCGCGCGCGGATCCGGGATCGCGAAGCGATCGTCGGAGCTGGGCGTGGTGAGCTCGGGAGGCACCTCGAGGGGCTGGGAGGCGCGTGCCGCGGCGCCCTTGTACTCGGTGGTCTTGTTGCCCCAGCCCGAGCAGCCGGCGAGGAGCGCCAGGAGGGCGGCGGCGAGTGAAGCGCGAAGAAGCGTCATGGGTGGGTGGTCCTTGGGAATTCAGTCGAGGCAGCCGGCGCTGCGAAGCGCGGCGGCGAGGGTTTCGTGGTGCTGCGGGGCGAAGGGCGTGAGCGGCAGGCGGATGCCGGCGCCGATGCGGCCCATGCGCTCGAGCGCCCATTTCGCGGGGATGGGGTTGGCTTCGATGAAGAGGTGGCGATGCAGCCCGAGGAGGCGGTTGTTCAGCTCGATCGCGCGCCGGTTTTCGCCCGCGAGCGCCGCGCGGCTCATCTCGGCCATCAGCCGCGGCGCCACGTTGGCGGTGACGGAGATCACGCCGTGGGCGCCCAGCAGCATGTAGGCGAGCGCCGCGTCGTCGTTGCCGCTGAAGACCCGGAAATCGCGCGGCATGCGCATCATGAGGTCGGTGACGCGCTCGATGTTGGAGGTGGATTCCTTCAGGCCCACGATGTTGGGGATCTGCGCCAGGCGCAGCACCGTGTCGTTCTGCAGGTCCGCCACGGTGCGCGAGGGCACGTTGTAGAGGATCACCGGGAGCTCGGTCGCCTCGGCGATCGCGCGGTAGTGCTGGTACAGGCCCTCCTGCGTGGGCTTGTTGTAGTAGGGCACCACCGAGAGCGCGTAGTCGGCGCCGGCGCGCTCGGCGAAACGGGTGAGCTCGATCGCCTCCCGGGTGGAATTGCCCCCGGTGCCCGCGATCACCGGAACGCGCTTGCGCGCGTATGCAACCGCCGCCTCGATCAGCTGCCCGTGCTCCTCCACGTCCACGGTGGGCGACTCGCCCGTGGTGCCGACGATGACGATGCCGCTCGTGCCCTCGGCCACGTGCCACTCGATGAGGGACTCGAGGCGCGGCAGGTCGAGGGCGCCGTCGGCGGCCATCGGGGTGACGATGGCGACGATGCTTCCGGAGAGCATTTCTGGGGGCGGCATGGGGCGTCGAAAAGACGCGATTTTAACCCATCGCCGCCGTCATTCCCGGCGCGCGCAGATCCTCTGCACCGCGGCCGGGCGCGGCTCGTCGACCACCAGGTCCTCGTAGCCCAGCACCCGCAGCCGTCCCCGCACCGAATCGAGCAGCTCGCCGGGGGCCAGCAGGAAGTCCGGATTGGAGGGCTTGCCGAAGCGCTCGTTGCCGCGCGCGAACGTCTCGTAGAGCAGCAGGCCCCCGGGCTCGAGCGAGCCCACCAGCACCGGCAGCAGGGGCCGATGGAGGTAATTGGTGGCGACGATGGCGTCGAAGCGCCTTCCCTCGTAGGGCCAGGGACCCGCCTCGAGGTCGGCCTGCCGTAGCGCCACGCCCGGCGGCGGGTCGCGAAAGAGCGTCGCATCGCGATCCACGGCGTCGACCTCGAATCCCAGTTGCGCGAGCCAGCGCGCGTGGCGCCCGCCACCGCAGGCGACATCGAGAATCGCGCCGCCCGGACGCACGAACCCCGCCCAGCGCCGGATCCACGGCGAGGGCGGGATATCGAAGGAGTGGCTCATGGCGCGGTTATGATGCCGCCAATTCGTGGAATGTGGAGCGGCACTTGCCCAAAGCCCTGAAGCTCGCCCTGGCCGTCTTCGCGGCCCTCGCCGGGATCGCCGCGGCGGCATTCTCCGCCGCGGTGTGGATGGGGGAACGCAAGCTCCATCGCGCGGTCGAGGTACGCGTGGTGCCGGTGCCCTTCGTACGCGACGCCGCCTCGCTGAAGCAGGGCAAGTACCTGTTCGAATCCCGCGGCTGCGCCCATTGCCACGGCCCGGAGGGACAGGGCGCGGTGGTGATCGACGATCCGAATGGCCTCTACGTGCGGGCACCCGACATCTCGCCGGGCGGCTCGGGGTCGCGCTATACCGAGGCCGACTGGGTGCGTGCGGTGCGGCACGGCATCGCGCCCGAGGGCCGGGCCCTCCTCATCATGCCGAGCGAGGACTACAACCGCATGAGCGATCCGGACCTGGCCGCTTTGGTGGCCTACGCGCGGAGCCTGCCGCGGGGAGCGGGGCAGCCGGCGGAGGTGCGCCTGCCGCTCTTCGCCAAGGCGCTCTACGGCGCCGGGAAGATCCTCGACGCGGCGGAGAAGATCGACCATCGCCTGCCGCCGGCGCAACCGGTGGCGGTGGGCGCCACCCTCGAGCATGGCGCCTACGTGGCGCAGATGTGCGTCGGCTGCCACGGGAGCGCCTATTCCGGCGGATCGATCCCGGGCGCACCGCCCGACTGGCCGTCGGCCTCGAACCTCACCCCGGGCGAGGGCAGCGTGCTGCCGCGCTACGACACCGTGGAGAAGTTCGCGGCGATGATGCGCACCGGCAAGCGCCCCGACGGCACCGACGTGAGCCCGGTGATGCCGTTCCCGGCGCTCAAGAGCCTGGCCGACGTGGACCTCGAGGCGCTCCACGCCTTCCTCGGCACGCTGCCGCCGCGCACCGCGGGGCGGCGCTAGGCCGCGGCCGTGGCGCGGGCGGCGACCGGACGCAAGCCCATCTCGCGCAGAGTCTCCGCCACGGCGGACACGGCATTGCGCATCTCGTTGGCGTCGATCGCCCCGATGCAGCCGACCCGGAAGGTCTCGACCTGCGTCAACTTGCCGGGGTAGAGGATGTAGCCGCGGGCCCGGACCTTCTCGTAGAACGCCTGGAATGCGTAGGCAGGGTCCGCGGGCGCGTGGAAGGTGACGATGATCGGGGCCTGCACCGCGCGCGGCAGGAAGGGCTTCACCCCCAGCGCCGACATTCCCTCCACCAGCGCCTCGCAGTTGGCGCGGTAGCGCGCGCCGCGCGCCGCGGTCCCGCCCTCGGCCTTGAACTGGTCGAGCGCCGAGCGGAACGCGGCCACCACGTGGGTCGGCGGCGTGAAGCGCCACTGCGTCGTCTTCTGCATGTAGGTCCATTGGTCGTGGAGGTCGAGCGCCAGCGAGTGGGAGTTGCCCTGGCACTTCTCGAGCGACTCCCGGCGCGCGATCACGAACCCCATGCCGGGCGGACCCTCGATGCACTTGCCCGACGCGGCGATCACGGCCTCGATCGCGGGGCACTTCGCGACGTCGATCTCGAGCGCGCCGAAGGAGCTCATCGCGTCCACGATGAGGCCGCGCTTCTGGCGCGCGCACGCGGCTGCGATGTCGGCGAGCGGATTCAAGATCCCGGTGCCGGTCTCGCAGTGAACCTGCGCCACGTGGGTGATCGACGGGTCCTTCGCGAGCGCTTCCTCCACCATCGCCCCGGTGGGATGCCGGTCCTCCGGCAGGTCGAGCGCCACGCAGGCGCGCCCGAGGTACTTGAGGATCTTCACGATCCGCAGGCAGTAGGCGCCGTTCTGCGGCACCAGCACCTTGCCGTCGCGCGGCACCAGGTTGGCGAGTGCGGCCTCCACCGAGAAGGTGCCGCTGCCCTGCATCGGCACGCACACGTGGGTGCCCTGCCCGTTCACCACCTCCACCACGTCCCTGCAGATCGAGGCGGTGATGGCGTTGAACGAGGAATCCCACGATCCCCAGTCGCGCAGCATCGCCTGCTTGGTCTCGAGCGAGGTGGTGAGCGGGCCGGGGGTGAGGAGGATCGGGTCGTTGCCGCGGATCATGGGAGGCTCCTTGTCAGTTGCGCCAGGCCTGGGTGCTCTTGTCGAGCCAGGCCTGCAGGAAATGATAGACGAGGCACACCAGCGCCGAGGTGGCGACGATGAGGGTCGCCATCGCGGCAGCCGCCCCGATGTCGCCCGCCTCGTCCAGGTTCACGATCGCGACCGACGCGAGGGTCGTCTTGGGCGAATACAGGAACACCACCGCCGACACCGTCGTCTTCGCGTTCACGAAGAGGTACCGGCTCACGTCCAGCAGCGAGGGCAGGCACACCGGCAGCGTCACGCGGAAGAAGGTACGCCAGAACTGCACCTTGA
>JANMHV010000457.1:0-4561 GCA_031375445.1 Burkholderiales bacterium | reverse complement strand
CACGGCGAGCGCCGCCGCCAGCAGGAAGCCGCCCAGCACGCGCCACACCGTGTACGCGATGTCCTTCGCGAATCCATGCTGGGTGAAGAGCGCGTGGCCCTCGCGCAGCACCGTCACCGGATCGGCGAGGAAGGTCTTCGAGACGAAGCCGCCGAAGGTGGCGAGCGACCACGCGCCGAAGAACAGGACGAAAAAGGCGACGCCCAGGAGGGCCTGGGCGCCGCGGGAGATGGGCTTGAGGGGGGTGATCTACCCTCTCCCCGGCCCTCCCCCAGGGGGGAGGGAGAATCTGCACCCTCTCCCCTGGGAGAGGGTTGGGGAGAGGGTCACTTGATAAACCGCGTATCCACGATCCCCGCGATGTCCGGCACCGCCTTGATGATCCCGACCTCCAGCAGCAGCGCCGCCGCCTCCTTCGAGAACGCCGCGTGCTCGCCGGCGAAGAATTTCTGGTTCGCGGCCTTGTCCTGCCAGCGCAGGTACTTCTGCGAGCCTTCGAACTGCTCGCCGCTCTGCTTCACATCCGCGCCCATCACCTCGAAACTCTTCTTCGGGTCGCGCTTGATCATCTCCACCGCCTCGAAATAGCTGTCGGCGATCGACTGCGCCGCCTTCGGGTTGTCGGCGAGGAATTTCGGCGTGCAGCCGAAAGTGTCCATGATCATCGGGTAGTCGAGCGTGGTGGCGATGATCTTCCCGGCCTCGGGCTTGGCGCGCACCGTCGAGAGGTACGGCTCGTAGGTCATGGCGGCGGCGAGGTCCGTGCCGGTGACGAAGGCGTTGGCCGCGGCCTGGGGCTCGAGGTTCACGACGCTCACGTCCTTCACCGAGAGCCCATTCTTCTTCAGGAACCACGCCAGCGTGAAATAGGGCGCGGTGCCGGGCGCCGAGGCGGCGACCTTCTTGCCCTTAAGGTCCGAGATCTTCTGCACGTCGCCGCGCACCGCCATGCCGTCGGCGCCGTAGCTCTTGTCCATCTGGAAGATCTGCTTGGTGGCCACGCCATTGGCGTTCCACACGATCCAGGTCTCGACCGTGGTCGCGGCACACTGGATATCGCCCGAGGCGATGGCGAGGTGCCGGTCCTTTTGCGGGATCTTCTTGATGGTGACGTCGAGGCCGTTCTTCTTGAAGATGCCCGCGTCGCGCGCGAGCACGAGGGGTGCGAAGCCGGTCCAGCCGCTGATGCCGACGGCGACGGGGGTTTCCTGTGCGACCGCGGGAAACGCGGCAGCGACGGCGACGGCGAGGGCAACAGCGGCACGGATCGATTTCATTGGGGCTCCTGGACCAAGGGGGTGGCTTTCTGGGACGAGACGAAAATGATGGCGTCGGTCACGGCGACGACGTCGTGCTCCTCGCCGGGGATGGTGAACAGGTAATCGCCGGGGGACATCGCCACGCCGTCGAGCGTGACCGAGCCCTCGAGCACCAGCACTTCCTCGGTGCCCACGTGGGCGTGACGGGGGAAGCGCGAGCCCTGCTTCAGTCGCACCACGGAGCTCCTGCCCCCGGTCTCGTTGTTACGGAAGAGGCTGCGCTCGATCCCGGCGTAATCCGTGGAAGCCCACTCCCGCTCGCTCGCTTTCTTCAGCAGCATGTCCAATCTCCGCGACGTTTCATGGACGCATAATAACCAAATGCTCCTTTCCGAAAGAACCGCCCCGCCCTATCGCTACCGCCGCGGCGCGAGCGCCCTTATCGTTTCGATGCCGCACGTGGGCACCCTTATCCCCCATTCCGTGGGCGCCACGCTCGCCGATTGCGCCCAGCGCCGGCCCGACACCGACTGGCACCTGCCGCGGCTCTACGACTTCCTCGACGACCTCGGCGCCACGGTCATCACCGCGACACTCTCCCGCTACGTGGTGGACGTGAACCGCCCGCCCGACGGCAGCAACCTCTATCCCGGGCAGGACACGCCGCGCCTCTGCCCCATCGATACCTTCGACAGCCAGCCGTTGTACCGCGGGGGTGGCGAACCATCGAAGGCAGAGATCGAACGCCGCGTGGCGCGGCACTGGCAGCCCTACCACCGCCGCCTCGCCGCCGAGATCGAGCGGGTGCGCGCGGAACACGGCAGGGCCGTGCTGTGGGACGCGCATTCGATTTTTTCGGAGGTTCCGCGGCTCTTTCCCGGGAAGCTGCCGGACCTGAACCTCGGTACCGCCGATGGCGCCTCCTGCGACGCGAAGCTGGGGGCCGCATTGATCGCGGCGCTCGGCAAGCATGCGGGCTACACCGCGGTACTCAACGCCCGCTTCAAGGGCGGCTACATCACCCGGCGCTTCGGCGACCCCTCGCGCTGCGTCCACGCGGTGCAGCTGGAGATGGCCTGCTCGACGTACATGGACGAGAAGAGCCCGTTCCCCTTCCGCGCCGATCTCGCCCAACGCGTCCGCCCCGTCCTGCGCGAGCAACTCCAGATCGCCCGTGACTGGACCTGACCGCGTCAACCAAATCGCCCCCCATCCGTTCACCCGAGAGCTTCGAAATGCCCACCCCCCTACGGAGAACTTCCATGAAGAAGTCCGCCCTCGCCGCCGCCCTCCTCGCTGCCGTTTCCACCCCGCTGCTGGCCGACTCGTTCGGCGACACCGCCCGGGTCATCTCGGCGCGGCCCATCCTCGAGCGCATCCCGGTCTCCCGCGAGGAGTGCTGGAACGAGCGCCAGCGCGGCTATGAGGAGCGCCGCATCACGCGCAGCGACACCGGCGCCCCGATCGGCGCGGGGACCGTGCTGGGTGCGGTCATCGGGGGCGTGGTCGGCCACCAGTTCGGCAACTCCTCGGGCGGGCGCGATCGCGGCACCGCCGCCGGCGCCATCGTGGGGGGCCTCATCGGCAACCAGGTGGAACGCGACAACGCCGGCCCCTCTTCGCGCGAAATCGAGGTGGAGCGCCGCCCCGTGGACCGCACCGTGGAGCGTTGCCGCACCGTCGACGAGGTGCGCGAGGCCACGGTGGGGTACGACGTCACCTATGACTACCAGGGCCGCACCTTCACGACCCGCATGCAGGACGACCCGGGCCGCATGGTGCGCGTGCGGGTAGACGTGGCGCCCATCGACGAGGGCCCGCGCACCCGCTCGCGTGAGCGTGCGCCGATGTACCCGCGCTGACGCGGCGTTCTCCTACACGCGAATGGCCGGATAGCGGGGAACACGGGCTATCCCGCCTTTGTCCCAATGACTGTCAGCGTCCTCGCGTCGAGGGCGGAAAAACATCGGAGACAAACCATGAGAAAAATCGCCATCGCAGTCGCCACCGCGCTCACCGCCCTCGCCCCCGCGGCCTTCGCGCAGACCTACTACCAGCCGTCGTACGACAATTCGTCCGATTCACGCGACTATCGCGAATCGGAACGCGATACGTATCGCGACCGCGATTCCTACCGCGACGGCCGCTATCGCGGCAACAGCGCGCGCGTGATCGAATCCCGCCCGCTCTATGCCGCGGGCGACGCCCGCCAGGAATGCTGGAATCCCCGCGCCGGGCACTATGAAGAGCTGCGCAGCAGCGGCTCTTCCGACGGCAGCGCGCTCAACAAGGGCACCGCCCTAGGCGCCCTGGTGGGCGGCGTTGCGGGCCACCAGGTCGGCAGCGGGCGTGGCAACGATGCCGCGACCGTCGGCGGGGCGATCCTGGGCGGAATCCTGGGCAACCGCATCAACCAGCGCGACAACGTGGACGAGCAGAACGACCTCGACAAGTCGAAGTGCCGCCTGATCGCCGGGAATGACGTCCCGGTGAAAGGCTACGAGGTCCGCTACGAGTACCGCGGCCAGGAATACGTGACGCGGATGCAGGAAAACCCGGGCTCGGAGCTGCGCCTGGGTCGCGAGATCCGGGAGGATGGCCGACCGTTCGGCTGATCGCGAGAGGTCGAACGACGGCGCCTTCGGGCGCCGTTTTTCATGGCGGCGCGGTGATTGGCGCATCCAATCGGGCGCATCGGAATATCCTATTGGACGTTCGCCGCCGCGGCGGAATAACCTCGGCTGGCGAAACCAAGAAATCGGAACACCTTCCGTTTCCGTCCGTTGATCCACAGGAGGCATGCATGAAACCCCTCAAAGGCACCAAGACCCACGACAATCTCAAGGCCGCATTCGCCGGCGAATCCCAGGCGAACCGCCGCTACCTCTACTTCGCGAGCAAGGCCGACGTGGAAGGCCAGAACGACGTGGCCGCCCTGTTCCGCTCGACCGCCGAAGGCGAAACCGGCCACGCCCACGGCCACCTCGACTACCTGGCGGCCGTCGGCGACCCCGCCACCGATCTCCCCATCGGCAGCTCGCGCCAGAACCTGAAGGCCGCCGTTGCCGGCGAGACGCACGAGTACACCGACATGTATCCCGGCATGGCCAAGTCGGCTCGGGACGAGGGCTTCGAGGAGATCGCGGATTGGTTCGAGACGCTGGCCAAGGCCGAGCGCTCGCATGCCAACCGCTTCCAGAAGGCGCTCGACGCACTGGCTGATTGATGAACGCCGAAGTCGGTTGAACAAAGGGGCCTTGCGGCCCCTTTTCACTCAGGCGGGGATGGGGATGAATGGGATG
>JANMHV010000392.1:0-1636 GCA_031375445.1 Burkholderiales bacterium | reverse complement strand
CTTCGTGAATGCGGATATCCAGTCGGTCATCAAGACGATCGGCCAGCACACGGGGCGCAACTTCATCCTCGACCCGCGCGTGACCGGCACCGTGAACATCGTTTCCGAGCGCCCGGTCTCCAAGGACCTGCTGTACCAGCTGCTCCTCTCGACGCTGCGCGTGCAGGGCTACGCGGCGGTGGAGGAAGGCGGCTTCGTGAAGATCGTGCCCGAGGCCGAGGCCAAGACCAGCGGGGGCCCCGTGGGCGCGCAGGCAGCGCGAACCGCCGGCGACCGCATCGTCACCCAGGTCTTCATCCTGCAGAACGAGAACGCGGCGCAGATGGTGCCGGTGCTGCGGCCGCTCGTGACCGCCAACAACTTCATCGCGGCCTATCCCAACAACAACGCGATCGTCATCACCGACTACGCGGAGAACGTGCGGCGCATCCAGCGCATCATCGAGTCGATCGACCGCCCGGGCAATTCCGAGGTGCAGATCCTCAAGCTGGAGAACGCCTCCGCCATCGACATCTCGCAGATGCTGCAGCGCGTGGTGCCGGAAGCGACCGCGCCCGCCAATGCCCCGGGGACGCTGCCGAAGGCCGCCATCGCCGTGGACGTGCGCACCAATAGCCTCATCGTGCGCGCCGACAGCCCGCAGCTGATGGCGCGGGTGAAGACGCTCGCCCTCGGCCTCGATGCGCCCGGCGTTGGCAACAACAACATCTACACCGTCTTTCTCAGGAACGCCGAGGCCACGCGCATCGCCGATACGCTCCGTGGCCTGCTCTCGGGCAGCGAGTCCTCGCGCACCACGACCACCACGACGACCCCCACGGGCAACACCGCGACCCAGGCCACGAGTTCCACCAGCACCGGCGGCTCGATCGCACCGGCGGCGGCGCCCGCCTCGGTCATCCAGGCCTACCCGCCCACCAACTCGATCATCATCACGGCCTCCGAGCCCGTGTACCGGAGCCTGCGCACCGTGATCGACGCGCTCGACCAGCGCCGCAAGCAGGTCTACGTCGAGGCGCTGATCGTGGAAGTCTCCACCGGCCTCGCCCAGGAGTTCGGCGTGCAGTGGAACGGCGCCAACGAGCGCAGCGACGGCCGCACCGTGTTCGGCGGCACCAACTTCAGCACCACGCCGGGCAGCAACATCCTCGACATCGCGAGCGGCCGGGCGCTGATCGGCAACGGCCTCAACCTGGGCGTCATCCGCGGCACCATCAACATCCCCGGCTTGGGCGACATCGCCAACCTGCAGGTGCTGGCGCGGGCGCTCGAGGGCGATTCCGGCGCCAACGTGCTCTCCACGCCCAACGTCCTCACCCTCGACAACGAGGAGGCGAAGATCGTCGTGGGCCAGAACGTGCCGTTCATCACCGGCAGCTACACGCCCACTTCCACCAGCGCCACCAATCCGTTCCAGACCATCGAGCGGAAGGACATCGGCATCACGCTGAGGGTGACGCCCCAGGTGTCCGAAGCCGGTGCGGTGAAGTTGAAGATCTTCCAGGAAGTCTCGAGCGTCACGCGCGACAAGGCGCTGGTGCAGTCGGCCGACATCATCACCAACAAGCGCCTGCTCGAATCCACCGTGCTGGTGGATAACGGCGCCATCGTGGTGCTGGGAGGGTTGATCCAGGAC
>JANMHV010000386.1:0-19387 GCA_031375445.1 Burkholderiales bacterium | reverse complement strand
TTTTTCGAGAAGGCGCGCAGCAGCCCCGCGCTCACCTGCCCCGTGCCCATCTCCTTCGGCGACGAGTCGAAATGGCGGTTGAGCAGCATCGCGGCGGTAGGTCCCACGGGAGCCGCCGATGAGAAGCCGTAGATGACAGGCACGCCGGCGAAGATGCGGCGCATGCGGCTGCGGCCGCTCTCGCCGTACGCCGAGGAATACTTCGTCGCGTCGGGATTCAGGCTTTCGCAACCGAAGAGATAGACCTCCTTCAGCCGCGAGAAGATACCCGGGCAGTCGCCGCTGCACGAGGCCCGCTCGAGCTCGTCGATCGCCAGGTGATCAGAGACTTCGAGGCGGTCGGAATAGAAGGTCTCGCCGGCATTGAAGTGCCCGGAGACCACCAGCGCATCGCACTGCACCTTTCGCTCGCACGAAGAGCGCATCCAGTCGGGCCGCCCCTTCTCCACCAGCTCCACGAACTCGAATTGCGACTCGGGCAGGCGGCGCTTCATCGCCTCCTTCTCGTCGGGAGAATTCACCGTGATGGTGCAGACGGTCTTCTTGCCCGCGTTGCCCGCGCCGTAGGCATCGAGGCCGCCGGCGATGACGAGGAGGAAGGTGAAGACGAAACTGGCGAGGATCCGGATCGATGTACGCATGCCCACGATTTTCATCGTGGATCCACGAGAAAGATGCCGGAAGGACCTGGCGCGTCGCGTCGTCCTTCGCCTACGACGCGTCGGAGAACGCGCCCCCGGACGGGAATGCGCTCACCGGCAAGGGGAGTTCACCCGGCTGTCACCCCGCGGCGCCCGACTCCACCAGGTGGCCGCTCTGCTCCTCGATGACCTGCAGCAGCTCGTCGCGCTCGGACGCGTCGAGCCGGCCGCCGAAACGCCGCAGGATCCGGGCCACTCCCTGGATCGCACGCCCCGCCACGCCCGCGGAGACGCTCAGGTTGCGCATCGGCGCCCCGGAACGCTGCGCGTGGTCGAGCTTCGCCTGGCCGAGGTGCGCATAGGCCTCCGTCACCTGCGCCAAATCCTCCAGCGTCTCCAACTCCTCGGGGGTCCAGTGGCGCGCGGTCGAATCGATGGCGCAGAACGAGCCGATGGCCTGGCCGCCGCGCCCGTGGATCGGAATGCCGGCGTAGGCATTCACGTTCATGTACTTCACCGCGAGGTTGGAGCGCAGCACCGCGTGCTCGCTGGCATCGTCCACTACCAGCCTCTCGTTGCCCGACACCACCCACTGGCAGAACGAGTGGGAAAGCTCGATCTGCCGCGCACTCGACGCCGGCTCCGCGAGCCCGACCTGGCTCTTGAAGAACTGCCGGTTCGTGTCCACCAGCGAGACCAGCGCCGTGGGCGCTCCCAGCAGCTTCTGCGCGAGCCGCGTGAGGCGGTCGTAGGACTCCTCCGGCGGGCTGTCGAGGAGACCCGTATCCCTCAGCTCCTTGACGCGTTCCGGGGCAGTCAGCACTTCCGCCGGTGCAGTGGTGAAGTCGAGCTCTTCCTGCAGGTGCTTCCGGATCGCGGCGTTCAAGGCGCCGGCCTCGGGCTCCGGGGGCAGGCAGGCCTGCGCGCCCACGCGCATCACCTCGCTCTCGGTCTTCGAGTTGGGCACCAGCATCAGCACCGGAATGTTCGTGGTGTAGACGTTGGAGCGGATGCGCTTCAACGCGACCACCCCACCGCCGCCCGCGAGTTGGCTGTTCATCACGATCATGTCGGGGCGCTCCGCACGCGCCGCACTCAACGCGTGGGAGGCATCGGTGGCCGTCACCACCTCGAAGCCCCGCTGCTGCAGGCCGCGCGCGATGCTCATCGCCTGCCTCGAATCCGATTCCGCCAACAGCACCGTCTGCCCCATCGCCGCCTCCCCGGGTGTCGATATAAGAAAATACTACTTGAGCAAGCCCTCGGCCTGCATCGCGGCTCGCACCGCGGGCCGGGCGGCCACGCGCTGCTGGAACTTCGCGAGCTTCGGAAAGGCGGACAGGTCCAGCTTCACGTGGGCCGCCCAGTTGGTCACCGTGAAGAGGTACGCGTCCGCCGCCGTGAAGCGGTCGCCGAAGAGGAAGTCGCGCTCGTCCAGCTGCTTCTCGACCAACGCATAGCGCTTCTGGAGCGTGGCGAGCTTTTCCTCGCGCACCGCGGGCAGCGTGTCCTTGCCGAAGAGCGGGCCGTAGTTCTTGTGGATCTCGGAGTTGATGAAGCCGAGCGTCTCCTGCAGCCGGTAGCGCTCCATCGTGCCCGCGGTGGGTGCGAGGCCGCTTTCCGGCCGGCGGTCGGCGAGGTACTGCGAGATGACCGGACCCTCGGTGAGGAGCTGCCCGTCGTCCAGTTGCAGCACCGGGACGTAACCCTTGGGATTCACCGCCATGAAATCGGCGCCGGCCGCGGTCTTGTGGGTCTTGGTGTCGACGCGATCCAGCTGCACGGGAATTCCCATTTCCTGGGCGACGATGTGGGGTGCCAGGGAGCAGGCGCCGGGAGAGTAGTAGAGCTTCATGGGAATCCTCCTTTGTTTCGGGGAGAGAACCTTAGGGGACAGACCACCAGTTGCAGCAGTTGAACCTTAGGGGACAGACCACCAGTTGCAGCAGTCGAACCTTATAACCTTAGGGGACAGACCCTTAAGCCTTGTCGAGCGGTAGCTCGACACGTGGGACGCTTAGGGGTCTGTCCCCTAAGGTTCACTTGCTGCAACTGGGGGTCTGTCCCCTAAGGTTCAAGCAGCGATCTTGTTCCCATGCACCACCAGCCCGCCGTGCTCGCGCAGCTTGTGGAACTGGATCTTGGGCCAGATCTCCTGCGCAGCGCGCAGCTCGGACTGGTGGCCGTAGAGCACCGCGGGCGCATCGACCACGTCGTAGGCCACGCGGTAGCCGTTGGCCTCGATGAAGCGGTCGAGCTCGCCGGGCTCCTGGGCCGTCACCCAGCGCGCGAGGCGGTAGCTGCTGGGCACCATCCGGGCGCGCGCCTGGTACTCGTTCTCGAGGCGGTGGGCGACCACGTCGAGCTGCAGCGGCCCGACGGCGCCGAGCAGCAGCGCGCCCCCCTGGTGGGGACGGAACACCTGGATGGCACCCTCCTCGCCCAGCTGCTGCAGTCCCACGCGCAGTTGCTTGTTGCGGATCGGGTCGGCCACTTCAACCGTGTGGAAGATCTCGGGCGCGAAGAACGGCAGCCCGGTGAACTGCAGCATCTCGCCCTCGGTGAGCGTGTCGCCCAGCTGCAGCACACCGCGGTTCGGTAGTCCCACGATGTCCCCAGGCCACGCATCCTCCACCAGGTCGCGGCGCTGCGAGAGGAACGAAACCGCGGACGCCGTCTTCACCTCTTTCCCGGTGCGCGAGAGCTTGAGCTTCATGCCGCGCTCGAAACGCCCCGAGCACACGCGAATGAAAGCCACGCGGTCGCGGTGCGCCGGGTCCATGTTCGCCTGGATCTTGAAGACGACCCCCGAGAACTTCTCCTCGGTGGGTTCCACCACGCGCTGCAGCGCGGGCTTGGGCCCCGGCGGGGGTGCGAGCTCCACGAGGGCATCGAGCACCTCCTGGACGCCGAAGTTGTTGATCGCCGAGCCGAAGAATACCGGCGTCTGGTGGCCTGAAAGAAACGCCTCGCGATCGAAGCCCGCCGAAGCGCCCTGCACGAGGTCGATCTCGGCCCGCGCCTGGGTGAAGGCCTCGAAGCGCTCGGCGATCGCCGGGTTGTCGATGCCCTCGATCACTTCCTCGTCGCCGCCGGCGCGATCCTCGCCCGCCTTGAAGACACGCATGCGGTCGCCGCGGATGTCGAACACGCCGCCGAAGCGCTTGCCCATGCCTACCGGGTAGGTGAAAGGCACGGTGGGAATGCCGAGCACGCGCTCGATCTCGTCGAGCAGGTCCAGCGGCTCCTTGCCCTCGCGGTCCACCTTGTTGATGAAGGTGATGATCGGCGTATTGCGCGCGCGGCACACCTCCAGCAGCCGGATCGTCTGCGACTCCACGCCGTTCACCGAATCGATCACCATCAGCGCCGCGTCGACCGCAGTGAGCACGCGATAGGTGTCCTCGGAGAAGTCCTGGTGGCCGGGCGTATCGAGGAGGTTGATCACGTGGGTGCGGTACTCCATCTGCATCACCGAGCTCGCCACCGAGATGCCGCGCTGCTTCTCGATCTCCATCCAGTCGGAGGTCGCGTGGCGCGAGGCCTTGCGGGCCTTTACGCTGCCGGCGATGTGGATCGCGCCCGCGAACAGCAGCAGCTTCTCGGTGAGCGTGGTCTTGCCCGCGTCGGGGTGGGAAATGATGGCGAAGGTGCGGCGCCGGGCCGCCTCCGCCGCGATGGGGCCGGGGCTGTTCATCGGTGTGCTTCGAGGGGAATGCGCGATTTTACCCTGCGGCCAACCCCTCGACGTAGGACCGCACCTACAGCCTTTCGTCCTGTACAGGGATAGCCTTTCAAATTCTCTCGATTCGCAAATTCCACCATGACCCAGACCGCCACCGTCGTCACCATCCAGAAGGACAGCGCACGCGCAGGAGCCGAGCTCGGGCGCCTCATCCGCGAGGCCTTCGACGGCAAGGCAGCAGACGCCGTGGTGGTGTTCGCCTCGTCGCAACACGACTACGCCGCGTTCCTCGCGGCGCTCGCGGCCGAGAGCGGCACCCGCACCATCGTCGGTTCTTCCTCGGCGGGGGAGTTCTCCCACAACGGTGGCGGCGAGGGCCAGGCCTCAGCCCTGGCGATCCGCTCCCCCGAAATGCACTTCGCCGTCGGCATCGGCCGCGATTTGAGCCGCGACCCCCAGGCGGCGGCGCGCGAGGCCGCCGAAGGCTTCCTCGGAATCGACAACCCCTCCCTTCCATACCGCGCCGCGCTGGTCATGACCGACGCGCTCGCAGGCCACGCCGATGCGCTGGTCGAGGAGCTTACGGTGGCCACTCGCGGCAACTACCGCTTCTTCGGCGGCGGCGCCGGCGACGATGGGCGTTTCCAGAAGACGCACGTGTTCGCGGGCACCGAGGCCGTGACCGACGCGGTTGTCGCGCTCGAGATGCTTTCCACCAAGCCCATCGGCGTCGGCGTCTCCCACGGCTGGATTCCCGGCAGCGGGGGAATGCGCGTGACGGAAGTCGATGGCGCTCGACTGGTGAGCTTGAACGGGATGCCCGCGGTCGACGCGATCGAGGACTACGCCCTCGCGACCGGGCAGGCCTTCAACCGCGCCAATGCCATGCCCTTCTTCCTCCACAACATCCTCGGCTTCGCGGGTGCCGATGGCTTCCGGCTGCGCGTGCCGCTCGCCGTCAATGCCGACGGCTCCCTCGGCCTCGCCGCGGAAGTGCCCCACGGCGCGATCGTCCACGTGATGAAGACCACCGACGAATCGGCGGTGCTCGCCGCCGAGCAGGCCACGCGGGCCGCCATCGCGGCCCTCGGCGACTCGAAGCCCCGCGCCGCGCTGGTGTTCGATTGCGTCGCCACGCGCCTGCGGCTGGGTGCCGCGTTCGAGGACGAGTTGAAGGCGTGCGCGGCGCTCCTCGCCCCTGCCGGCTTCATCGGCTGCAACACCTACGGCCAGATCGCGCGCGCCGAAGGCCAGTTCGGCGGCTTCCACAACTGCACCGCGGTGGTCTGCGTACTGCCGTGACCGAGTGAGCCAGGAAAACGACACCCTCGACCTCTTCGTCGCGCTGAGCTGCCCGGAACGACGGGCCGACGCGGCGCGGGCTTTGGCGCTGCATTGCGGAGCGGAGGACTTGCTGCTCTTCGTTCGCGATCCCCACCTGGATACCCTCATGCCCGCGCCGGGGTTCCCCCAGACGCTGGCCGGGGGCGCCACATGGCGCGCGTTCCTCAAGCGCTGCGGCGCCGGCCCCCACTGCGATGAATCCGTCGAGCTGCCGATGGGACGCCGCCGCATTGCGCGCTGCCTGGCTCCCACCGAGGTGGCGGCCGTGCTCCTCGGGGGTCACCACGATCCGGTACGCGTGGCCCAGTTGGAGCGGATGTTGCCCATGCTCTCGCGCGCGCTGCAAGCGGAGCAGGAGGCGCAGTTCGCCAAGGCGGCGGCTGCGGACTCGCGCGCCACGGCGGATCGCGCCCGCTCGCTCGCCGCAGCGCTGGAATCCGCGCGCTCCGAGCAATCCCGCCTCAACGCGCGCCTCTACGACGCGCACCGCCGCAAGGACGATTTCCTCGCCATGCTCGCCCACGAGCTTCGCAACCCGCTCACTCCGCTGGTAACCTCGATCGAGCTCATGCGCCGCGCCGGCGGAGCCGCCAGCGAGCGTAACCTGGACATCATGGCGCGGCAGGTGCGGCAGCTGTCGCGACTGGTGGAGGACCTCCTCGACGTCTCGCGCGTGAGCCACGGGCGCATCGAACTGCGCCGCCATCGGCTCTCGCTCGGGGACGTGGTCGCCGACGCCATCGAATCGAGCCGGCCGCTCCTCGATGCCCTGCGCCACCGGGTGCGGATCGACCTGCCGGAGATCCCCATCGAGATCGATGCCGACAACGTGCGCCTCACCCAGGTGTTCTCCAACCTCCTGCACAACGCCGCCAAGTACACCGATCCCGGCGGGTTCATCGCCATCACCGTCGAGCGCCATGGCGGCGAGGCGGTGGTGCGCGTGCGCGACGATGGCGTGGGCATCGAGCCCTCGATGCTGGGCCAGGTGTTCGACCTGTTCGCCCAGGCCCCGGTGGCGCTCGCCCGCGCCCAGGGCGGGCTCGGCATCGGGCTCACGCTGGTTCGCGCGCTGGTGGAGCTGCACGGCGGGCGCGTGGAAGTCGCAAGCGAGGGCATCGGCCGCGGCACGACCTTCACGGTGCACCTGCCGCTCGCCACCGCGGCGCGCGAAACCCAGCCCGCGGCGCCTCGCGTTGTCGCGGAGGGGCCCGCTGGCGACGAGGCGTTGCGCATCCTCATCGTGGACGACAACGAGGACGCGGCCAACTCGCTCGCCGACGTGCTGGGATTGATGGGCCACCATGCCGAGGTGGCCTTCAGCGGCATGAAGGCGCTGCAGATCGCCCCCGACGTCGACGCCGACCTGATCCTGCTCGACATCGGGCTGCCGGAGCTCGACGGCTACGAGGTGGCGCGCCGGATGCGGCGGATCGTGCGGCGCGATACGCGCCTGGTCGCCCTCACCGGTTATGGCGCCGACGAGGACAAGCGCCGCTCGCGCGAGGCGGGATTCGACGAGCACGTGGTGAAACCCGTCATGCCCGAGACGCTCGGCGCGCTGCTCCACCGCGTACGGCGGGAGGCGGTCTCAGCAGAGATCCGAGAATAATTGGGTCAGAACAGGTTTTTTCGAAAAACCTGTTCTGACCCAATTATTCACTTCGGTCACAATGGGCCTTCCCTCCGATCATGCCGAGGAAAGAGATGCCGCAGTCGACGCGCGCGGCGCAGCCCATCGGTCCGCAGGTCCCTAACTGGAGCGCCCGGCCCGCGCCTCCAGCCACCCCGAAGACCGGCCGCTACGTCCGCATCGAGCCCCTCGACCCCGTGCGACACGCGAGAGACCTCTTCGAGGCCAATGCCGCCGACCGCGACGCCACCCATTGGACCTACCTCTTCGACGAGAAGCCGCTGACCCCCGAGGCGTATTCGGCGTGGGTGGCGAAGTCCGCTTCCACCCAGGACCCGATGTTCCACGCCATCATCGACCTCGCCACCGGCAAGGCGGCGGGTGTCGCGGCCCTGATGCGCATCGACCGCAATCATGGCGTGATCGAGGTGGGCCACATCAATTTCTCTCCACGCCTTCAGCGCACTCGCCAGGCCACGGAGGCGATCTACCTCATGATGGCCCGCGCCTTCGACGAGCTGGGCTACCGGCGCTTCGAGTGGAAGTGCGACCACTTGAACGCCCCCTCGCGCGAAGCAGCGCTGCGATTCGGCTTTACCTTCGAGGGCATTTTCCGCCAGGCTGTGGTCTACAAGGGCCGCAACCGCGACACCGCTTGGTACGCCATCATCGACACCGATTGGCCGGGGATCAAGGCCGCCCACGAGGCGTGGCTCGATCCCGCGAACTTCGATGCCGAGGGGCGGCAGGTGAAGCGCCTCGCCGCGCACGCCGGCCAATAATTGGGTCAGAACAGCTTATCCAGAAACCTGTTCTGACCCAATTATTCAGGAGGTGAGGCGGCGGATCGCGAGGTCGATCAAGTCTTCGCCGCCGTCGGGAGAACGCATACGGTGCTTCCGGAACGTGGCGGCGAGCGATTCACGCGGAAGACCCGCGGCCGAGGCGCGGATGAAGACTTCGGCAATGGCGCGCTGCACCGGCAGCGAGGTCGTGCGCGAAAAGAGGCGTGCCAGGTCCTGCAGCACCTGGTCGTCCTCGACGTGCAGCCGGGCCAACGTCTCGATGGCGCGCGCCTGCGACGGCCCACCCTTCATCGCCGCGATGCCCGCGACCACATGGCGCAGTTCCCGCCCGTCGGTGATGGGATGGTGGCGCAGGTAGGCCTGGGCCGCCTGCACCTCGCCGTCATCAGGGCTTGCGAGGGCGCGCAGCACGCCCAGCCGCGCCTCGGCGCTCCCCAGGCACGCCTGCGCCGCAGCGTGGGCCGCCCCGGCGCCCTGCGGCATCGTCACCCGGTACTGTCCCACCAGCGACTCGAGGTCGCGCGAGCGATTCAGGGTGCACACCAGGTCCACCTCGCCGTAACCGAGGGCGCGATCGGCGAGCATGTCGCGCACGGTGAGCGCGCGCTCGGAGCGCAGCCCCGCCTCATCGAGCCAACCCACCAACTGCGCGAGGTCGAGCATCCGCAGCCGCAGCGCCGGGTCCCCGGTATCGCGGGCGACCTCGAGGTAGCGCGAGCGCGTGGCCGAATCACCGGCGACCGTCACCAGCGCCTCGCGCACACCCGCATCGGCACGGGCGGAATCATCGAGTGCAGCGAAGAATCGCTCCACGCGAGGGAAAGCCATCCGAAGCGAAGGCATGTCGCCCTGGAGCGCCGCGTGCATCACTCCCACCTTGGCACCCGCCGCGACGCGCTCGTCCAGAGCCGCACAGGAGCGCCCGCGGAAATCGGCATGGAGCTCGCCCTCGACCATGCCGCGAGTCGCCACCATGCTCGCCTGCCCGAAGAGCTTGAGCAGCCGCTCGCTGGGCCGCCCGCTGCCGATGTCGCCGGACTCCCCGGAGCGGAACAGACCCTCCAGCATCGGCCCGGCCACGCGGCCGTAGGGCGCCAGCGAGGAGAAGCCGTAGATCACCGGCACGTTCGGGAAGAGCCGGCGCATCAGGTCGCGGCTCGCCTCCCCGTGCCGCAGGCTGAGATCCCGCGCCAAGCGCTCGGCCTCGGCGCGGGTGCTGCCGGCGCGCACCAGGCCGCGGACGATCTCCGGCATCGCGCTCTTCACCGGCTCGGGCTTGAGCGAATCGCAGCCGAAAAGGTAGACCTCTTTCAGGTTCCCGAAGAGTCCGGCGCAGGATTCGCCGCACTGCGCGCGCTCGATCTCTTCCACCTTCAAAGATTCCGCGACATCGACCTTCGAAGAATAGAACTCCGTGCCGGCGAAGTGACCTGAGATAATGAGGAGGTCGCAGCGCACCCCGCGGCGGCAGGAAGCAGCCAGCCAGTCCGGCCGGCCGCGCTCCACCAGCTCCACGAACTCGTACTGGTCCCCCGGCAGGTGGCGGCGGAACACCTCGCGCTCGTCGTCCGAGTTGACCGTGATGGTGCAAACCGTGCTCTTCGCCGCATGCCCCCCGAAGGCCGCGAAAAGAGTCAATAGTCCAATCAGAACAGATAGTTGTTTGATAGCTCCCATGGCGAAAGATCATGACACAAGAACACACCGAACAAGCTGAACAAGCCGAAGAGACCGGCGGTTTCGACTCCCTGGGGCTGGCCGCCCCCCTCGTGGCGGCGCTGGGCGCCCTCGGATACGAGGAACCCACCCCGATCCAGCGGGAGACCATCCCCCCCCTCATCGCCGGGCGGGACCTGCTGGGCCAGGCCGCCACCGGCACCGGCAAGACCGCAGCCTTCGCGCTGCCGATCCTGCAGCGCATCGTGAACGAGGGCAAGGCGGGTTCCAATGGCCCCGTGGCCCTGGTGCTCGTCCCCACCCGTGAGCTCGCCATGCAGGTCTGCGAGGCGATCCATCGCTACGGCAAGGCGCTCGGCGTGCGCGTGCTGCCGGTCTACGGCGGGCAGCCCATCGGCCGCCAGCTCCACGCCATGCGCGCCGGCATCGACGTCGTGGTCGCCACCCCGGGCCGGGCGCTGGACCACCTGCGCCGCGGCAGCCTGCAGATGGGCGCCATCAAGGTGGTGGTGCTCGACGAGGCCGACGAGATGCTCGACATGGGCTTCGCCGAAGACATCGAGGCGGTGCTCGCCGAAGCGCCCCCCGGGCGCCAGACGGTGCTCTTCTCCGCCACCATGCCGCCGCGCATCGAGGCCATCGCCAAGAGGAACCAGCGCGATCCGATGCGGATCAAGATCGCCAAGGCGCCGACCCGTGCGGGTGAAGTGGCCCAGGTGCGCCAGCAGGCCTACATGGTGAAACGCGACATCAAGCTTTCGTCGCTGGGTCGCGTCCTGGACCTCGAGGCGCCCACCGCCGCCATCATCTTCTGCCGCTCGAGGATCGAGGTGGACGAGCTCGCCGAGACCCTCAACGCCCGCGGCTATCAGGCCGAGGGGCTGCACGGGGGAATGTCACAGGAGCAGCGCGACCGCGTGATGAAGCGCCTGCGCGCAGGCACCACGCAGTTGCTGGTGGCCACCGACGTCGCCGCCCGCGGCCTCGACGTGGAGCACCTCACCCACGTGGTGAACTACGACCTGCCCGCCGCCGCCGAATCCTACGTGCACCGCATCGGCCGCGTCGGCCGCGCCGGGCGCGAGGGGGTGGCGATCACCTTCGTCGAGCCGCGCGAGCAGCACCTGCTGCGCAACATCGAGCGGCTCATCAAGCACAAGATCGAGGTGGCCCGCGTCCCCACGGTGGCGGATCTCAAGGCCCGCCGCCTCGAGCTCACCCGTTCCGCGCTGCAGGAGGCACTCGTCGGCGAGGAGGACAACGAGCACTACCGCGTGGTGGTCGACGCGCTCTCTTCCGAGTTCGACCCGGTGGAGATCGCCATGGCCGCGGTGCGCCTGTTCCACGAGGCCACGGTCGGCGATTCCGAGGACGAGGAATCGGGAGGCTCCTCGAAGGGGGACCCGGAACGCGAGCCCGCGCCACGCCCACGCAGTGGCGACCGCGAGCGCGAGCCCGACATGGCGAAGCTCTACATCGCCGCGGGCCGCCTGGCCGGCATCCGTCCCCAGGACCTGGTGGGCGCCATCGCCAACGAGGCGGGTGTGTCTGGCAAGAGCATCGGTGCGATCCAGATCACCGATCGTTTTTCTCTGGTGGACGTGGCCGAGGAGTCGGCCGAGGACGTGATCCGGGCGCTGACCCGCACCAAGCTGAAGGGCAAGAAGGTATCGGTGCGCCGCGACCGCGAGCGTTCGTAGGAGCGGTTAACGCAGGTCGGACCCCACCGCCTGCGCGAAAGCGTGGGTGGAGGCCGACCCCCCCAGGTCTTTGGTGAGAAGCCCGCCGTCGAGCGTCCGGTCCACGGCCGACTCGATGGCCTCCGCCGCCCGCGCGAACCCCTCTCCCCGGCCCTTGCGTGCGAACCAGCGAAGCAGCAGCGCGGTGGAAAGGATGAGGCCCACGGGGTTGGCGATGCCCCTGCCCGCGATGTCCGGCGCCGAGCCGTGGCCGGCATTCGCCGCCGCGTGGTTCTCGCCCGCATTGAGGGACGCCGCGAGGCCGAGCCCCCCCGAAAGCGCCACCGCCTGGTTGGAAAGGATGTCGCCGAACATATTGGTGGTGAGAACGACATCGAAGGATTGCGGGTGGGTATAGAGCTCGGCTGCCATCGCGTCCACGTCGACCTCGCGCAGCTTCACCTCCGGGTGCCGCGCCGCCACCGCCTCCACCTCGCGCATGAAGAGGCCGTCGGTCCATTGCAGCACGTGGCGCTTGCCGACCATGGTGACGTGCTTGCGCCGCGTCACCGCCATCCGGAACGCCTCCTCGGCGATGCGCCGCGAGGCGCGCGCGGTGATGACCCGCACCGACATCGCCACATCCGGCGTCGGCATGAATTCGCCGTAGCCCATGTGGAGGTTCCTGTCGGCATAGAAGCCCTCGGTGTTCTCGCGCACGATCATGAGATCCAGCCCCGGGTGCGAGCGCGGGACGATGCGCCGCGAGCGGGCGGGACGCAGGTTGGCGAAAAGGTCGAGCTGCTTCCTCACCGTGCCGGGCACGTTGATGCCGCCCTCCTCCCGCGGCGGATAGGCCGTCATGCCGGCGGGGCCCAGGATGATGCCGTCGGCCGCGCGTGCGGCGGCGAGCGCTGGCTCCGGCATGGTGGTGCCGCCCTTGCGGTGCGCGGCCATCCCCACCTCGTGGGTCTCGAACGTGAGGCCCAGCCCGTAACGCTCGCTGGCGGCCTTCACGACGGAAACGGCGGCCTCGGTGATCTCGGGCCCGATGTCGTCGCCGGGCAGGACTGCGAGCTTCATTTCATTCCTTGTCGGGGTCCGTGCCAGGCGGAGGTTCAGATGTGCGCGCCCTGCTTGAGCGTCGACCAGATGTCGCGGCGCAGCGCCAGGAACTCGGGGGTCGCCTTCATCGCCTCATCGCGCGGGCGCGGAAACGGCACTTCGATCACGCGTTCGATGCGCCCGGGCCGCGGCGTCATCACGACGATGCGGTCGGCGAGGAAGATCGCCTCCTCGATCGAGTGGGTGACGAAGACCACCGTCTTCCTCTCCGCTTCCCAGATGCGCAGCAGCTCGATCTGCAGCAGGTCGCGGGTCTGGACGTCGAGGGCACCATAGGGCTCGTCCATCAGCAGCAGGTCGGGCTTGATCGCGAGAGCCCGCGCGATCCCCACCCGCTGCTGCATGCCCCCGGAGAGCTGGTGGGGATAGGAGCGCTCGAACTGTGTCAGCCCCACCAGGTTGATGTAGTGGCGCGCCTGTTCCCGCCGCTCGGCCTTGGGGACGCCCGCCACCTCGAGCCCGAACTCGATGTTGCCGAGTGCCGTGCGCCACGGAAAGAGTTCGAAGGACTGGAACACCATCCCCCGCCCCCCGCCCGTGGTTCCCGTCACGTCCTTGCCGTTCAGCAGCACCGAGCCGCTGTCGCAGCCGTCGATGCCGTCGATGATGCGTAGCAGCGTGGACTTGCCGCATCCCGAGGGCCCGAGCAGCACCAGGAACTCGAGGTCCGCCACCGACAGGGAAAAATCCTGCAGGACGGGCAGCACCTCGCCGTGCTGGCGGAAGCCCTTCGAGACCTGGCGTACCTCGAGCTTCGTGGCCAATTTAGCCGAGTTCCTTCAGGGCCTGCTCGGTGATGCTGGTGTCGATCAGGCGGTCGAGGTCGGGCTCCTTCGGGAAGGCGCCTACCGACTTGTAGGCCGGCAGCAAGTCCTTGAACTGCTCGCGCTTGAAGTTGCCGTCGTCGGGCCAGGCACGCGCGGTCTTCGACAGCAGCTCCCACACGGGCTTCAGCTGCTCGTCGGTCATCTGCGCCGCACCCTTGATGGTCGAGTACTTGCGGTAGCAGTTGCCGAAGTAGCCGAGATCCTTGTTGGTCTTGCGGAACGAGGTGAGGGTCGCCTTCTGGATATCCACCGCGAGGCGGCGGTTCTCCGGGTTTTGGAGCCACGTGCCGCTCACCAGCCAGCACTCGGCGATGAAGAGCTTGTATTCCTCCCAGGGCTTCAGCAGGATCTTGTAGTTGCCCTTGGCCAGGATGTCGGGGGTCTGGTCGATGTGGACGGGGACTGCCTGGACGCGATTGGCGAGGAGCGCCTGCACGCGCGAGGCCGAGCCACCGATCTCGACGATGGTGACCTTCTCGGGATCGACGCCGCGTTTCACGAGCGGGCCGGTCAGCATCGCGTGCATCCAGTCGCCCTTGGAGTTGACGGCGACGATCACGCCCTCTTTCTTCAGGTCGGCGAAATCCTTCACCTTGTCGGAGTTGGCGACGAAGACCAGGCTGGAGTTCGCGTACACCAGGCCGATCACCTTTAGATCGGCGCCGGCGAGGGAGGCCTGCAGCGTGGAGGAGATGTCCGCCTCTCCCAGGTCGGCCGACTTGCCGATGATCGATTGGGTCATCACCTGCATCGAATCGATGCGCGTCAACTTCGGCGGCGCGTAGCCCAGCGCCGGCAGGCCCTCGTTCAGTGCCGCGATCGCCGGGATGTGGATCGCGAGCGAGTTACCGAGGATATGCCCGGTGAGGACCCGTTTCGACTTGTCCTGCGCGAACCCGATCCGGCCGAAACCCAGGCCCATGCCCATGCCCACCGTGGCTGAAACCATTCCCAGCGCCTGGCGCCTTGTCGTCTTCATCCTTTTTCTCCTCGGAAAGTTGTATCGGTTGGCGGTTTCGCGCCGTCAGGCTCCGGCGACTCGTTGTTCGTATGAGGGTGCGACCTTGTTGCCGACGGTGCGCAGCAGCCACGTGGCCGCGACACTCACCGCCATCAGGGTCACCAGGAGCCCGATCAGCGGCTCGGTATCCGCCATCATGCCCGTCTGGTGGATGAGCCCCCCGTAGCCGAGGATCACGAACATCTCGGCCATCACCATGGCGCGGATGGCGTGCACGAGCCCGATTCGGGCGCCGGCGATGAGGTAGGGGTAGACCGCCGGGAGCACCACCTTGACCATGGTCTGCAGCGGTGTCGCGCCGAACGACTTCGCCACCGAGACGAGCCCCGGGTCCACGCCGCGCGCGCCGTTGTAAGAGGTGATCACGATGTACCAGACCGAGGCCACGAACACGATGGTGGCGCGGAAGGCGAAGCCGGTGCCGAGGATCAGGAGGAAGAGCGGCACCATCGCGGCCACCGAGGTCACCACCATCATGCCGATCCAGGGCGTCATGATCCGCTCGATCCATTTCACGCGGCCCATCAGGATGCCCAGCGGCATGCCGATGGCGCAGGCGAAGCCGAAGCCCACCAGCATCTGCCGCAGCGACGACGCGAGCTCGGAGAGCATGGTGCCGGCGCGCAGCAGCTCGAGGTATTCCTTCGCCACCCCGCTCGGCGGCGCGATGATGCGGCTTCCCAGCCAGCGGCCGACGATCTCCCAGGCGAGCAGGAAGAGCACGATGCCCGCCGCGTTCCAGAAGAGGCGTTGGGCGCGGGTCATCGGCGGTGGTGCCAGTGGAGGAAGCGTCCCTCGAGTGCCGCGATGAGCGACTGGGCCGCGAGCCCCAGCAGGCACACCACCACCACGATCGCGAGCAGGCTCGTGGAATCGAAGGTGCGCGCGCTGGTCTTCATCATGGCGCCCAGGTTCACCGCGGCGAGGAAGAGCTCGGCCGTGATCATGCCGTTGATGGCGCGCGCGATGCCGACCCGGAATGCGGTCATGAGGAACGGCAGCATCGCCGGCAGCACGATCTTCCAGGCGACCTGCAGCGGGCTGGCCCCGAACGAGCGCCCCACGGCGAAGAGGTTGCGCTTGATGTCGCGCGCCCCCGCCACGATCACCACCAGCATGTCGGGGAACGCCATGATGAAGACCAGCGCCACCCGCGACTCGAAGAAGAGTCCGAACCAGATGATTAGGAACGGCACGAACGCCACCGCCGGGATGGCGTAGAGCGCGTTCACGATCGGGTCCAGCATGGCATTGAGGCGCGGCATGCGGCCCATGGCGATGCCCAGCGGCACCGCTACCGCGACCGCGAGCCCGAAGCCCACCAGCATGTGCTGCAGCGCGCCATAAAGCGCCACCACGAGCTTCACGTCGTAGGCGGGGTCGAAGAGGCGCTTCAACACCGCGCTGGGTGGAGGCAGGATGAATGCGGAATACTGGGAGGCGATGAGCTCCCAGATGACGAGCCCGCCCAGGATCGACGCCGCCTGGGTGAGGCGCTCGGGGGTGACGAGCCTAGATGGGAATGTCGACATCGAGCAACGGCGCGTGCTGCTGGGCGCCGTACACGTCGGTATCGCCGATGTCGCCGGCCGACTTCAGGCGCGGGATTGTCGCCTTGAAGGCGTAGCCCGGCCGGTACACGGTGAACAGCACGTCGCTCTCGGCCACGTTGTAGAGGCGGGCGAATAGCGCCGGGTTCAGCACCCCCGTCGCCTGGACCTTCTCGAACATCGCCGGCTCGTCGAACGCCACGTCGATGGTGATATGGAAGGGGCCCGCGTTCTTGCTGCGGCAGACCTTCGCGATGTCGCGGATGCGCGCCATGGGATTTGCCTCAGACGGTCTCGAACTCGATCGGGAACATGGAGCACGGGTCTTCCACCTCGACCACGTGGTTCATCACGAAGCGGTAGACCTCCCCCGCCTCGATGTCGGACGGCGAGAACGGGAAGGCCATGTTGCCTTCGCGGCACAGCCGCCCGGGGAAATCGGTGTGCAGCAGGTTGGTGCGCGCCATGGCGAGCACGGCGCTCGCGACCTCCTGGGACTTCGCCACCACGTCGGCCACGATGCCGAGCTCGTGGGACTGGATCTGCTTCACCGGCTCGCGCTCGGCCATGACCCCGTCGCGGCCGTAGACGTGAAAGGTGAGCGTGTAGTCCGACTCCTTCACGTCGAAGGCGGCGGACTTCTTGCGCACCTCTTCCTTGACCGTCTCGATCCACTGGTCGAAGCGGCCGATGAGGAGCGGATCGCGCGTGCCGGCGATGGTGATGGCGCGGTAGCCCGCGAGCTCCACGCCCTCGAGCTTCACCGTGTACTGCTTGGCCTGGGTCCAGCGCATTCCGCTCACTTTCACGGCGCGGTCGCTCACCGCGTCGAAGCGGCAGTCGGAAGTGTCCAGCAGGCCGCCCGGCTCCACGTGGAAGCAGGGGCTCGAGTTCTCGTGGAGGCTGTGGGTGGCGATGGAGAGCGGCGTGCAGCGGCGGATGGGGTTTGTCGCTTCGCAGGTCACGCCCTCGTCGTCCACGTTCACGAACAGCACGTCGTGGCCCTTGGGGACGGAAGGTGTCGCGCCGCACTCGAGCATCTTGCCCGCGTACCAGGCCTGGGCCGGCGGCACCTTCGAGCGCATGGCGGTGGCGGCGAACGAGGCCGGGTCGCTGCTCCTCCCCGCCAGCACCACCTGGGCGCCGGCATCGAGCGCACGCATGAAGGGCTCCGGGCCCATCATGCCGACGATGCGCACGGTGCGATCGACGGTGGCGGCATCCAGCGGCGCCGCGTTGGAAAGCGGCTTCACCCGGCCGTCGGCGAGCTTCTTCTGGATGAACGACTTCTCCTGCTCGGCGTGGATGAGGGCCATCTTGAAATGCATGCCCTCCTCCCGCGCGATCTCGCGCACCAGCCGCGCCGTGAGCTCGAGGTGGGGCTCGCCGCCCGCGCCGCCGCAGGTTCCGATCACCATCGGGATGCGGCTCGCCATGGCGGCGCGCAACATGAGGCGCAGGTCGCGGCGGATCGCCATGATCGACGCGAAGGGTTTGCCGGAGCCGAGGTAGTGGGGACCGGGGTCGACGCTGCCGCCATCGACGCCGATCATGTCGGGGGAGCGCGCCATCGCCGTCGCGAGCGACGCCTCGGGGAACCCGTAGCCCAGGATGCCGCTGGTCGACACCATGCCGAATGATTTCACGGGACTTTCTCCTCAGGGCTGCGCGTGCGGGTGATCTAGTGCCGGTTTCTTCGGGGCCGGCTTGAGCTTCTTGCACGATAGTTGTATACACAACTATACGTCAACAGGAAATCGTCGCGACATGGCCGAAGGGTTGCCCGGCGCCGAGCGCTTCACCCCGATCTACTTCCGCATCCAGGAGGCGATCCGCAAGCGCATCACCGGGCGAGAACTGCGCCCCGGTGACCGCCTGCCCTCGGAAACGGAGCTCGCCGGCGAGTACCGCACCACCCGGGTTACCGTCCGCCACGCGCTTTCCCGCCTCGCCTACGAGGGCCTGATCGAACGCCAGGCTGGCCGCGGGACGTTCGTGGCCGACCCGCCGTCGATCGTCTCGCCGATCGATACCCTCAAGGTCCACTCGTTCGAGCAGCAGGTGGCGCAGCGCGGCAAGAAGGTGTCGTACGCGGACACGCGCTTCCGGCTGGTGGCAGCCCCCCCCGACGTCGCGACCCGCCTCGGGATCCGGAAGGCCGCGCGGGTCTACCGCATGGATCGCCTGCGCCGCATCGATGGCCGCGTGGTGGGGGTGGAGGTGCGCTGGCTGCCGCGCGAGCTGGGCGAGAAGGTCACGGCAACGATGCTCGAGGGCCAGTCGGCGCACGAGTTCCTCGGCGCCATCCTCGGGCACCCGATCCCCGCGATCGAGGTGAGCCTCACCGCGGTGAACGCGACCAAGCCGCTCGCGGAGCGGATCGGGGTGAAGCCGGGTGCCGCCCTCCTGGTGCGCGACAACATCTTCCGCGACGCCGCGGGCAAGGTCGTGCAATGCGGCAAATCCTATTTCCGCGGCGACATCCACACCGAATACATCCTCGGTCAGAACCCTTCCCGCATCGTCGGAGCCTGAATCCATGTACAACGCACCCCCCGAAATTTCCACCCGCGTCTTCTCCCGGGTTCCCGAGAACCTGCGCATGAAGGGCGAGAAATCCGGCTGGGCGTTCGGCAAGGACCACGCCGAGCTGCACTCCTTCCTCGAGGGCCCCTCGTTCGATCGCGCCGGAAACCTCTACGTGACCGACATTCCCTACGGAAGGATCCTGCGCGTCTCCCCCGCGGGAGAGTGGACGCTGGTGGCGCGCTACGACGGCTGGCCCAACGGGCTCAAGATCCACCAGGACGGGCGCATCTTCATCGCCGACCACCTGCGCGGAATCATGGTGCTCGACCCCGCCACCGGCAAGGTCGCGACGGTGCTCGACCGCGTGCGCCGCGAGGGCCTGAAGGGCGTGAACGACATGGTGTTCGCGAAGAACGGCGACCTCTACTTCACCGACCAGGGGCAGACCGGGCTGCAGGACCCGACCGGGCGCGTCTATCGATTGAAGCCCGACGGCCACGTCGACCTCCTCATCGACACGATCCCCAGCCCAAATGGCATCGTGCTCACACCCGACGAGAAGGCGCTCTACGTGGCGGTGACGCGCGCGAACCAGATCTGGCGGCTGCCGCTGCACCCCGACGGCAGCACTTCGAAGGTGGCGGCGTTCATCACGCTCTCGGGCGGGCTGGCGGGGCCCGATGGCCTCGCGATGGACGCGGAAGGCAACCTCGCCATCGCCCACTGCGGGCTCGGCACGGCGTGGCTCTTCTCGCGCCTGGGCGAGCCGCTATACCGGATGCGCTCCGCGGCAGGGCTCGCCACCACCAACCGGGCCTATGGCGGCCCCGGCAACAAGCACCTCTACATGACCGAGTCCGACAGCGGCAG
>JANMHV010000374.1:0-5229 GCA_031375445.1 Burkholderiales bacterium | reverse complement strand
AACTGGAATCACAATCCAGGACTCTACCGCTGAGCTACAGCCACCATCGAAGACATTACTGGCGCGCCCGACAGGACTCGAACCTGTTACCCCCGGCTTAGAAGGCCGGTGCTCTATCCGGATGAGCTACGGGCGCGAATCCGGAATCCTGTTGAAGGGCGGGTCGGGGTGGAGGGATTCGAACCCCCGACATCTTGCTCCCAAAGCAAGCGCGCTACCAGACTGCGCTACACCCCGCTCACGGCTGCCAGAGCACCCGTTCGCCGCGCGATGGCACCGCACTTCCGGCGAACGGGAATTATAACGCCCCTTACTGCGAAGCCGACTCGGCCGGAGCCGGCGGCGGGGTTTCCGTGCGCGCGGGCGCGTCCAGCAGCGCCTTGCGCGACAGCCGGACTCGTCCCTTGTCGTCGGCCTCCATCACCTTCACCTTCACGATCTGGCCTTCCTTGAGGTAGTCCGAGACCGCGTTCACGCGCTCGTGGGCGATCTGCGAGATGTGGAGCAGGCCGTCCTTGCCGGGCAGCAGCTGCACGATGGCGCCGAAGTCCAGCAGGCGCAGCACCGGGCCCTCGTACACCTTGCCGACTTCCACTTCCGCCGTGATGGCGCGGATGCGGTTCATCGCATCCTCGCCCGCCTCGGCCGACAGGCACGCGATCGAGATCGTGCCGTCGTCCTCGATGTCGATGGTGGTGCCGGTCTCGCGCGTGAGGGCCTGGATCACGCTGCCGCCCTTGCCGATCACCTCGCGGATCTTGTCCGGGTTGATCTTCATCTTGAGGATTCGCGGAGCGTAGTCGGACATCTCCATGCGCGGGCCGGGGACCGCCTGCTTCATGATCGCGAGGATGTGGATGCGGCCTTCCTTGGCCTGGTCCAGCGCCACCTTCATGATCTCGCGCGTGATGCCGGTGATCTTGATGTCCATCTGCAGCGCGGTGATGCCGCGCTCGGTGCCCGCCACCTTGAAGTCCATGTCGCCGAGGTGGTCCTCGTCGCCGAGGATATCGGTGAGCACCGCGAAACGGCCGCCCTCCTTGATGAGGCCCATGGCGATGCCGGCCACGTGGCCCTTCAGCGGCACGCCCGCGTCCATGAGGGAGAGGCAGCCGCCGCACACCGAGGCCATCGACGAGGAGCCGTTGGACTCCGTGATCTCGGAAACGACCCGCAGCGTATAGCCGAACTCTTCCTTGGAGGGCAGCACCGCCAGCAGCGCGCGCTTGGCGAGCCGGCCGTGGCCGATCTCGCGCCGCTTGGGCGAGCCCACGCGGCCGGTCTCGCCGGTGGAGAACGGCGGGAAGTTGTAATGCATCATGAAGCGCTCGGTGTACTCGCCCTGGAGCGCGTCGATGCGCTGCTCGTCCTGGCCGGTGCCGAGCGTGGTGGTGACGATCGCCTGGGTCTCACCGCGGGTGAAAAGGACTGAGCCGTGGACACGCGGCAGGATGGTGGGCCGGATCGAGATCGGGCGCACGGTGCGGGTGTTGCGGCCGTCGATGCGCGGCTCGCCATTGAGGATCTGGCCGCGGACGATCTTCGCTTCCATTTCCTTCAGGATTCCGCGCGCCACGTTGGCGTCGGCGGGGTTGTCCTCGACCAGGACACAGGTGTCCCAGACCTTTTTCTTGATCTCGTCCAGGCGCGTGGATCGCAGCGACTTGGACTTCATGCGGTAGGCGTCGTTGAGATCCGATTCGACCAGCGCGCGCATCTTCTCCACCAGGGTCGCGTCCGACTCCTTGGCTTCCCAGTCCCAGTCGTCCTTGCCGCCCTCGTCGGCGAGCTCGTTGATGGCGCGGATCGCGGCCTGCATCTGCTCGTGGCCGAACATCACCGCGCCCAGCATCACTTCCTCGGACAGCTCATGGGCCTCCGATTCGACCATCAACACGGCGGTCTCGGTGCCTGCGACCACCAGGTTCAGCTGCGAAGATTCGAGCTCGCCCTTTTCCGGGTTGAGCACGTACTCGCCATTGATGTAGCCCACGCGAGCGGCGCCGATCGGGCCCTCGAACGGGATGCCGGAGAGCGTGACCGCCGCGGAGGCGCCGATCATCGCCGGAATGTCGGAGTCGACCTCGGGGTTGATCGAGAGCACGGTCGCGATGACCTGGACCTCGTTGTAGAAGCCGCTCGGGAAGAGCGGGCGCAGCGGCCGGTCGATCAGGCGCGAGGTGAGGATCTCCTTCTCGGAGGGGCGGCCCTCGCGCTTGAAGAAGCCGCCGGGGATCTTGCCCGCGGCGTAGGTCTTCTCCTGGTAGTCGACCGTGAGCGGGAAGAAATCCTGCCCCGGCTTGACTTCACGGCGGCCGACGCAGGTCACGAGGACCACGGTGTCGTCCATGGTGACGAGCACGGCGCCGTCGGCCTGGCGGGCGATCTCGCCCGTCTCCAGGGTCACCTGGTGACGCCCGAAGGAGAAGGTCTTCTTGATCGATTTCACGTTGGGTTCCTGTTCATCTGGGGGGTGGTGCTGGATGCGCCAGCCAGCCGCCCCGGGGTGGAGAGGGGAGCCTGAAAACGAAAACCCCGCGACCGCTCCTGGGGGAGGCGTCGCGGGGCTCGGGTCCCGGCCGGATCCTTACTTGCGAAGGCCGAGGCGCTCGATCAGCGAGCGGTATCCCTCGACGTTCTTGCGCTTCAGGTAGTCGAGCTGGCTGCGACGCTGGCTCACGAGATGGAGCAGCCCGCGGCGCGAGTGGAAATCCTTGACGTGCTTCTTGAAATGTTCGGCGAGCATGTTGATGCGCGCGGTCAGCAGCGCAACCTGGACTTCGGGCGAACCCGTATCGCCTTGGGCGCGCTGGTAATCAGCGACGGTCTTTGCGCGGTCTTCTGTGGTAACGGCCATGTGGACTCCGTGCTCTCTCTATATGTTTACTGATCCGTTTACTGATCATTCGGTCGAAGGATCGATTTTAGCCCGAAACCGGGCATTTCCTCAAGCAAAATCAGGGGATTTGGGGTTGTCGAAGGACATGAGGCGCGCGGGCGCGAGCCGGCCTTCGGGACCGACCAACCCCACGCCCACGAGCCGGTCCCCGGGGCCGAACACCGCCACCTCCGCCCCGGGCGCCCCGGGGGGATCGGGGAGTTCCTGCCCCTGCACGAACCGCACGGCCGCCTCACGGGGGACGCTCCAGCGTGGCAGGCTGGCCACCAAACTCTCGACGGGGAGCAGGCGCGATCGGCGCCAATCGACGTCGTTACCCTCCATTTCGACGAGGGTAACGGCATCTTGCAACGTGAAATTACCTACCGCCACCCGCCTGAGCGCCACCAGGTGGGCGCCACACCCCAGCGCCCGGCCCATGTCGACCGCCAAGGTGCGGACGTAGGTGCCCTTCGAGCAGGTGACGGCGACGGTGAGGTCCCGGCCCTCGCGGCCCAGGACCTCGAGCCGCTCGATCCGCACGGTGCGGGGAGCGCGCTCGACCTCCTCCCCGGCTCGCGCCAGTTCGTAGAGGCGCTTGCCGCCGACCCGCACGGCGGAATGCATCGGCGGCACCTGCGAGAGGGTCCCGGTGAATGCGGCCACCACCGCGGCCACTTTCGCGTCCCCGCACGTGACCGGCAAGGTCATCGCCACCGGGCTTTCGGTGTCGCCGGTAGGGGTCTCCTCGCCCAGGCGCATCGTGGCGTGGTAGCCCTTGGTCGAATCGAGCAGGAAACGCGAGAACTTGGTGCCCTCGCCGAACACCAGCGGCAGCAGCCCCGTGGCGAAGGGATCGAGGGTGCCGGTGTGGCCCGCCTTGCGCGAGCCGAGCAGGCGCTTGGCGGTGGCGAGCGCGCGGGTGGAGGTGATGCCGGGGGGCTTATCCAGCAGCAGCACCCCTTCCGGGGCGCGTTCCGGCGCGCTCACGCGCCGCTAGCGGCCAGGGCCGCGGGAGGGCTTGGGCGGCGTGCCGGGCGCGGCTTCCGAGCTCGGCTTCAAGGCCTCGTCGATGAGTTGCGACAGGCGCATGCCCCGCTCGACCGACTCGTCGAAACTGAAGTGCAGCTCCGGGACCTTGCGCGTGGTGAGACGATGCGCGAGCTCCGAGCGCAGGAAACCGGCGGCCCGGGTGAGACCTTCCTGGGCATCGGCGATCGCCTCGGCCGTTCCCAGGATGGTGAAGAACACCTTCGCATGGGACTGGTCGCGCGCGAGCTCCACCCCGGTCACCGTCACCATGCCCACGCGCGGGTCGCGGACTTCCAGGCGGATGATCTGCGCCAGCTCGCGCTGGATCTGGTCGGCGATGCGCGCGCCGCGTTCGGCTGGCATGGGCGGCCCTAGGCGAGCGAGCGCGCGACCTCGACGATCTCGAAGACCTCGAGCTGGTCGCCCACCTGGATTTCGTTGTAGTTCTTGAGCGAGAGCCCGCACTCGAAGTTCGCCTTCACCTCGCGCACGTCGTCCTTGAAGCGCTTGAGCGAATCGAGCTCGCCCGTGTGCACCACCACGCCGCCCCGGACCAGGCGCACCGAGGAGCCGCGGCGGATCACGCCGTCGGTCACCATGCAGCCGGCGACCGTGCCCACCTTGGAGATCCGGAACACGTTGCGGATCTCGACGGTGCCGACGATCGACTCCTTGCGCTCCGGCGTCAGCATGCCGTTGATGGCCAGCTTCACGTCATCCACCGCCTCGTAGATGATGTTGTAGTAGCGGATGTCGACGCCGGAGTTCTCGGCGAGCTTGCGCGCCGCGGCGTCCGCCCGCGAGTTGAAGCCGATCACCACCGCCTTGGACGCGAGCGCCAGGTTGATGTCGCTCTCGGTGATGCCGCCCACGGCGCTGTGCACGATGTTCACGCGCACCTCGTCGGTGGACAGCTTGGTGAGCGCGTGGGCGAGGCCCTCGTAGGAGCCCTGGGTGTCGGCCTTGATGATGAGGGCGAGCGGCTTGGCGCCTTCGGTCAGCTGGTCGAACACGTTCTCCAGCTTCGCCGCCTGCTGCTTGGCGAGCTTCACGTCGCGGAACTTGCCCTGGCGGAAGAGAGCGATCTCGCGCGCCTTCCTCTCGTCGGTGAGGACGTTCAGGTCGTCGCCGGCGCGGGCCACGTCCTGCAGGCCCTGGATCTCGACCGGGATCGACGGTCCCGCCTCGGCGACGGGCTTGCCGTTCTCGTCGTTCATGGCCCGGATGCGGCCGAACACGGCGCCCGCGAGGACGATGTCGCCCTTCTTGAGCGTGCCGGACTTGACCAGCACCGTGGCCACGGGGCCGCGGCCCTTGTC
>JANMHV010000369.1:0-9591 GCA_031375445.1 Burkholderiales bacterium | reverse complement strand
GAAAAACCGTGGTGTTGACCGCAGGGACTTTTTTGGCTGGCAAGATACACGTCGGCATGCAAAATTATTCTGCAGGGCGCGCTGGAGATCCGCCTGCGCTAACGCTTTCTGCGCGCCTGCGCGAGCTGAACCTGCCCGTAGGCCGCTTGAAAACAGGTACCCCGCCGCGGCTCGACGGTCGCAGCATTGATTTCTCCAAATGCATCGAACAAGCAGGCGATGAACCCACGCCAGTATTCTCCTATCTTGGCCGCCGCGATATGCATCCGCGTCAGGTGAGCTGCTGGATCACACATACCAATGCCCGCACGCACGAGATCCTCCGCGGCGGCCTCGATCGCTCGCCGATGTACACCGGGGTGATCGAGGGCATGGGGCCTCGCTATTGCCCGTCGATCGAGGACAAGATCCATCGCTTCGCCGGCAAGGATTCGCACCAGATCTTCCTCGAGCCCGAGGGTCTCGAGACCCACGAGTTCTACCCCAACGGGATCTCCACCAGCCTGCCGTTCGATGTCCAGCTGGAGCTTGTCCGCACGATTCCCGGCCTGGAACGCGCCCACATCCTGCGGCCCGGCTACGCGATCGAGTACGACTACTTCGATCCGCGGGGGCTCACCAGGACGCTCGAGACCAAGGCGATCGCGGGACTCTTCTTCGCCGGGCAGATCAACGGCACCACCGGCTACGAGGAGGCAGCGGCCCAGGGGCTCCTGGCGGGCATCAACGCCTCGCTGCACGCCCGGGGCAAGCCCGGATGGTGCCCGGCCCGGCACGAGGCCTACCTGGGCGTCCTGGTCGACGACCTGGTCACCCAGGGCGTTTCCGAGCCGTACCGGATGTTCACCAGCCGTGCCGAGTATCGGCTCCAGCTTCGCGAGGACAATGCCGATCTGCGTCTTACCGAGACAGGACGGACGCTCGGCCTGGTCGATGACGCGCGCTGGGAGGCCTTCGCTCGCAAGCGCGATGCGTTGGATCGAGAATCGGCCCGGCTCAAGCGCACATGGATTCACCCTGAGAAAGTTAACGTGCAAGATCAGATAGATACGCTAGGAAAGGCCATGGATCGCGAGCACTCGCTATTTGATCTCCTGCGGCGGCCCGACGTGACCTACGCTTCACTGGCTCACTGGATGGAAGGCGCGGCGGAGCCCGAGATCGCCGAGCAGGTGGAGATCGCCGCGAAGTACGCGGGTTACATCGAACGGCAAAAGGACGAGGTCGCGCGCCAGGCCGCGCAGGAGAATACGGCGATCCCGCCGGGCCTGGACTACGCCTCGGTGCGGGGACTCTCGCGCGAGGTGCAGCAGAAGTTTGCCCACCACCGACCGGAAACGGTCGGGCAGGCCGGGCGGATCCAGGGCGTTACGCCGGCTGCCATTTCGCTGCTGTTGGTGCACATCAAGCGCCATGGAGCCGCGGCGGCTGCCACTGCGCAGGGGACCTCGGCATGAGCCTCGCCGGTAAGATCGCGGCAGGCCTCGATTCGATGGGCATCGTGCTTCCGGAAGGCGCCCCGGCGCGCCTTGCCGCCCACCTGGAGCTGGTGGCGAAGTGGAACCGGGTGCACAACCTCACCGCGGTCCGTGAAACCGAGCAGATGGTGGTGCTGCACGTGCTCGACAGCCTCTCGCTGCTGCCGCACCTGGGTGCGGCTGGAACCCTCATCGACGTCGGCGCCGGAGCGGGTTTCCCCGGCATCCCGGTCGCGATCGCGCGGCCCGGAATTGCGGTGACGCTGCTCGATTCGAGTCACAAGAAGGGAACGTTCCTCGAGCAGGCGAGGGCGGAGCTGGGGCTCGCAAATGTCACGGTTGCGTGCGAACGGGTCGAGGCCTACCGCCCCGCCAAGCCGTTCGACGTGGTGGTCTCGCGCGCCTTCTCCGACCTCGCCGACTTCGTCGCGCAGGCACGGCACCTGGTGGCTCCCGGCGGCCGGCTCCTAGCGATGAAGGGCGTCTATCCCTACGACGAGATCGCGCGCGTGCCACCCACCCACCGGGTTTCCGAGGTGGTGGAGCTCACCGTGCCGTCGCTCGAGGCCAAGCGCCACCTCGTGCTGCTCGAGGCCGCGTGATGGCGAAGATCTTCGTCATCGCGAACCAGAAGGGCGGCGTGGGAAAGACCTCGGTCGCGGTCAATCTCTCCGCGAGCCTCGCGCACTACGCTCGGCGCGTGCTGCTGGTGGACCTAGACCCGCAGGGCAATGCCACGACCGGCAGCGGCGTCGACAAGACCGCCTGCGAGTACACGGTATATGGAATGCTGCTCGGCGAGCATGGTGCCGCCGAGGCGATTCGGCGCTGCGAAGGCAACTATGACATCGTGCCCTCGAACCGGGACCTCGCCGGCGCCGAGGTGGAGCTGATCGGCATCGAGCGTCGCGAGTTCCGCCTGCGCGAGGCCCTCGCCAAGGTCGCCGTCAACTACGACTTCATCGTGATCGACTGCCCCCCGGCGCTCAACATGCTCACGGTGAACGGCTTCGCCGCCGCCGACGCGGTGATCATCCCCATGCAGTGCGAGTATTACGCCCTCGAGGGACTTTCCGACCTGGTGGGGACGCTGCGCAAGGTGAAGCAGAACCTCAACCCCGCGATCGAGATCGAGGCGCTGGTGCGCACCATGTACGACCCGCGCAGCACTCTCACCGTGCAGGTCTCAGAGGAGTTGAAGCGCCACTATGGCGAGAAGGTTTTCGATACCGTGATCCCGCGCAACGTGCGCATCGCCGAGGCGCCCTCGTTCGGCAAGCCGGTGCTCCTGCACGATCCGCTGTCGAAGGGCGCCGTGGCGCACCTGCAGTTCGCGCGTGAACTGCTCGAGAGGAGCGGCATGGAAGTGACGGAGCCCGCATGACCACGCGCCACAAGGGCCTGGGGCGTGGCCTCGACGCGCTGCTGGGCGGCAACAATCGCGCGGCCAAGGGCGAGGAGACGCTGGCCCAGATCGCCATCGGCCAGTTGAAGCCGGGTAAGTACCAGCCCCGCACGCACATGGATGAGACCTCGCTCGCCGAGCTCGCCGAGTCGATCAAGGCTAGAGGCGTGATCCAGCCCGTGATCGTGCGGCCGGTGGGGGATTCGCAATTCGAAATCCTGGCCGGCGAGCGCCGCTGGCGCGCGGCACGGATGGCGGGTTTGCAGGTGGTGCCGGCCGTGGTGCGCGAGGTTCCCGACGAGGTGGCACTCGGCATCGGGCTCATCGAGAACATCCAGCGCGAGGACCTGAACCCCCTCGAGGAGGCCCTCGGCCTGCAGCGCCTCATTCGCGAGTTCAAGCTCACCCACGACGAGGTGGCCAAGGCGATCGGGCGCTCACGCACGGGGGTCACGAACCTGTTGCGCCTGCTGGAGCTGGCGGCTCCGGTGCAGGCGATGCTGCAGGACGGCAAGATCGACATGGGACACGCCCGCGCACTCCTGGGCCTTTCGGGCGCTCGCCAGGTCGAGGTCGCCACCCAGGTCGCGACCCAGGGCCTGTCGGTGCGCGAGACGGAGAAGATCGTCCAGCAGGCGATTGCAGCGCCCGTGGCCAAGCGCGCCGCGGCTCGCCTCGACGCGGACTCCCGCAGGCTCCAGGAAGAGCTTTCGGAATCGCTCGGTGCCTCGGTCGAGCTCAAGCCGCGCGCCAATGGCCGTGGCAGCGTGGTGATCGACTATTCGAGCCTCGATGAACTGCAGGGATTGGTGAAGCGCCTCACGACCCGCTGAACCGCTACATTGCTGCGCTGCACGATACTTTTGACGCCCATTTACCCGAAACGCTATAATCGAATGGTTTCGCTTCGCGTATTCAGACCCCCCGCCCGGCCCTTCCGCGTGGTTCTCCGGTGGCAGCTCATAGCCACCGCGATGCTTGCGACCGTCTCGGCAATCGCCTGGGGAATGGATGGTTTCACCTCAGCGGCGCTCGGCGGGATCGTGAACGTGGTCGCAGGCGGGGTCTACGGATGGCGCGCAGCGCAGGGCAGTAACGGGACGGCCGGGGATGCGCTCCGGACGATGATGCGGGCGGAGGCCTTCAAGATCCTCCTTATCGTCATCCAGCTGTGGCTTGTGCTCGCGTTTTACAGGGACATCGTGCTCGTGGCGTTCTTCGCCGCGTTCGTGGTCACGGTGGGTGTGTTCGCCGCGGCCATCGCCGTGCGCGACACCGAGGTAAACCAGACTTCCCGGCCCGCCGGGGGACAGTGACGGAAAAGAAGACTTCGCATGGCCGCCTCGTACCAGAGCCCTTCGGAATACATTTCCCACCACCTCACGTTCTTCGCCCGTCCGATCGGCGAGGGCGGATTCATGACCCTGCACGTCGACACCCTGGTGGTATCGATCCTGCTGGGTTTCGTGGGCCTTGGATTCTTCTGGTGGGTCGCGCGCGGCGCGACTTCGGGGGTGCCCACCAAGCGGCAGGCGTTCGTCGAACTGTGCTTCGACTTCATCGACGACCAGGTGAAGGGCATCTTCCACGGCGACCGCCACAAGTTCGTGGCACCCCTGGCGCTCACCGTGTTCGTGTGGGTGCTCCTCATGAACGCGATGGATTTCCTGCCGGTGGACATCGTGGCGTGGTTCACCGCCAAGATCCCGCATGCCGACCATGGCTTCCGCATCGTGCCCACGGCCGACGTGAACACCACCTTCGCGCTGGCCCTCTCGGTGTGGTTCCTGATGATCGGCTTCGCCATCAAGGTGAAGGGCGTGGGCGGCTTCATCCACGAGCTCTTCTGCGCGCCCTTCGGCTCCAATCCGCTGCTGTGGCCGCTCAACTTCGTCTTCAACCTGGTCGAGTACATCTCCAAGCCGCTGTCGCACTCGCTGCGACTCTACGGGAACATGTACGCCGGCGAGATCATCTTCCTGCTGCTGTGGATCATGGCCGCGGTGGGAGTCGTCGGCGCCATCGCCGCGATCGTGCTGGGCCTCGGATGGGCGATCTTCCACATCCTGATCGTGGCCCTCCAGGCCTACATCTTCATGATGCTCACCATCGTCTACATCCAGATGGCGCACGAAGGCCACTGACCCGCTTGCAGTAACCCCCTCAATTCATCACCCCAGTACACCGAAAGGAAAAGCAAAATGGACAAACTTCAAATGATCGCCATGATCCAGGCCTACACCGGCGTCGGCATCGGCCTGATGATCGGCCTGGGCGCCCTCGGCGCCTGCGTCGGCGTGGGCATCATGTGCAGCCGCTTCCTCGAGGGCGCCGCGCGCCAGCCGGAGCTCATGCCCCAGCTGCAGGCCAAGGTGTTCCTCCTGCTCGGCCTGATCGACGCCTCGTTCATCATCGGCGTTGGCCTCGCGATGTTCTTCGCGTTCGCCAATCCGCTGCTCTCCCAGGTCCGCTAACGCCGAAAGTCCCGAGAGGGAAGCCTTATGAACTTCAACTTCACGATGATCGCGCAGGCGCTGGCTTTCGCCGCGTTCATCTGGTTCTGCGTCAAGTTCGTGTGGCCGCCGCTGCTGCGCGCCATCGAGACGCGCCAGAAGCACATCGCCGACGGCTTGGCCGAGGCCGAGCGGGGCCGCTCCTCGCTCGCCGACGCCAAGACCCAGACGGACGCGCTGCTGAAGGATGCCCGTGCTCGTGCCCAGGAGATCATGTCCCAAGCCGAGCGCAGCGCGAGCCAGAGGATCGAGGAGGCCAAGCTCCAGGCCAAGGTCGAGGCCGACCGCGTCACCGCGTCTTCCACGGCCGCCCTGCAGCAGGAGGTCCAGTCCGCGCGCCAGCAGCTGCGCGAGCAGGTCGCCCAGCTCGCGGTGGCCGGGGCCGAGAAGATCCTGAGGCGCGAGGTGGACGCCAAGGCCCACGCCGACATGCTGAACCAGCTGAAGGCGCAGCTCTAGCCCATGGCCGAGATCGCGACCGTCGCCCGCCCCTATGCCGAAGCGGCGTTCCGCTCCGCGCTGGAGCAGAACGCACTCGGCGCCGTGGCGGAAAGCCTGGCAGTCGTGGCCGCCATCGCGCGGGATGAGCAGATGCACTCCATCCTGCTCAATCCCAAGGTAGCGGCCGCGCAGAAGAAGGAAATCTTCACCGCCGGCGCCTCGGGCAGCCTGCATCCCCTGGTGCAGAGCCTGCTCGGGATGCTGGTGGACAACAACCGGCCGGTGCTGATCGGCTCCATCGCCGAGCAGTTCGAGGACCTCAAGCACGACCACGAGCGCGTCCTGCGCGCGCGCATCACCAGCGCGCAGCCGCTCACCGATGCGCAGCGCGCGGAAATCGTCTCGGCCCTCGAGAAGCGCTACGGCAAGAAGATCGAAACCGAGCTGGACGTCGACCCCGAGCTGCTCGGCGGGGCGCGCGTGCAGGTCGGCGACCAAGTCATCCACGCATCCGTTCGTGACGCCCTGGCCCAGATGGCCGCGGCGCTGACCCGATAAGGCCCCGCAAGGGCAAAGGATCCCGCAATGCAGATCAATCCCTCAGAGATCAGCGAGCTGATCAAGTCCAAGATCCAGAACCTCCAGGTTGCCGCCGAGAAGCGCAACGAGGGGACCGTGATCTCGGTGACCGACGGCATCTGCCGCATCCATGGCCTGGCCGAAGTGATGCAGGGCGAGATGCTGGAGTTTCCCGGCAACGTCTTCGGGCTCGCGTTAAACCTAGAGCGTGATTCCGTCGGCGCCGTGGTGCTGGGCCCGTACGAGCACATCTCCGAGGGCGACACCGTCAAGTCGACCGGGCGCATCCTCGAGGTCCCCGTGGGCCCGGAACTGATCGGCCGCGTGGTGAACTCGCTGGGCCAGCCGATCGACGGCAAGGGCCCGGTCAACGCCAAGATGACCGAGCCGATCGAGAAAGTCGCCCCGGGCGTCATCGCGAGGAAGTCGGTTTCGCAGCCGGTGCAGACGGGTCTGAAGTCGATCGACGCGATGGTGCCCGTGGGCCGCGGCCAGCGCGAGCTGATCATCGGCGACCGCCAGACGGGCAAGACCGCGGTCGCCGTCGACGCGATCATCAACCAGAAGGGCAAGGATCTTTTCTGCGTCTACGTGGCGGTCGGCCAGAAGGCCTCGACCATCGCCAACGTGGTGCGCAAGCTCGAGGAATCGGGCGCCATGGCCTACACCATCGTGGTGGCCGCCACGGCGTCGGACCCCGCGGCGATGCAGTACATCGCCCCGTACTCGGGCTGCACCATGGGCGAGTACTTCCGCGACCGCGGCCAGGATGCGCTGATCGTCTACGACGACCTGACCAAGCAGGCGTGGGCCTACCACCAGATTTCGCTGCTGTTGCGCCGGCCCCCGGGACGCGAGGCGTACCCCGGCGACGTGTTCTATCTCCACAGCCGGCTCCTCGAGCGCGCCGCGCGCGTGAACGAGAAGTACGTCGAGGACTTCACCAAGGGCGCGGTGAAGGGCAAGACCGGCTCTCTCACCGCGCTGCCGGTCATCGAGACCCAGGCCGGTGACGTGTCGGCGTTCGTCCCGACCAACGTGATCTCGATCACCGACGGCCAGATCTTCCTCGAGACCGACCTCTTCAACGCCGGCATCCGTCCCGCCATCAACGCGGGCATCTCGGTGTCGCGAGTGGGCGGTGCAGCCCAGACCAAGGTCATCAAGAAGCTGGGCGGCGGCGTGCGCCTGGCACTCGCGCAGTACCGCGAGCTCGCGGCCTTCGCGCAGTTCGCCTCCGACCTGGACGAAGCCACCCGCAAGCAGCTCGAGCGCGGCCGCATGGTGACCGAGCTCATGAAGCAGCCGCAGTACCAGCCGCTGCAGGTGTGGGAAATGGCGCTGGTGCTCTTCGCGGTGAACAACGGCTACTACGACGACATCGAAGTGAAGAAGGGCCTCGCCGCCGAGAAGGCGATGCGCGACTACGTGAAGGGCAAGTACGGCGACCTCGTGGAGCGCATCGAGTCGACCAAGGACCTCACGAAGGACGACGAGGCGAAACTGCACGAAGCGATTAAAGACTTCAAGAAGAACGCCGCGTATTGATCGTCACCCCCGCGAAGGCGGGGGCCCAATCATTGGATCCCCGCCTCGCGCGGCGATGACAAGGAAATTGAATGGCAGGCAGCAAAGAAATCCGGACCAAGATCAAGAGCGTGCAGAACACGCGCAAGATCACCAAGGCCATGGAGATGGTCGCCGCCTCGAAGATGAGGAAGGCGCAGGAGCGCATGCGCCACGCGCGCCCCTACGGCGAGAAGATCCGCACCATCGCGGCACACCTCGCCCACGCCAATCCCGAGTACCGCCACCCGGCGCTGGTGAATCGCCCCGATGTGAAGGACGTTGGCCTGATCGTGGTCACCTCGGACAAGGGCTTGTGCGGGGGCCTCAACACCAATGCGCTGCGCCTGACACTCGGCAAGGTGAAGGAGCTCCAGGGGGAGGGCCGCAAGGTCCAGCTCACCGCGCTCGGCAACAAGGGCTTCGGCTTCCTGCAGCGTTTCGGCGGCAACATCGTCTCGCACGTGGTCGGCATGGGCGACACGCCGCACATGGAAAAGCTCGTGGGACCGGTCAAGGTCCAGATCGACGCGTTCATGGAGGGCCGCATCGGCGCGCTCTACATCGTCTACACGCGCTTCATCAACACCATGAAGCAGGAGCCGGTGGTCGAGCAGGTGCTGCCGCTGCCCGCCGACCGGCTGAAGCAAGACGAGCGCGCGGTGCGCAAGAACTGGGACTACCTGTACGAGCCCGATGCGCGCGTGGTGCTCGACCAGCTCCTGCTGCGCTACATCGAGCAGATCATCTACCAGGCGGTCGCGGAGAACATCGCGAGCGAGCAGTCCGCGCGCATGGTCGCGATGAAATCCGCCAGCGACAACGCCTCGAGCGTCATCGACGACCTCACGCTCGTCTACAACAAGGCCCGCCAGGCGGCGATCACCAAGGAATTGTCGGAAATCGTCGGCGGCGCCGCAGCCGTCTAGATCCATTACATTCAGGACACGAATCCATGAGCACGACCCAAATGAGCGAAGGCAAGATCGTCCAGTGCATCGGGGCGGTTATCGACATCCAGTTCCCGCGCGAGGGCATGCCGCGCATCTACGACGCGCTCCAGCTCGTGGAAACCGGCGATTCCTTCGCGGAGAAGGGGCTCACCTTCGAGGTCGAGCAGCAACTCGGTGACGGCGTGGTGCGCACCATCGCGATGGGCTCCTCCGACGGGCTGCGCCGCGGCATGAAGGTGAAGAACACCGGCAAGCCGATCTCGGTGCCGGTCGGCCCCGCGACCCTCGGCCGCGTGATGGACGTGCTCGGGCGCCCGATCGACGAGCGCGGCCCGGTGAACGCGGACGAGTACCGCTCGATCCACGCCTCCGCCCCCAAGTTCGACGAGCTCTCGCCCTCGGTGGAGCTGCTCGAAACGGGCATCAAGGTGATCGACCTGGTGGCGCCGTTCGCCAAGGGCGGCAAAGTCGGCCTCTTCGGCGGCGCCGGCGTGGGCAAGACGGTAAACATGCTGGAGCTCATCAACAACATCGCGAAGCAGCACTCGGGCCTGTCGGTGTTCGCCGGTGTGGGCGAGCGCACCCGCGAGGGCAACGACTTCTACCACGAGATGTCGGACGCCAAGGTCATCGTGCAGGACAACCTCGCCGAGTCC
>JANMHV010000368.1:0-6720 GCA_031375445.1 Burkholderiales bacterium | reverse complement strand
CCCATTCATCCCCATCCCCCCGCCTTATCAGCGCGCAGCGCTCCGGGGGTAATTCTTTCGTCCCCTGTCAGACCGGCACCGACGCCCCGTCGAAGAATCCCGAGACCCCTAGTCCGTTCGGCAGGGGTCCTCGCTCCCGTGTTTTCAAACTGGTTTTCGAGAATGGGCCATCGCGAAATTTCATCGACCCCAGCCCCCGCCGGAGACCCATTCCATGCTCGAGACCAACCCGATCGCCGACACCCCCGAAGCCGAGGCGCAGTTCGCATCCCCCGCAACCGAACCGAAGCTCGCCACCGTCTGCGTGGTGGGCCTGGGTTACGTGGGCCTGCCGGTGGCGGTGGCCTTCGGCAAGGTGCGCGAGACCGTGGGCTTCGACATCTCGGCCAAGAAGGTCTTCCAGCTGAAGAACTTCAACGACGCGACCGGCGAGGTTTCCCACGACCAGCTGAAGTCGGCCGGGCACCTGACGGTCACCGACGATCCGGAGCAGATCCGCCGCGCCGACTACGTGATCGTCGCCGTGCCGACCCCGGTGAACGAGGCGCGCCAGCCCGACTTCAGCCCGCTCGAGAGCGCCTCCCGGATCGTGGGCAAGTACCTCAAGCCCGGCGCCATCGTGGTGTACGAATCCACCGTCTATCCCGGCGCCACGGAAGAGATCTGCGTGCCGATCCTCGAGCGCTGCTCGGGCATGCGCTGGAAGCAGGACTTCCACGTCGGCTACTCCCCGGAGCGGATCAACCCGGGCGACAAGGACCACACCTTCACCAAGATCCTCAAGGTCGTCTCCGGCGACGATGCCGGCACGCTCGACAAGGTGGCCGACCTCTACGCCTCGGTCGTGACCGCCGGGGTGTACAAGGCCTCCACCATCAAGGTGGCCGAGGCCGCCAAGGTGATCGAGAACACCCAGCGGGATCTCAACATCGCGTTCGTGAACGAGCTCTCGATCATCTTCGACAAGCTCGGCATCGATACCCAGGAAGTGCTGAACGCCGCGAGCACGAAGTGGAACTTCCTCAACTTCCGCCCGGGCCTGGTCGGCGGGCATTGCATCGGCGTCGACCCCTACTACCTCACGCACAAGGCGGAGCTCGCCGGCTACCACCCCGAGGTGATCCTCGCGGGACGGCGCATCAACGACGGCATGGGTCCCTACGTCGCCCGAAAGGCCATCCAGCAGATGATCCACCAGGGCCGCAACATCCTCGGCGCCCGCGTGAACGTGCTCGGCATGACCTTCAAGGAAAACTGCAAGGACATCCGCAACTCGAAGGTGATCGACGTGATCCGCGAGCTGGAGCAGTTCGGCTGCGAGGTGTTCGTGCACGACCCCGAGGCCGACGCCGACGAGACGCTGCACGAGTACGGCATCAAGCTGCGCACCTGGGAGGAGCTGCCTGCCGCCGACTGCCTGATCCTGGCCGTCGCCCACAAGACCTTCGCCGACAAGCCCGCCGAAGAGTACATGGAGAAGATCGTGCGCCAGGGGTGCCTGGTGCAGGTGAAGTCCGTGATCGACACCGCGCCCATGCGCCGCGAAGGGATCCGCGCTTGGAGGCTGTAAGAAAAGCCCGCCTGCGAGTCGGAGTCTTCGCTCCTTCCTCCCGCCAGCCGCGCTGGCTGGTGGAGGCGCTCGCGAAAGTGGCGGCCTCCGACCACGCCGAGCTCGCCCTGTTGGCGTGCGGCGAGGGCGGGCCGGAACGCGCCCCGCTGCTGTGGGACGCCTACACGCGCCTCGATCGGAAGGCCTTCGGCGGGATGGACTGGTCGGCCGAGGGCGACCTGGCGACCTTGGTGGCGCCGGAGCGCCGCGTGGCCCTGTCCGCCGCGGGCTGCGAGGCCGGATGGAGGAAGCGCCTGGCCGACGCGCGTCTCGACGTCGCCTTCGTGGTCGACGGCCTCGACACCAGGTGCCTCGAGGGACTGGCGCGCTACGGCACCTGGCGCTACGCCTTCGGCGAGGAGCAGGGCGCGATGGAGGCGCTCGCCGGCGTGCGCGAGGTGCTCGACGCCACCACGGTCATCGCTTCGGGCATCCGCATCCAGCGCCCGGGACTGCCCGACCGGATCGCCTGCCCGTCGTGGTCGCGCACCTATCCGTTCTCGGTTTCCCGCACTCGCCATGCGATGTTCGCGAAGAGCTCGGACTTCGTCGCGCGCGCGCTGCGCGAGCTCCACACCTATGGCGCCCGCTGGCTGGACGAGGGCACGAAGCTCGCGAAGCCCCTTCCGGCCGAGGGCTATCCCGGCGCCCTCGCGATCGCCCGCGACGTGGCCATCATGGGCACGCGCATCGTGCGGCGCGCCATCGAGAAGGCGACCCACATCGACCAGTGGTCGCTCGCCTACCGCTTTTCCGCGGAGGAGCCGTGGGATGGATCCCTCGACGGCTTCTTTCGCCTCGAGCCGCCGAAGGACCGCTTCTGGGCCGATCCCTTCCCGATCACGGTGAAGGGGCGCCACTACATCTTCTTCGAGGAGTTGCCCTTCGCCGCGGGCCGCGCCCACATCAGCGTGATCGAGGTGCGCCGCGACGGCACCACCAGCGAACCGGTGCGTGTCCTCGAGCGCGACTACCACCTGTCGTACCCGTTCCTGCTGGAAGAGGACGGCGAGCTCTACATGATTCCCGAGACCGGCCAGAACCACACGGTCGAGATCTACAAGTGCGTCGACTTCCCCACGAAGTGGGAGCTCGAGCGCGTGCTGATGCGCGACGTATTCTGCGTCGACGCCACTCTCCACAAGGCGGCCGACCGCTGGTGGATGTTCGCCAACGCGGCGGCTCCGGGCGGCGAGATCAACGACGAGCTGCACCTCTTCTCGTCCGACCGGCTGATGGGCGAGTGGAAGCCGCACCCGGGCAACCCGATCAAGTCCGATGTCCGCGCGAGCCGTCCGGCGGGCCGGCTCTTTTCCCATGGGGGGCAGCTCTACCGGCCGGGCCAGATCTGCGCGCCGCTCTACGGCGCCGGGATCACGTTGCATCGCGTGATTCACCTCACGGAAGACCACTACGCCGAGGAGGAGGATCGCCGCATCGTGCCCTCCGGCGATTCGGTGCTCGGCATCCACACCATCAACCGCGCGGGCGACCTCTCGGTGACCGACGCCTTCAAGCGCCGGTCCCGCTTCGCGTAGAGATGGCCATCGACGACCTGCTGCATCCGTACGTCGGGCGCTACATGGAAAGCCCGGACTGGCTGAAGGCCTCGGCCGGGCGCGCTTACGCCTGGCTGCCGCCGCGGCTTCGCTTCGGCGCCGCCTACGACCGCTTCCGCGAGGAGGCGCTGCCGCGCCCGGACGCAGCCGCCATGGAGCGCCTGGTGCGCCGCAAGCTCGACGCGAGCCTGCGCTGGGCGATCGAGACGGTGCCCGCGTATCGCGAGCACCGCGGCCTGCTGCGCGGCGTGCGCGACCCGCGCGAGGTCCTCGCGGCACTCCCCGTCACCGACAAGCTCGACATCAAGCGCCATCCCGAGGCCTACGTCTCGACGCACATGCCGGCCACTTCGCGCCTCACGATGTTCACCGGAGGCTCGACCCGCAACCCGATGCGCTTCTTCCTCGAGAAGCACGTGACGCGGGCCAAGGAGCACGCCTTCATGCAGGCCTTCCGCGACCGCGTGGGCCTGGAGGAGGGCGAGATGACGCTGGCGCTGCGCGGCCGCACCGTGCCCACGGCGGGCGAGGGCGGCAAGATCTGGATGCACGAGCCGATCAAGCGCCAGCTGATCCTCTCCTCGGACCACCTCGAGCGCCGCTACATGCCGCAATACGCCGAGGCGCTGGAGCAGCACCGGCCGGAATGGATCGAGGCCTTCCCCTCGGCGCTCTTCCCGCTCGCCCGGTGGCTCGCCGAGAACCCGCTGCCGGAATTCACGCGCCGCGTGAAAGGCGTGATGCTGTACTCGGAGAACGTTTACGGCTTTCAGATGCGCATGATCCGGGAAGTGTTCGGCGCCCCGATCCTGCAGCACTACGGCCACTCCGAGCGCGTGCTGATGGCGGGGTCGCTGCCGGGCGACGACCGCTACTTCTTCTGGCCCCAGTACGGCCACCTCGAGCTCCTCGACAACGAGGGCCGGGAGATCACGCAGCCCGGGCGCGTGGGCCACGTGGTCGGCACTTCCTTCGACAACCGCGTGATGCCCTTCGTGCGCTACCGCACCGGCGACCTCGCGGTGCTCTCCGACCGGCCGCACAAGAAGCTGCCGGGTTACCCGGTGTGCGAGCGCATCGAGGGCCGCCAGCAGGAATTCGTGGTGTGCCGCGACCAGCGCCTGGTGTCGATCACTACACTCGGGGTCGCGCACTTCCCCGGGCTCGCCCGCATGGAGGCGATCCAGTACGAGCAGCGCGCCGCCGGCGAGCTCACCTTGAAAGTGGTCAGCGACTCCGAGCCCACCACCGACGAGCGTAACGCCATCGCCAGCGCGGTCGCGGAGAAGACCCAGGGCGGCTGCCACGTGGAAGTGGTGCGCGTGGATTCCATCGAGCGCACGCCCGCCGGCAAGGCGCGCATGCTCGAGCAGCACCTCGACCTCTCGTCGTTCTGGGCCCGGGCCCCGGGGGCGGCATGAAGCCCGTGGTGATGATCGGCACCGATCCCTCGACGCGCGGCGGCATTTCCGCGGTGGTGCGCACCTATCGCGAGATGGGTGTCTTCGAGCGCTGGCCGATCACCTATCTCTCCACCCATCGCGACGGCGGCTACCTGGCCAAGCTCGGCACCGCGGTGGTGGCGCTGCTGCGCTTCTGCGTGCTGCTGCTGCGCCATCGCGAGGGCATCCTGCACGTGCACGGCGCCTCGCGCGCGAGCTTCTGGCGCAAGGCGCCGTTCATGGCGCTCGCACAGGCGGCGGGCTGGCCGGTGGTGTTTCATTTGCATGGCGGTGGCTTCGCCCGCTTCGTGAATCATTGCGGCCCGCGCGCCCGCGCGGTGGTGCGCCATTTTCTGGATCGTGCGGCGGCCATCGTGGTGGTGTCGGACCGTTGGGAGGCGTGGATGCGCAGTGCCACGTCCAACCCGAACATCGTGACCATTCCCAACCCGGTGCTCTTCCAGTCCCAGGCCGCGGCCGGCCGCGGAGGGTCGCTCATCGCCTTCTGTGGCCGTTGCGAGGAGGGCAAGGGCGTGTACGAGCTGCTCGAAGCCACCGCGCGCCTCGCCCCCACGCTTCCCGAGGTGCGCCTGGAACTCGCGGGCGATGGCGAGCTGGACCGCGTCGAGCGCCGCGCTTCCGAGCTCGGCATCCGCGCCCACGTGCACCTGCCCGGCTGGATCGATTCCGACCGGCGCGATGCGCTCCTCGCCCGCGCCACGGTGTTCGTGCTGCCCTCGCACGCCGAGGGCCTGCCGGTGGCGCTGCTGGAAGCGATGGCGGCCGGCTGCCCGGTGGTCGCGACGAAAGTGGGCGGCATTCCCGACCTCGTGACCGACGGTGTCGACGGCCTGCTGGTGCCCCCGCGCGACCCGGAGGCGCTGGCCGCCGCGATCCGCCGCGTGCTCACCGACCCGGCCCTGGCGCGGCGCCTGGGTTGCAACGCCCGCGCCACCGTCGCGGCCCACTTCAGTCCCGAGCGCGCCATGGAGCGCTTGGAAGACCTCTACTCGGGGCTTGGCGCGCGCCGCGTCCCCGTGCCCGCGGCCATCGCCGCGAGCCCCCTCCAGGAGATTTCATGAACCGCCCGGTCGTCGTCATCCTCGGTCCCCATCGCGCGGCGGTCAGCGGCGTCTCGACGCACCTGAACCTGCTGCTCGAATCCCCGCTCGCCGGGGATTACGAGATGGTCCACTTCCAGGTGGGCAGCGAGGGCCGGGACGAGGGCCCGGTGGGCAAGCTGCTGCGCCTGCTCCTCTCGCCGTTCGCGCTATTCGCCACCATCCTCTTCCGCCAGGCAGCGGTCGTGCACATCAACACCTCGCTCAACCCTCGCGCCTATTGGCGCGACCTGGCCTACCTCGCGATGGCGAAGCTGCTGCGCGCGCGCGTGCTCTATCAGGTCCACGGCGGCAAGCTGCCGGCCGATTTCTTCCGCGGCAAGGCGCTCCTCACCGGGTTCCTCCGCTGGACGCTGAACGCGCCGGACCTGGTCGTCGTGCTGGCCCAGGTCGAGTACGCGGCCTATCGGGCGTTCGTTCCTTCACAAAACGTCGTGGTGCTTCCCAACGGCATCGATTGCCTCCCGTTCGCCGCCGTGCCCACGGTGGTGTCGCAACCTGAATCGCCGCTGCGCCTCGCCTACGTCGGGCGCATCGCCCGGGAGAAGGGGCTCTACGAGACGCTGCAGGGGATGAGGCTCGCCACCGAGCTGGGTGTCGACGTGCGCCTCACCATCGGCGGCAGCGGGGCGGAAGAGGAGCGGCTGCGCCGTTATGCGCAGGCGCTCGGCATCTCCTCGCGCGTGACCTTTGCCGGCCCCGTGTTCGGCGAGGACAAGGTGAGCCTGCTGGCCGGCGCCGACGTGATGGTCCTCCCCAGCTACAGCGAGGGGCTGCCCTACGCGCTGCTGGAATCGATGGCCGCCGGCATCCCGGTGATCGCGACCCCGGTGGGCGCCATTCCCGACGTGATGTCCCACGGCACCCACGGCTTCCTGGTGCCGCCGCGCGACGGCCAGGCCATCGCCGAGGCGCTGGCGACGATCGACGCCGACCGCGAAAGCCTGTCCTGGATGAGCCGCGCCTGCCGCCAGCGCATTCGCGCCGTC
>JANMHV010000356.1:0-3074 GCA_031375445.1 Burkholderiales bacterium | reverse complement strand
CTGGCCAAGCGAGCGGGCGGAAAGGTGCAGCCGGTCTGGGATTGGTTCCGGTGGCTCAAGCAGGCCACCGGGATCAATCTCTCGATCCTCTACGACGCATTCGATCGCGCGCGCTTCGCGAACGGCTTCGTCACGACGCTTGCGCTGTCGGCGATCTGCATCGTGCTGTCGGTCCTGATCGGCGTCGCCGGCGCGTGGATCCAGGGCTCGCGCCACCGGGTTCCGCGAACGTTGATCTACTGGTACATCCAGGCCTTCCGCAACACGCCGCCCCTGGTCCAGCTCTACTTCTTCTATTTCGGGCTGGGCAGCCTCCTCGCGAGCGCCAGCGGGCCGCTCATCTCCAACGTGGGCTGGGCCGTGATTGCGCTGTCGTTCTTCGCCGGCGCCTTCAACGTCGAGATCTTCCGCGCCGGCATCGAGGCGGTTCCGCGCACGACGCTCGAGGCCGCCGAGTCGCTGGGTTTCAGCCGCTGGCAGGCCTACCAGCGGATCGTGCTGCCGCTCGCCTTCCGCATCAGCTTGCCCGCGCTCAACAACAACCTGGTGAACCTGGTGAAGACCACGACGCTCGCCTACGCGATCGCGGTGCCCGAGATGCTCTATGTCTCGAGCCAGATCTGGTCCGACGAGCTGAACGTGCCGGTGATGATGAACGTGCTGCTGCTCTGTTACTTCCTGCTGGTAGGCGTGGTGGTCTGGCTCATGACGCGCTGGGAACGGGCGATGCGCGTGCCCGGGTTCGGAACGTGAGCGCGCTCCCGGTGTTGCTACCGGCAGCCGAGCGCCTGGCCCGCGCGGCCGAGCGCGAGCGCGAGCAGGGCTGCGCACCCTTCAGGCTCGAGGCCTCTCACGGGGTGATGCTGCTCGCGCTCTTTGCCGTGGGCTGCGGCATCGCGCAGGCCCAGGGGGGCGTCGACAAGCCCTCCACGCTCGAGACGCTGCTGAAATGGACGCCGGTGCTCGCGAAGGGCTTCGCCTTCAACCTCGCGATCAGCTTCCTCGCGATGGCGATCGGCACGGTGGCCGGCTTCTTCCTCGGCGCCGCGCGGATCTCGCTCATGGCGCCGGTGCGGGGCGGCGCCTGGGTCACGATCAACTTCTTCAGGAATGCGCCCTGGCTGGTGCTGCTTTTCTATTGCATGCTCCTGCTTCCCTTCCAGGTCAAGGTGTTCGGCGTGACGATCCCCATTCCCGATTGGACCAAGGCAACCCTGGGCCTGGCACTCCCGGTGATGGCGAACGTGGCCGAGATCGTGCGCGGGGCCATCCAGTCGATTCCGACCACGCAGTGGGAAGCGGCGCACTCGCTCGCCTTCAACCGGCGCCAGACGTTCTGGATGATCATCATTCCGCAGTGCGTGAAGCGCATGCTCCCGCCCTGGATGAACCTCTACGCCATTCTCACCATGTCCACGGTGCTCGTCTCGATCGTGGGGGTGAACGACATGATGAGCCAGACCCAGCGGGTACTCTCGGCGGAGAGCCGCCCCGAGCTCCTCCTCGCCTTCTACAGCTACGTGCTGCTGTGGTTCTTCGCCTACTGCTATCCGATCGCGCGGTGGACGGTGCGGCTCGAAGCGCGTTACGCGGTGCGCCAATGAACGCGACCGTCGACAAGGGCGGGGCGGAGCCGATCGTCGAGCTGCGTGACGTCCACCAGGCCTTCGGCTCTTCGGAGATCATCAAGGGCGTCTCGTTCAGCGTGCCCAAGGGCGGCGTGGTTTGCATCATCGGGCCTTCGGGTGCCGGCAAGTCGACGCTGCTTCGGTGCATCAATGGCCTGGTGCCGATCCAGAAGGGAACGATCCGCGTCGCGCGATTCCAGGTGCACGCGCTCAAGACCGACGCCGAGCGCATCGCGCTGCGCAAGGAAGTCTCGATGGTGTTCCAGCAATACAACCTCTTTCCGCACAAGACCGCGCTCGAGAACGTGATGATGGCGCCGATCCATGTCCTGCGCGAGGACCCGAAGGAGGTCCGGGAGCGCGCTGTGGCGCTGATGAAGAAGGTCGGCCTCGAGGCCAAGCATGCCGCCTATCCCGGCGAGCTCTCGGGCGGCCAGCAGCAGCGCGTCGCCATCGCCCGTTCACTCGCGATGCGGCCGGAGGTCATGTTGTTCGACGAGGTGACGGCCGCCCTCGATCCCGAGACGGTCAAGGAGGTGCTGAACACCATCCAGGAGCTGGCGCGCGAGGGCATGACCTGCATTCTCGTGACCCACGAGATGCGTTTCGCGCGTGAGCTGGCGGACGAGGTGATTTTTACAGATGACGGGAAGATCGTCGAGACGGGTCCGCCGGCGGAGCTGTTCGATCATCCGAGGGAAGAGCGCACGCGCGCATTCTTGTCGCAGGTGCTTTGACCTGCCGCGCGCGGGGATCGAGTTCCACGCTCGCTCGCTAGCCCAGGCTCAAGCCGAATTCAGCCGAGCTCTCCGATAACGCGTGCCAGAAGCTCGCCGCGAAGCTGCGATACAGGGCGAGCTCGAAGATCGCACCGTCCGGACCGTCTTCCAGGCGCCAGAGCGTGACGCCCATGTGGACCGCGACAGTGGACGCGACGCTCCCCACCTCGAAGGCGCTCGGGTGCAGGTCGATGAAGACGAGCTTCGCCAACGCTTCGCGCACCTTCGGTCCGGTGAGCCGTAGCACCGCATAGCCGTCGCTCTGGTCGGAGATTGCCGCCAGGTCGCCGATGCTTTCCCGAAGCGCAGGGAGCAGTCGGGGCGCCCCCTGCTCATGGGTGGCGAGCCACGTTCCAGGTCCGGTACCCATCAGCGAGAGGGCGTCCGAGGTGTCGCGCCGAGGCCCGGCCAAAAGGTCTACGCCCCAACGCTCCTTCACGCGAGCCGCCAGCGCACCAACCCCACCCTTGCGAGCGATCACCGCCGCCAGCCCCAACCCGGCTCGTTCAGTGACGATCACCCCCCGACCCTCGCCGACTGGGCGGAGCAGGTCATGGAAGCCTGAGCGCGCGACCAGTGTGGATTCGCTCATCAATCAGCTCTTGAGGCGCATGCCTTCTGGATCGAAGAAGCAGGGCGACACGACCTCGATCTCGGTGTCCTTGCC
>JANMHV010000330.1:0-17330 GCA_031375445.1 Burkholderiales bacterium | reverse complement strand
AAGCCGGTACTGCTCGCGGCCCGCGCGCGCGAACCCCGCCTCCCAGAGCAGCTCGCCCAACTGGTTGCGCGCGCCCACGTGGTTCGGCCGCGCCGACAGCAGCGCCTCCAGCCGCGCCTTGCCTCCGGCCAGGTCGCCCTGCCGTCGCAACATCTCGATCGCCAGGAGCGAAGCATCGACCAGCTCCGGCTCGAGGCGCTCGGCAAGTGTGGCGAGCTGCAACGCCTGCGCGACATCGCCCCGGGCGCGGGCCACGCGCGCCAGGTTGTAGAACGCGAGCGCGTAATCCGGCTGGAGTGCCAACGCCTGGCGCAACGCCTGCTGCGCTTCATCCAGGCGTCCCCGCTCGAGCCGCGCATGTCCCAGGTTGTTCCACGCGCGCAGGTGCCCCGGATCGCAGGCGACGGCGCGCTCGAACGCGGTCTCGGCTTCGGCCGCGTCACCCAGCTCGAAGGCCGCGGTGCCGAGGCGATGCCAGCCGAGCGCCCAGCCGGGTGCCAGCGTCGTCGCGCGCGCGTAAGCGTCGCGCGCCTTCTCGGGCCGGCCCGCATCCTGCTCGGCGTTGCCCGCGAGCGTCCAGAAGCGGGGGTCCGTGGGGACCAGGGCCAGCGCGGCACTGGCACTCTCGCCGGCTTCGAGCGGGCGCTGGAGTGCCAGCTCCACCGTGCCCTTGATGAACCACGCCTCGGGGTCGGCACCGGGAGCCGCTACGGCGCGGCGGCACGCTTCCAGCGCACCCGGCAGGTCGCGGGCCGCTAGCATGCGCCGGGCCTGCTCGACGAAGAAAGCGCTCACGTCGCGATATCCGGCGGCAGCGCCTCGAGGGATTCCCAGCCGTGCTCGAGGCGTGCCACGCCGTAGTCGCGCGATCGTCCCGAGACCAGGAACTCCGCCTTCACGGTGTCGAATTGCCGCAGGCCCTCGGGGTCCAGCGCGTGGGCCCGCAGCGCGTACTTGGAGGGCAGCAGGTTCAACCGCGGGAAGCGCACCGTGAAGCCGAAGGTCTTCGGCGCCAGGCGATTGGGGCGATAGGCGGTGTCGTTCGAGTGGGTGCCGAAGACCGGCGTGCCGTCGGCGCGCACCACGCCGATCAGGATCGTGGGCGGCCGGTCGTCGGGCTCGAAGGCCACGCCGCGGAAGACCATCGTCTCGCCCATGTCGAACTCGCCGGCGCGGCTGCCGTCCTCGCGCTCCAGCCAGGTAGCCAGGATGCGCGGCATGTTGCCCGCGGGCGGCGGGTGCTCTTCCTCGACCGCCTTCGCGGCCCCGGTTTTCTCGTGGTGCCACACCAGGTAGTCACGTGTCACGTCGAAGCTCTCGCCGTAGGCGCGCGGCTTCCCGTGATCGAGCCACAACGCGTGGCGGCAGAGCGTCTGGATGTGGAACATGCTGTGGGAGCAGAGCAGCAGCGTGCCGCCGTCGTGCAGGTAGCCCTCGACCCACTGCACGCACTTGCGCTGGAACGACTCGTCCCCCACCGCGAGCACCTCGTCGGTCACGAGCACGTCGGGACGCATGGCGGTGGCGACCGCGAAGCCCAGGCGAACCACCATGCCGGAGGAGTAATGGCGGATCGGCTCGTCGATGTGCTCGCCGATGTCGGCGAACTCGATCACCGCGCCCACGCGCGACATCATCTCGCGCCGCGTGAGGCCCACCAGCGCCGAGGACAGCATGATGTTCTCGCGCCCGGTGTAGTCGGGATGGAAGCCGCTGCCCAGCTCGAGCAGCGCGGCCACGCGGCCCTCGACCTGGGCGGTGCCGCGGGTGGGCTTCACCACCTTCGAGATCACCTTGAGCAGCGTGGATTTCCCCGCGCCGTTCTCGCCGATCACGCCGAGGGACTCGCCGCGATGCACCGCGAGGTCGATGCCGTCCAGCGCCGTGAAGCGCGAGCCGAGGGGGCGCCCGAGGAGGGCTGAAGCGAGCGCGCTGAAACGCTGGCGGGCGCTGGTGGCGCGGGGATAGTCCTTGCCCACGCCCTCGAGCCGGATCAGGATCTCGCCGCCGCTCACGCCGCCTCCAGGGTGGGCAAGGCGCGCAGAGCGCGATAGAACGCCTGCACGCGCGTGGCATCGGGCAGGCGCGCGCCGTACCAGTGCGGAGCTCCCGCCGGGGCCGCGAGCTCCGGGTGCTTCGCGCGGAAGCGCTCGCGGTAGAGCTGCCAGTCGGCGCCGAAGCCGCCGCGTGAATCGTGAAGCGCCAGCACGTCCGTGGTCACGGCGAGGCGCTTGCCGGCGGCATGGGCGCGCACGCAGAAATCGAGGTCGTAGAAGTGGAATGCATCGAACGTGGCTTCGTCGAAGCCCACCGCCAGCGCCGCCTCGCGCGACATCGCGAGCAGCAGGCCGTCGAGGGTGGCCATGCCGTCGATGCGCCCGGTGCGCAGGCTGAGGGGCGCGGCTTCAAAGCCGGATGAGCTGCTTTCCGAAGGATAGGTGACCCACCCATGCAGGTACGGGTGTCCCGACCACAGCACCGCGGGGCCCGTGGCGCGCTCGCTCCCGGCCACACCCACCACGTCGGCTTCCGCGAGCGCTTCGGCGAGGCGCTCGAGGGGCGCGGGCGACAGGAACGCCACGTCATCGTGGATGAAGATGAGCCGCGGGTGGCGTGCGACGCGCGCGGCCTCGTTGTATGCGGCGGCGAGGGACCGGGGGGCCAGCACCGGCAGCAACTCCGAGCCGCTCGCTTCGGCGAGCGGCGCGAGTCGCGTACGGGCGCGATCGAGGCGCTCGCGGTCGGGGGAACAGAAGACGATGGAGAACGCCGCTTGCGTCCCGACGGCGGGCGCTTCGTCGTTCGCTGCCATCGGCTCCCCCACGGCATGGCGGGCCACGCAGTCCACGCAAGACTGCATCGCGGCGAACTCGCGCGGGTCGGCGCGAGCCGCCGCGGCGAAGGCGCTCGCGGCCTCGAGCCAGCGCCCCTCGCGCTGTCGCGCGATGGCGAGGTTCACGAACGGCGCGGCCCACCCGGCGCGAAGCCTCGCAGCGTGGAGGAATTCGCCTTCGGCCGCCAAGGGCTCGCCCGTTGCGAGAAGCGCATTGCCGAGATCCAGCCGCACCACGGCGTTCGCCGGGGCGAGATCTCGCGCCTTCTCGAACAGGCCCTTCGCTTCGCCCGCGAAGCCGCGCTTGAGCGCCACGACCCCGAGCAGGTGCCACGGCAACGGATCCGCCGGCGCCTCGACCGCCACCGCCTCAGCCACGGCATGCGCACGATCGAGATCTCCAGCCGCGACCGCGCGGTAGCCTTCATGCAGGCGATTCCCCTGGCCCACGCCCGCGCTCACAGCAGCTCCTCGAAGTAGGGCGAGAGGCGGCGGAAGAGCCACAGGCTCGCGAACGCGAGCAGCACGCAGGCCGCGAGCACCGCGAGGTCGCCCCAGCCCATGGCGAGCTGGCCGGTGAAGGCCTGGCGGAAGCGCTCGGAGAAATGCGCGTGGGGATTGGCCGTGAGCACCGCGGACATCGCCTCGGGCACCAGGCTCGCGGGATACACGATCGGCGTCGCGTAGAACAGGATCGAGATCAGCACGCCCATCACGTGGGACACGTCGCGGATGAAGGTCTGGATCGCCGCGAGCATCGCCGCTATCGCCAGCGACAGCACGAAGTGCGGCACCAGCAGCAGCAGGAACACCGGCAGGGCGGAGAGCCGCAACGCCGGGTCGTAGATCGAGAGGGCCACCAGCACCGCGACGAACCCCACCAGGTTGACTGCATAGACGGCCGCCACCGTCGAGGCCACCAGCAGGATGTGGGGGAAGGCCACCTTGCGGACGAGGTCGCCGTTGGCGGTGATGGCGGTGAGGCCGCGGTTCACCGATTCCGAGAACATGAGCCACGGCCAGAAGGCGACGGCCACGAAGGTGATGAATTGCAGGCCGTGGGTGGCGGGGCCCGAAGCCACGCGGAAGATGTGGCTGAAGACGAACGACAGCACCGCCAGTTGGGCGAGCGGACTGGCCAGCGCCCACAGCAGCCCGCTCACGCTGCCGATGTAGCGGCTCGTGATCTCGCGGCGGAAGAAAGCCTGGAAGAGGAGGAAGTTGCGCGAATGCATGGCGGTGGCGGGCGATGCGCGCGGACCGCCGCGCCTATACAATTATATCGAAGCTTCCGCAGGGCCCGTGCCCGCGCCTGATGTCCACTCCCCGAACCGCCCTTCCCACCGCGCCGCAGGACCCGGCCCTCGCCCACGTCGCGCGCGGCCGCGGGCTGCATCGCGCCGGCCGCGCCGCCGAGGCCATCGCCGCTTTCGACGCCGCGGTCGCGGCCTCCCCGGCCAATGCCGAGGCGCAACTGGCTGCCGGTGTCGCCCACCTGCAGCAGGGACACTGGGCGCGGGGCGTGGCACACCTGCGCGTCGCGGTCGCTTCCGACCCGGGGCTCGCCGAGGCGTGGACGAACCTCGCCCACGGGTGGCGCGAGCTGGGGCGCCTCGCGCCCGCACGCGAGGCGGTGGAGCGAGCGCTCGAGATCGATCCCCGCCTCGCTCCCGCCTGGAACCTGCTCGGCATCGTGATGCAGGACCTGGGCGAGGTCGCCGCCGCCCGTCCCCATTTCCAGCGCGCCCTCGAGCTCGATCCGAGCTTCACGCTCGCCCAGGTGAACCTCGCCAACGGCGACCAGACGCTGGGACGGCTGGAGGACGCCGAGGCCGGCTACCAGCGGGCGCTGCGCCTGGATGCCACCGTGCCCGAGCTGCACTACAACCTGGCGCACCTGTTCCACAAGACCGGGCGCGAGCGCGAATCGCTGCCGCACTATCGCCGCGCGCTCGCGTTGAAGCCCGACTACCACCTGGCGCGCAACAACCTGGGCCACGTGCATTTCCTGCTGGGAGAATTCGAAGCCGCGTGGCGCGAATATGGCGGGCGCGCCAATCGGGTCCAGCACCTGCAATCGCTGGCGCAATCCGGCCGCGCCTATACGCTGCCGCCTCCCCACGCGCTGCTCGGCGCCCACGTGATCGCGCTCGGCGAGCAGGGGCTGGGCGACATCCTATTCTTCCTGCGCTTCGTCCCGCGCCTCATCGCCGCCGGCGCGACAGTTGAGTTCGCGGGCGAGCCGCGGCTGCACACCGTGCTCGCGCGCACCGGGCTTTTCGCACGCATCTCGGAGACGCCGGATCCCGCCACCGCCGGGTTCGCGGTGCTCGCGGGCGACTTGCCGCTGCTGGTGGACGAGGTTGCGAAGTCGGCGCCGCCCCTCACGCTCGTGCCGGATCCCGCGCGGCTCGCCGCGGCGCGCGCGAGGCTCGCGCAACTCGGTCCCGCGCCTTATCTCGCCATCGCCTGGCGCGCCGGGATCGCGAAGGTCGAGGGGGCGGAGACGCTCTACAAGGAGGTGCCACTGGAGGATTTCGGTCGAGCCTTATCGGGCACCGGCGCCACGATCGTCTCGGTGCAGCGCGAACCGGCCGCCGGCGAGCTCGAGCGCCTCTCCCGCGCCGCAGGCGCCACCGTGCACGACGCCTCGCAAGCCAACGAGGACCTCGAAGAGGCCCTCGCGATGATGGCTGCCGTCGACGACTACGCGGGCGTCAGCAGCACCAACGTGCACCTGCGCGCCGGTACCGGCGGCGCGGGCCGGGTGCTGGTGCCCGCCCCGCCCGAATGGCGCTGGATGGCCTCGGGCGAGAGCCCCTGGTTTCCGCGATTCAACACCTACCGGCAGCAGCGCGCCGCGGGCTGGCAGCCGGCCCTCGACCGACTTGCCCGCGACCTCGCCACCGCGCATCCGCGCTAGAGCCCCCGAATGGAAAATCCCGTGATCCCCGTCTTCATCGGCTACGACTCCAAGGAGGTCGTCGCCTGGCACGTGCTGGCACACAGCATCCTGCGCCACGCCTCGCGCCCGGTGGCGATCTCGCCGGTGCGCCTCGAAAACTTGCGTGGCACCTTCGAACGCGAGCGGAACCCGCTCCAGTCCACCGAGTTCTCGTTCAGCCGCTTCCTCGTCCCGTGGCTCACCGGCTACCAGGGGTGGGCGCTCTTCACCGATTGCGACATGCTGATGCGGGAGGACATCGCCCGGCTCTGGGAGCTGCGCGATCCGCGCTTCGCGGTGCAGGTCATCAAGCACCACCACGTGCCGAAGGAAACCACCAAGTTCCTCGACCAGCCGCAGACGAAATACGAGAAGAAGAACTGGACCAGCGTGATGCTGATGAACTGCGCCGAGTGCCGCGCCCTCACGCCCGAGTACGTGAACACCGCGAGCGGCCTCGAGCTGCACCAGTTCAAGTGGCTGGGCGACGACGGGCGCATCGGCGAGCTGCCCTCGAAATGGAACCACCTGGTCGACTACGATTCGCCGCGCGCCGATGCGGCGCTGGTGCACTTCACCCAGGGCGGCCCGTGGTTTCCGGAATACACGCAGGTCGAGTATGCGAAGGAGTGGTTCGAGGAGCGCTCGCTCATGACCTCGGCCGCGGGACGCTAGCGGTGGCGAATCCCGGCACGCCGCAGGACCGCGCGGCCTTCCAGCAGGCGCTCGCGATGCGCGAGTCGGGGCGCCGCGCCGACGCCGCGCGCGAGTGCGAGACCATCGTGCGCCGCAGCCCCACTTTCGCCCCGGCCCTGCACCTGCTGGGCTTCATGGCGCTCGAGGATAACGACCTTGCGCGCGCCGCCCATTACCTGCCGGCCGCGGTGCGCGCCGATCCTTCCGATCCCGCGGTCCACCATTCGCTGGGCCTCATGTTCCGTGCCGGCCGCAAGTTCGCCGATGCGGCGATCGCATTCCGCGCGGCGACCCGCGTCGATCCCCGCCACGTCGCCGCACTCAATGGCCTGGGGCTCTCGCTCCTCGACGTCAACGATGCCGCGGGCGCCGAGCGGGCTTTCGCCGCGGCGCTGGCGGTGGATGGGCGCCATGGGGAGACTCGCCACAACCTCGGCCTCGCCCTCGAGCGCCAGGGCCGGCTCGAGGAGGCCGAGGCGCAGTACCGCGAGGCGCTGGCCGTGAAGCCGGACCTGCTGCCCTCGATCTACGCGCTGGGCCGCACCCTCCTCGAACGTGAACGCCCCGAGGAAGCGGAGCCGCACCTGAGGGAGGCGTTGCGCCGCAATCCGGGCGGCGCCGACGCTCGCGGGGCGCTGGCACTCGCGGTGGAGGCGCTGGGCCGCGATGGCGAGGCCGAGGGCTTGCTGCGCGATGCGCCCGATGCGGCGTCGCCCGCGATCGCCGTGAACCTCGCCAACCTCCTCGCGCGGCGCAAGCGTTACGACGAGGCGGTCGCGCTCTACGACGGCGTGCTCGCACGCAACCCGCGCGATCCATTGGTTCGCCACAACCGCGCCAATGCGCTGGCGGGCCTGGGCCGCGTGGACGAGGCGATGCAATCGTGGCGCGAGGCCATCGCGCTGGCGCCTGGCTATCCCGATCCGCACTTCGCGATGTCGCGCTGGCTGCTCGCCCGCGGGAATCTTCGCGAGGGCTGGGACGAGTTCGCCTGGCGGCCCCTCGAGCTTCCAGAATGGCTGCCGCGCCAGGGCTTGTCGCGGGCGGGCGAGCCCGGCCTCATCGAGCGGCTGCGCGCCGACCAGGCGATTGAGCTCATCGAGGAGCAGGGGCTGGGCGACATCGTGTTCTTCCTCCAGTGGGCCCCGTGGCTGGCGGCGCAAGGCTGGCGCGTGCGCGTGCGGGTCTCGCCACGCCTCGCGCCGCTGCTCGCGCGCGCCGGGCCGTTCGAGATGGTTCGCGATGGCGGCGCGCCCCTGGGCCGGGAGGCGGCGGCGATCCCGGTGGGAGACCTGCCGCGCCTGGTGCTGATGCTGGGTGGCCCCGAGCGCCCCGGGACGCTACGCATCGAGCCCTTGCCGGAGCGCCTGCAGGCCGCGCGCCAGGCGCTGGCGGAGGCCGGGCCTGCCCCCTACACCGGGCTCACCTGGCGCGCCGGCGTGGCCCGCCGCGCGGTCGGCCGCGACATGCTTTCTAAGGAGGTCGATGCCGAGGCGCTGTGGCGGCGCTTGGACCCGGGCGGAACGCTCGTGGCGATGCAACGGGATCCGCGGCCGGGCGAGCTGGAGGGCCTGCGGCGCTTCGCGGCGAACGTCGCCGACTTTTCCGACTGGACCCAGAACCTGGAGGCGCTGCTGGGGCTGTTGGCCGCCATCGACGGCTATGCCGGTGTGAGCAACACCAACGTGCACCTGCTCGCGATGCTGGGGCGGCACGCGACCGTGGCGATCCCGCATCCACCCGAGTGGCGCTGGTTCGGCGAGGGTGAGTCGCCGTGGTTTCCCGGATTCACCGTGGTGCGGCAGGGCCCGGGGCAACCGTGGCCCGAGGTGCTGGCCGCGGGATGACCGAGGGGCGGCCGGGGTGCTGGCCGCCGACTGAGGGCGGCCCGCCGCCGCTACTTCTTCGCCGGTTGCGCCGCCCGCTGCAGGCGCTCGATCTCTTCGCGCGGGATTTCCTGGACCAGCCGCTTCATCGCGTCGGTGTCGACGCGGGTCTTCGAATCGGCACGATAGGACTGGAGCTTCTCTTCGGTCATGCGCTTGGTGGCCTTAGAGCGCTCGTCCTCGATGATCGCCTCCTTCACCTCCTCGAACGCGAGCTGGCGCCCGGGGTTGCGGCTCATCACGCGCACGACGTGGAAGCCGGCGCGCGACTCGATCGGCTTGCTCACCTCGCCGATCTTGAGCGTCGGCAGCACGACACCGATGGCGGCGTCGAGCTCCTTCGCGGGCACGATACCGAGCTTGCCGCCGTTCTGCCGCAGGCCCGGGTCGGTGGAGTATTCCTTCGCCACCGCGAGGAAATCGGCGCCGCCGGCGATCTTTGCCCGCGCCTCGTTGATGCGCTCGATCGCCATCTCCTTGGTGCGGCCCCAGAGGCCCACCAGGATGTGCTCGACCTCGAAGGTGTCGGGCAGGACGTACTTGGCGCGATCGGTGAGGTAGAGCTCGCGCGCGCGCGCCTCGAGGTTGGGGAATTTCTGCGCGCGTTCGAGGTGGTCGAGGTAGACGCGCGCCTGGTACGCCTCCAGCACCTGCTGGCCGCGCAACGTCACCAGCGGATCGTCGAGCACGCCGGCCCTCTTCGCATCCTGGGCCAGCGCCCGGTTCACGAACAGCGAGTCGGTCATCTGCGCCACGCGCTCGAGGGAGGCGCGGGTTTCCGCGCGCGCGGATTCGGGAATGCGCAGCATCTGCGCCTCGAAATCGCGCGAGGTGATAACCACGGAGCCGCTGCTGACGAGCGGCGCGTCGGAGGCCGCCTGCTGCGCGAAAGCGCTTGAGGCGGCGACGAGAAAGAGGGAGGGAATGAGCTTTTTCATGGTCCTCAAAAGCCGACGCCCGCGCGACGAATCGCGCAGGCGTCTGGCTGCTATCGCTTGAAGTTACTGGCCGTTGATCTTGATGTAGTGCGTGCAGCCCGGGAAACCGGAATTCGGGTTACACGTGTTGTGCCGGATGTTCACGTAGTGCTTGCCGTTGGAGACCGGGCAGGAAGACCAGCTGATGTTGCCGATGTAGAAGTTCGTGCCCGTGGTGCCGTAGACCTCGGCCTTGCAGCCGGCCGGGACGTCGAACTTGCCGGGGCAATCCGCCACCGCGATTTCAGCGATGGTGCTCGGCGGGGTCTCGATCTTGGTCGCGCCCACGATGGTGAGGCGAGCCGAGTTGAAACCCGCGAACGGGAAGTCAAACTCCTTGTAGCCGCTCTGTCCCGGCTTGAGGTCGAAGCGCAGGTTGCCCAGTTCTTCGTAGCCCAGCGTCGGGCCGACTGCGGTCGTCGGCACGGAGCATCCGCCGCCACCACCTGAGTTCGAGGCAGTGACCGTCACCGTGAGCCCCGCCATGTCGCTGCCGCCAATAGCGTTCCCGGCCTGGCCCGCGAAGTTGTACGCACCCTCCTTGCTGAACGTCACGGTCTGCGTGCCCGACGAGGTCTGGCTGGAAAAACCTTCCATGTTGCCGCCGGAAGGCCCCGAATACATCGCCCAGGCATAAATGGTGGGGTACTCGGTGCAGGTGAGTGAGAGGGTCGTTGCGGTGCCGGCCTGAACCGGATTGGGCGAGGCGCTGAACGCGGTGCAGGAAGGACGGGCCTTGCCCAGGATTACGGGCTGCACGGTGACCGTCTTGGAAGCGACAGCCCCGGTGCCGATGGAGTTGGTGCCGGAGACGCCGAAGGTGTAAGTGCCCTCCGCGCCAATGATGACACTACCGCTGGAGCCGGTAGGAAGCGCGACGCCCGAGTTCGAGGTCCAGTTCAGGCTCGTGGCGGCCGGGTTGCAGCTTGCCGAGAGCGAAAACGCCTGGTTGACCAGCGCGGTGCTGGGAACGCTCAGCGTGCAGACCGGCACCGTGTCGACCGGGCCACCATCGCTGCATGCGATTTCGAGATCGCCGTTGGGCTTGATCGAGACGCCGCTGTACGTGCAGCTCTGCCCCTTGAACGACGCCTTGCCCTGGGCGCTTGCGTCGAGGGCCGAGAAACCGGCAACGGAGACCGCGAGCGCGGCGAGGGTACACAGCCGGGTCGCGATGGAGGATCGAATCATTGGATGTCCTTTGTGAATTCTGGGTGGCTGGCTTGGGGGCGCGCCTTCGGTGACTAGCCGAGTGTTCTTCATTTGAAACGAATTATACGTGACGAGACATGGATTTAGAGGATGAATCTAAACCTTTTATCATTTCAATTTGAACCGTCCGTCGGAAAAAAAACGGGCGAACCGAAGTTCGCCCGTTTTCCTGCTGCTTCCACCGACTTTCGCTTCGCCTTTCGGCTTTCGCGATGCCTGGATTACGGCGTCGGGGTGATGGTCTGGCGGTACTTGTGGTCGAAGGCGCTGCCGTAGTTCGACAGGACCGACGTGCCACCCACCGAGATGGTGCCGTTGTTGAACGTGCGCACCATGAAGCCAACCACCGGCAGGCCTTGGAAGGTCTGCGCAGCCGTGACGGCAGCACCCGAGAGGATGTTGGTCGTGACGGAGGTGGCGAGCGACGTGATGCCCGGGGTGACCGAACGGGCGCCGGTGAAGGCGACGTTCATCCAGCCGTTCTGGAACGTGCTGCGAACCGTCAGCGGCACGGTGTTGACCGAGCCGAGGACGCCCGACGTGGTGCCCGTCGGGGTGTGGGCAGCGCCGTTGCGGATGCTCATGACGGTCGATTCCCAGCACAGCGACGAACCCGGCGTGCCCGGGGGCAGCGGCGAGAAGTCCACACCAGCAGCCAGCGCGCCAGCCTCTTCGCGGTTGAAGAACGTGACCGCGACGGGCTCGCACGCGCCGTTGGCACCGAGGATGCCCGTGAACGGGGCTTCCGGCGTGCCGGCGGCGCCGACGTAGAAGTACCACTTGGTCGGGAACGTCATGACCCAGTCGGTGTTCGAGCGGGTCGCGGTGTCCAGAACGTACTCGTTGATGACAGCCGAGTGGTCCAGGGTCGCCGAGACCGCGCGCACGCCGCCGGCAACGCCGGAGGAGGTCGCGAAGTTCGAGCGATAGACGCGGTTGTTGGCAACGACGACGGCGATCGGATCGGCGTCGATGAAGTTGCCCTGTTCCGTGCCGATTTCCGCGTAGATGTCGCCGGCGGAAACGTTGGACAGCGCGGTTGCGTTGTAGCCCATGTCGACGCCGTTGTTGACGTTGATCAGGGTGCCCGTGCCGGACAGACCGCCGGTCGGAACGCTACGGTTGAGCGGGGACACTTGCGCGCCCACCGCGCCCACGGCCGGGCCGGTAAGGCCGGCGCAGGTCGGGGTGCCAGCGGAGTTGTGCGTCGCCGCAGCGAGGGCCGACCCGGTGATGGTCGCCATCTCGATGATCTCCATGTAGCCCTCGCGGGTACGATCGAGACCGTTGCCGAGGCCGTCGCCAACGTACTGGTAGTTCCGGAAATCGACGCCAGCAGCGGGGATCGCCGGGTTGGTACACGACACATCGCCCGTGATGAGGCGGCCACCAGCGGTCGCCGACGTGTCCGTCGGGATGATCGCGGCGGTCCAGACGTCGTTCGGGGACAGGTACAGGTTGAAGTCAAGGACCTCAGCGCTGGTCTTGCCCTCGCGAGCACGGACCTTGAGGACCTTGCCCTGCGACGTGCTGTTGACGATGGAGATGTACGTGTTGAAGGCGCTACCGTTCGCGGTCTGCACCGAGTAGTAGGGGTAGATCAGCGCCTGACCGAGACCGTTCGGGTCCTGGTACACGGCATGCGCGGCGCCCGCGGCGCTGAGCGCCCCGAGAACGACCGTCGACAGTGCTTTTCTTTTGAAGGTGTTCATGTTCTACGCTACTCCTTTGATAAAAAGTAAAGAGTCACTCTTTTAGAGGCTACAACGACAGGATTTTATCCCAACAAGTTCCTAAACTACAAACCCACTTTTCTGAGCGTGCCGATGCTGCAATTTTTTGCCTCACGCCGGCTTGAAAACGTGCCACCAGCCGTCGCCACTTCGGATCCAGGATTCCCGCACCGGTGTCACGATGCTGGAGCCCCGATAAACGTATGCAACCTGCAACTGCACATCGCAGACTTCAGGCTGGCATTCCACCTGCACGACTTCGGCTTTCTGGAAGAAGCCTAGTCTCACGCTGCCGCGGAACGCCTCCAGGGACATCGCCTCCCGCGCCGCGGGACTCATGTACCCGTAAACCTTCGGGACGTCTCCTGCAATCAATGCGTCCCATCTTTCCTGCGCGCGCTGCTTCACGGCTTTCTCCGGGGGCACTTCGCTTGCCTTGGGGGCCGACCCGCATGAAGCGAGCATGGAGACCAGCACCCATCCCAGGACAACCGCTGTTGTTGCCGGCCGAACCCGGTTCTCCCCGGTGTTCGAACGCATTTTCAGAGGCAGAGTAAGCAACTTGGCGGCGACCGTCAAACAGTTTCTTGAGATTTCTGCAACAGTGTTGCGTCCGCGCAACAGATTCATCAAAAATGCTCCTTCCAGCGAGGTAAATTACTTTCGTAATCAGGGCTTTTGAGCGGGAACTGGAAGCGGAAGCATACCTTCCAGGGAAGGGAGCTTCTTGCGGAGCTCCTCGGTGACCTCCCGGGCCTGCACCGTGTCGCTGATGATCTTGGGCGTGATGATCAGCACCAGCTCGGTGCGATCCCGGTCGATGCCCTGGGAGCCGAAGGCGGCGCCGAGGATCGGGATCTTTGAAAGCAGCGGCAAGCCGGACGTCGACCGACGGTTGTTCTCCCGGATCAGGCCCGCCAGCACGATGGACTCGCCCGAGGCCACTACGACGGAGGTCTTTGCGTTCCGGGAAGACACGTCCGGATTCGGGTTGGCTGCATTTCCAGACCCGACCGGTGAGCTCACTTCCTGATTCACCTCCAGGGTCACGAGGCCGCCCGAATTGATGCGCGGCGTCACGGCCAGCAAGATGCCGGTTTCGAGGTACTGGAATGAATTCACCAGTTGGCCGCTGGTGCCGACCTGCGTCTGGCTCTGGGTCTGCACCGAAATCCGGTCGCCGACCTTGATCTCGGCCTTTTCGTTGTCCAGCACCATGATCTGGGGCGAGGCGAGGATCTTCGACTTGCCGTCCTGCCCCAAGGCGCGCAGCACCGCGCGGATGGGCCCGGCGTCCCCCACCCGTTGAACCAGCTGCAGTCCGCTGAAAGCCCCCACGACGCCGGTGGGAAGCCCCGGCAGGCTTCCCAGGTTGAGCGTGCCACTGGTGTTGTTTTTGGCCGTGACGAACCAGTCGATGCCGAAGCTCAGGTTGTCGGTGAGGGTAACCTCCGCCAGCATCACTTCCACCAGCACCTGTCGACGCATCACGTCGAGCTTCTTCAGCGCCCCCTCGATCACGTCGTAGTCGGCGGGTGAAGCCAGGATCAGCAACGAGTTGGTGTCCTTGTCGGCGATGACGCGAACCTCGCTCTGGGTGGTGCCCACGCCGCCCAGCGTGAAGGTGGCGGAAGTGGGCGCGTTGGTGGTGGTGACGGTGGTGCCGCCAGCGGGCGTGGCCGGCGTGGTGCCGAAGGCCTGCGAACGGATCTCCGTAGGACGGGCGCCCGGCGCCAGGTTCGGCGCCGAGGTGGTGGAACGGCGCGACGAGAAGAGGTCGCTGATCAGCTGCGCCAGGTTCTCCGCGCGGCCGTTCCTCACGGGGTAGACGAAGAATCGCGAGCCGCCGGTGGTGCCGCCCAGCTGGTCCAGCCGCTCGAGCCAGCTTTTCGCGGTCTCGAGGTAGCGCGGCTGGGTGGTGATCATGAGGAGCGCGTTCATCCGCTCGATCGGGATGATGCGCACCACGCCCGCGAGCGGCCCCTGCGCCGTCGGGCCGAAGATCTTGTCGAGGTCGGTCATGAGCGTCTTCACGTCGGCGCTCTTAACCGGGAAGATGCCGACGGAATACCCAGCCAGCCAGTCGACGTCGAAGAGCTCGATGGTGTCGAGCAGGTGCTTGGTCTCGCGCTGGTTGCCGGCGATGATCACGAGGTTGCGCACCTCGTCGACGCGTACCGTGTTGTCGGCGGAGAACGGCTCCAGCAGCTTGGCCATCTCCTTGGCGCCCACGAACTTGAGGGGCACCACCAGCACCGAGAAGCCGCCCGGGATCGGCAGCGCCACGCCGCCCAGCTGCGGCGAGACCGAGCCGCGCACCTGGGCGATCGGCAGGATCTTGTAGACGCCCTCCTCGCGAACCACCGCGGCGCCGTTCTGGCGCAGGAGCATTTCGAGCGTGGGCAGCAAGTCCTTCAGCGGGATCGGCTTGATGGTGCGGAAGGTGACTGTGCCCGCCACCGCAGGATGCACGGTGTACGACTCCCGCAGGTAATCGCCCAGGATCACCTTCGCGACTTCGCGCACGTCCAGCCCCTCGAAGTTGAGGCTGGCCTCCTCGGGACCCGCGGGACGCGGCGGGGCCAGGGGCTTCTGGTTGACGAAGACACCGGTGCCCGGATAGGTCTTGGCCGGGGCCTGGCCCTCGCCTGGCGGCAGGGTGGGGGCAGCGCCGGCTACGGGCGGCAGGAGGTTGGTAGGCATCCCGGGAGCCGCCCCCGGAGGCCGCGGTGCACCAGGCGCGGGCCCGAACTCTGAACGAGCCTCGACCGGAGGCGCGGGCGCATCACCCACCTTCGGGAGCATTCCGCAGCCGGCGGCCTGCAGGAGGGCGAGCAGCGCCACCAGAGCGCGGCTCCCGATCCTGCGGGCGGGAAAAAAGGTCGTCACGGAGAGAAAAGCCATAGTCACAGCATCCTAGGGTTGATTGCGGCGAGCACGACGCCGCGCCAGCAGCTCCTCGGGGGTCATCGGAGCCGCGTTCGGGGCAGCTTGGGGCTGCGCTTCAGTCGGGGAGGGAACCGCGACCGGGGGATTGGCGCCGCGGGCGCCGGGGTTAGGCATGCCGCCCGGGGGAGGCTGTCCCGGCGCGGTCGGGGGTGCACCAGGAAGCAACTGCGGGGGAGGCGGCGTGGACACTGGGGCGAAGGGACCTCCAGGCGGCGGCGCCACCGGGGCCGGGGCGGAACCCGTGGCCCCCCCAGCCTTCTGCACCAGCATCACGACCGTCTCCTGCTCGTCGCCCTGTTTGAGTACCACCCGGTCCGCGTCCACCTGGGCGAGCGACATGCCATTCACCTGCTTGCCGACCTCCACCCGATGGATCCGGCCGGAGGATTTCTCGCGCAGCAGCGCGATGCGCGTGTTACCGGCGATAGTCACGCCCTGAAGCGTGAGCGTGCCCTTCGGCATGGTCGCCACGGGTGCAGCCACCGCCACCGGCGCGGGGCGCCGGGAGGGCACGAAGAGCGGCCGGGAGACGGTGTCCGGATAAGCCTGCTCCGCCACCGTGATGGGCGCGGTGGGCAGCACGCGGGCGTCGACCGGCGCGCCCGGCTTGCCCGAGGGCGCCGGCATGCCGGGGCGGATGCGCGCGCCCCAATCGGTCTCGAAGCCGATGACGGCGACGAGGAGAGCGGCCACGACCGCGGCGACGACCATGAAGGGGTGGCGAGTGAAGAAGCCCATCGCCCTAGGCCCCGGTCAGCGCGAAGCCGACCACGTCGAAGGTGACGAACATGTCCGGTTCCTGCCCCGGGGTCGGCTTGTGGTTCGCGTTCACCTGGGTGCGGATCATCAGGTTGTCGAGGAAGAGATAGGGCGTGCCGCTCTCGACGGTGTGGAGGATCTTGCGGATCGCGGCCATGTTGGCGGTGAACTGGACGTTGGCGGTGATCTGCCGGTAGCGCCCATCGTCCTTGGCGGCCGGGGTGCCGATGCCGACCAGGCGCCCGCCGCTCGCCTCGATCAGCTGGCGGATCGACTCCTGCATCTCGGCCGCGGCCAGCGCCGGGCCGCTGCTCTTCAGGTAGAACCGGCGCGAATCCTTGGCGCGGATCGACTCGAGGTTGCGCGCCACTTCGGCGCGGGTCGAGGCGATGCGCTGGTACCGGTCGAGCTTGTCGGTGAGGTCGGTGATGGCCGCGTCGTAATGGCGGTGGCGCAGGTACACCGGCACGGCCACCAGCGCGATCGCCGCGGCGATGACGGCAACGAGGATGGCGACGGCGAGGCCGCGGCTCTTGTCTCGGGCGAGGGCCATGGTCTAGGGCTTCGGAGCCGGGGCCTTGGGAGGCGCGGCGGGAGGGGTTTTGGGAGGGGCGGGCTGCGCCGCGGCGGCCTTGGGGTCCACCGGCGGCGGGGGCGGGGGCGCGGGCTTCGTCTCCACCGGTTTCACCACGGCGGCTTTCGGGTCCGCCGGCTTCACCTCGGGCGCCTTCGGCGGCGCGGCGGGAGCGGCGGGAGCTGCCGGCGGCAACGGCGTGACCGGAACCGGCAGCGAGGAGGCGACCTGCTTCTCCGGGAGCGGCGCCGTCTTCGCCTCGGCGGCGATGAGGAAGCGCTCGGTGCCGGGCATCATCCCGCGCGTGACGACGCCGCGGGGGGCCGCGTTCTGCACCAGGGTCGACTGCTCCAGGAGCTCGATCAGCTTCGAGGAGGACGTGCTCTCGCCCTGGATCTGCAGCTCGCGCACCTTGCCGGTGGAGCGCAGGTCCAGCTGCGAGACCCAGGTCTGGTCGGGCAGCAGCCGCGACATCTCCTCGACGTAGGCGAGCGCGGGAGGGTTCGAATGCTTGCGCGCGAGCAGGAAGTTGTAGTCGGCCGCGAGCTTCTCCAGCTCGTTGGCGAGCTTGCCCGTGCCCTCGGCCTCGAGGCGCGCCTTGTCCACCACCGGCAGGAGGGCCACGACGGTCTCCCGCTTCTGCCACACCGGCAATCCGATCGCGACCACGGCCAGCAGCAGCACCACGCCGGCGAGCACGCGGCGCGCGAGGCGCGCATCGCCTCCCTCGCGCTCGCCCCGGCGCGGCTCGGGCAGGAGGTCCAGGG
>JANMHV010000309.1:0-6805 GCA_031375445.1 Burkholderiales bacterium | reverse complement strand
TCATCGAAAAGCACCGCGGGGCGCTGACCGCCATCGTCACCGCCACCAACCGCTTCATCACCGCGCCGATCGCGCGCCACCTGGGGGTCGAGCACCTGCTCGCCACCGACATCGAGGAAGATGCCGCGGGTGCCTTCAGCGGCAAGCCCCGGGGCACGCCCACCTTCCGCGAGGGCAAGATCCGGCGGGTGGAGGAGTGGCTGGCGGAGCGGGGGGCCACACTCGCCGATTACGACAGCTGGTTCTACAGCGATTCGCTGAACGACCTGCCGCTGCTGGAGCGGGTGGACCATCCGGTAGCCGTGAACCCCGACCCCACCCTCTTGAAGGCCGCGCAGGAGCGCGGGTGGGAAATCATTTCCTTGCGTGACCAAAGCGGGAAACCACAGATGAACGCGGATGAACACAGATAAAGGCTATGCATGGTCGAATCCCGTAAATGGCAAACGCAGCCTCGAACGACCTGCATCGTCCTTATCTGCGTGCATCCGCGTTCATCTGTGGTTTCACTGACGTAATTCGGCGCAGCCGACACCCCATCCATGATAAAAAAATACATCGACGCACTCTTCGGGCGACGCACCGCGATCACCCACAAGGACGCGAAGCCGGTCATCTACGGCCCGGACAAGCACACCATCCAGAAGGAGGCCATCAGCAAGTGCGCCCGGCGCACCTGCGAGGAGCTGCAGCGCGCGGGCTACGCCGCCTTCGTGGTCGGCGGCGCGGTGCGCGACCTGCTGCTGGGCTACCAGCCCAAGGACTTCGACATCGCCACCAGCGCCACCCCCGAGCAGGTGCGTGGCGTGTTCCGCCGCTCGCGCATCATCGGCCGGCGCTTCCAGATCGTGCATGTGCTGTGCGGCGCGGACATGGTGGAGACCGCCACCTTCCGCGCCCACTTCACCCGCGAGGCCACCGAGGAGAACACCGACGAGCACGGCCGCATGCTCTCCGACAACGTGTTCGGAACCCAGACCGAGGATGCGCTGCGCCGCGACTTCACCGTGAACGCGCTCTTCTACGACCCGGTGAAGGAAGAGGTCTGGGACTACGTGCACGGCATGAAGGACCTGAAGGCGAGGAAGCTGGTGATGATCGGCGACCCGGCGGCCCGCTATCGCGAGGATCCGGTGCGCATGCTGCGGGCCGCGCGCCTGGCCGCGAAGCTCAACCTCGAGATCGACGCCAAGACCGCGGCGCCGATCGCGGAGCTCAAGCACCTGCTGGAGAACGTCCCCCAGGCGCGGCTTTTCGAGGAGATCCTCAAGCTGCTGCTCTCGGGCAACGCGGTGGAATGCGTGCGCGTGCTGCGGGCGATGGAGCTGCACCGGGGCCTATTGCCGCTCCTGGACATCGCGCTGGACGATGCCCGGGCGGGCCCGTTCGCGATGGCGGCGCTGCATGCCACCGACGAGCGCCTCGCCGCCGGCAAGCCCGTGTCGCCCGCGTTCCTGCTCGCAGCACTCCTGTGGGGCGAGGTGGAGAGGAACCTCAAGAAGTTCGAGGACAAGGGCCAGCCGCCCACCCCGGCGCTGCATTCGGCGATGCACGAGGCGCTCGACGAGCAGCGCGAGTCGCTCGCCATCCCGCGCCGCTTCGACGCCACCATGAAGGAGCTGTGGCTGATGCAGCCGCGCTTCCTGCAGCGCGGCGGCCATCGCCCGTTCCGTTTGCTGGAGCACCCGCGCTTTCGCGCTGCCTATGATTTCTTCGAGCTGCGCGCGGCCTCCGCCAATGCGCCGGCCGAGGTCGCCAAGTGGTGGGAACGCTTCCAGGCGGTCGATCCCGACGAGCGCGAGCGCATGCTGGTCTCCGACGAGTCGGGGCCGAAGAAGAAGCGGCGCAAGCGCCGCAGCGGCGGCAAGAAGCGGGAAGGCGAGCCTCCCGACACGGGCGTGCCGGAGGGCGACGCTTGACCCTTCCGGTGAAAGCCGTGGTGGCCCTCGGCTCCAACCTCGACGATCCCGAGGCGCAGGTGCGGCGCGGATTCGACGAGCTGGATCGGCTGCCGCAAACCCGCGTCACCGCTCGCTCCTTCCTGCACCACACCAAGCCCGTGGGCTATGCCGACCAGCCGGATTTCGTGAATGCCTGCGCGCTGGTGGAAACCGGCCTCACGCCCCGGGCGCTCCTCGAGGGCCTGCTCGCGATCGAGAAGCGACATGGAAGGGTTCGCGACATTCCCAACGGCCCGCGCACGCTCGACCTCGACATCGTCCTGTACGGCGACAGCGTCGTGCACGAGCCGGGGCTCACCATCCCGCACCCGCGCGCCCACGACCGTCCCTTCGTCCTGGCCCCGCTCCTCGAGGTGTGGCCGGATGCCGTGATCCCCGGGCACGGGCGGGCCGCGGACCTGGCGCGATGAAGCACCGCTACATCGTGGTCGAGGGGCCGATCGGCTGCGGCAAGACGAGCCTCGCGACCAGGCTCGCGCAGCGCCTGAACGGCACCCCGCTGCTGGAGGACGCGAAGGCCAACCCGTTCCTGCCGCTCTTCTACCGCGACATGAAGCGCCACGCGCTGCCGACCCAGCTCTTCTTCCTGTTCCAGCGCGTGCAGCGCCTGGAGGAGCTGAAGCAGCCCGACCTCTTCGGCAAGCCGACGGTGGCCGACTTCGCGCTCGCCAAGGACCCGCTCTTCGCCCGCATGACGCTGGACGACGCGGAGTACCAGCTCTACTCGCGGATCTTCGACCACGTGAAGCCCCAGGCGCCGCAGCCCGACCTCGTGATCTACCTGCAGGCGTCGGTGGAGACGCTGGTGCACCGGGTGAAGAAGCGCGGCAACCCGATCGAGGCAGGGATCAGCGAGGAATACCTGCGGAACCTCTCGGAAGCCTATACGCGCTACTTCTACAATTACGACGAGAGCCCGCTGCTGATCGTCAACAGCGAGCGACTGAATTTCGTCGACGTCCCCGAGCACCTCGACCTGCTGGTGGAGCGCATGAACGCGATCCGCGGCGGGCGCGAGTTCTTCAACCGCGCCTGAAGTAGAATCGCCCTCCCATGAGCGCACAAACCGCCGAACGCCGCCTCACCCTGCCGCAGCTGGCCGAGCGCGCCCGCGCGGGCGAAAAGCTCGTGATGCTCACGTGCTACGACGCGAGCTTCGCCCAGATCTCGGAAGCCGCCGGGGTGGAGATGCTCCTCATCGGCGATTCCCTCGGGATGGTGGTGCAGGGCCACGATTCCACCCTCGCGGTGGCGATCGAGGACACCGAATACCACGTGCGCTGCGTGGCCCGCGGCAGCAAGAAGGCGGTCATCATCGGCGACATGCCCTTCGGCTCGTTCCAGGAGTCGCCGCAGCAGGCGTTCCGCAATGCCGCGCGACTCATGGCCGCCGGCGCGGGGATGGTGAAGCTGGAGGGCGGGGCGCTGATGGTCGAGACCACGCGCTTCCTGGTGGATCGCGGCATCCCGGTGTGCGCCCACATCGGCCTCACGCCGCAGATGGTCCATACGCTCGGCGGCTACAAGGTGCAGGGCAAGACCGAGGACGCGGTGGCAAGCCTCATCGCCGACGCCAAGGCGCTCGAGGGCGCGGGAGCCGCCATCGTGCTGATGGAGGCGATGCCCGCGGCGGCGGCCCGGCGCGTCACTCAATCGCTCACCGTGCCCACCATCGGCATCGGCGCGGGGGTCGACGTCTCCGGCCAGGTGCTGGTGGTCTACGACATGCTCGATATCTATCCCGGCCGCAAGGCCCGCTTCGTGAAGAACTTCATGGCGGGCGCCACGTCGCCGCAAGCCGCCATCGAGGCCTACGTCCGCGCGGTGAAGGACAAATCCTTCCCCGGCGCCGAGCACTCGTTCTGACGCTTGAACATGGGGGACAGACCCCCTGGTTTCAGCGAGTGAACCTTGGGGGACAGACCCCTTGGTTTCAGCGAATGGAATCCGCGGTCCGTCCCGAGGAAATAAATGGACGTCATCAACTCCGTCGACCAGCTCCAGTCCCGCCTCGCGGAGGAGGCGTCGATCGCGTTGGTGCCCACCATGGGCAACCTGCACGCCGGCCACATCGCGCTGGTGGCGGAGGCGAAGAAGCGCGCGCAGTGCGTGGTGGCCACGATCTTCGTGAACCGGCTGCAGTTCGAGCCCGGCGGGGACTTCGACCGCTATCCCCGCACGCTCGCCGACGATCGCGCGCGGCTGCGCTCGGCGGGCTGCGACGTGGTGTTCGTGCCCGGCGAGGAAGAGCTCTATCCCTCGCCCCAGGAGATGCTGATCACGCCGCCCAAGGCCGCCGACCAGCTCTGCGGCAGCTTCCGGCCGGGGCACTTCCAGGGCGTGGTGACGGTGGTGGCGAAGCTTTTCAACATCGTGGGCCCTCAAGTCGCCGTGTTCGGGAAGAAGGATTACCAGCAGCTCTTCGTGATCCGCCAGCTGGTGCGGCAGCTCAATTTCCCGATCGAGATCGTGGGCGGCGAGACGGTGCGCGAGCCCGATGGTCTCGCGATGTCGTCGCGCAACGGTTATCTCAGCACCGCCGAACGCGGCCAGGCGGTGCGCCTGTCGCGCAACCTGCGCACCATCGCCGAGGCGGTGCGTGGCGGCAGCCGCGACTTCGCGAAGCTATGCGCTGCGGCCACCGCAGACCTCGAAAGCGACGGCTGGCGCGTGGACTACGTCGAGCTGCGCGCTCGCGACACCCTCACCCCGCCCGCCAAGGACGATCGCGAGCTGGTGGTGATGGGGGCGGCGTGGCTGGGCCGCACCCGGTTGATCGACAACCTCGAGATCTAGGCCGCGCCGCCGAGGCCGGCGGTAATGGTCCGCGCGGCCTCCTTCACCACCGGCAGGTACCCCTTCTTGAAGCGGCTGGAAGGCATCGTGAGCGTGACGGCGCCCGCCACCTCCCCCTGGGGGCGGAACACCGGTGCCGCGATCCCCGCCAGGTCCGGCGAGCGGTCGCCCACCAGGGCCACGCCGCCCTCGTCGCGGATGCGGTCGTAGATCGCGCCCCGGGCCCCGGAGAAGGCGAGGATCACGCGCCCCCCGGCGCCGCGGTCGAGCGGCACCAGGTCGCCCACCTCCACGTGATTACGGATCGGCTGCGGCGAATCGACGCGATAGAGGCACAGCCGCATGTCGGCCTGGCGCACGTGGTACACCGCGCTCTCCCGCGTCTTCGCCACCAGCGAGCGCAGCACCGGCATCACCAGGCCCTCGAGCGAGAAGGAAGCGGTGTAGACCGCCTGCAGCCGCGCCACCTCGGGGCCCAGGGCGTAGCGCCCGTCGTCCAACTTTCGCACCAGGCCGAAGTGGATCAGCGAGGCGAGGAGCCGCAGCGCCGTGCTCTTCACCAGCGCGGTGCGGTGGGTGAGCTCGGCCAGCGAGAGTGACTTGTCCCCCTCGGCGAACGCCGCCAGCAGCATCAGCGCGCGGTCGACGGCGGCGACTCCATCGGCGGAGGCATTGAGCGGCTGGCGGCTGGGATAACGCGGCATTTGACAGGCCCTCGCGGGATTCCCTAAGATTCTATCTGACAGCGTATCAGTCTATTTAATAGAACGTCAACCGCGGCTCCGCCCGCGCACCCCTGGAGGCGAAAATGAAGGTCTTGGTGAGCGAGGTCGGCCCGCGCGACGGGCTGCAGAGCATCAAGCGCGCGATGCCCACGATGGTGAAGCACCAGTGGATCCGGGCGCTCGCCGCCGCGGGCCTCAAGGAAATCGAGGTCGCCTCTTTCGTTCCGCCCAAGCTGCTGCCGCAGATGGCCGATGCGCCGGAGGTCGTTCGCGAGGCGCTCAAGATCCCCGGCATCACGGTGCTGGCGCTGGTGCCGAACCTGCGCGGCTTCCAGGACGCGGTGGCGGCCGGCACGCCCAAGATCACCGTCACGGTGTCCGCATCCGAAGCGCACAGCATGAACAACATCCGCATGTCGTGCGTCGAGGCGGTGGCGTCGCTGAAGCGCATGGTGCAATTCCGCGACAGCCTGCCCGAGGCGCAGCGCCCGAAGATCGAGGTCGGCGTCTCCACCGCCTTCGGCTGCACGCTGCAGGGCGACGTGCCCGAGGACTTCGCGCTCGAGATGGCGGTGCGATGTGCCGAGGCCGGCGCCGATACCGTGGGCCTCTCCGATTCCGTCGGCTACGCCAACCCCGCGCAGGTGAAGCGCATGTTCACGCGCCTCATCGCGGAGCTGGGCGAAAAGGCGGGCGGCGCTCACCTGCACAACACGCGCGGCCAGGGCCTGGCGAACGTGGTGGCGGCACTCGACGCGGGCGTGACCACGTTCGACGCCTCCCAGGGCGGTATCGGAGGCTGCCCTTACGCGCCGGGCGCCACGGGCAACATCGTGACCGAGGACCTCGTGTTCCTGCTCGAGGCCATGGGCCTGGACACCGGCATCGACATGGGCAAGCTCGTGGATGCGCGCAAGTTCCTGCTCGAAGGCCTGCCGGGGGAGCCGGTGTATGGCTTCATCCCGGATGCCGGGTTGCCGAAGACGTTCCGTCCCGCCCGCGAGCTCGCATGAAGCTGCCGCTGGAGGGCCTGCGCGTCATCGAGTTCTCCCACATGGTAATGGGTCCCACGTGCGGCCTGGTGCTGGCCGACCTGGGCGCCGAGGTGATCAAGGTAGAGCCCGAGGGCAAGGGCGACCCCACGCGATATCTCAAGAGCACGGGTGCCGGATTCTTCGCCTCCTTCAGCCGCAACAAGAAGAGCGTGACCCTCGACCTCGCCTCCGAGGCGGGGCTCGCGAAGGTGAAGGAGCTGCTCGCCACGGCTGACGTGTTCCTCGAGAACTTCCGGCCCGGGGCGCTCACGGCGAAGGGGCTCGACTA
>JANMHV010000304.1:0-4657 GCA_031375445.1 Burkholderiales bacterium | reverse complement strand
CGGGCCAGGTGCCCCTGCGCTCGCTGGAGCAAGTGGAGCTGGCCGGCGAGCTCGCCCTCTCCGGCGAGCTGCGGCCGATCCGCGGCGCATTGGCGATGACCTTCGGCGCGCACCGCGACGGCCGCGCCTTCCTGCTCCCCGCCAGCGTCGCGGGCGAGGCGGCGTTGGCCCGGGGCGCCATCATCCTTCCCGCGGCAACACTGCTGGAGGTGTGCGCGCACCTCGCGGGCATCACCCGCATCGAACCCCTGCGGGCCGCACCCATCCGGATGCGGCCCGACCTTCCGGATCTCGCCGACGTGCGCGGGCAATCGCAGGCGCGCCGCGCGCTGGAGGTGGCCGCGGCCGGCGGGCATTCGCTCATTTTTTCAGGCCCACCCGGCACTGGCAAGACGCTGCTCGCCACCCGGCTCGCCGGCATCCTCCCCGACATGACGGAGGAAGAAGCGCTCGAAGCCGCGGCGGTGCAGAGCCTCGCGAGCGGCGGCTTCCGCCCCGAACGCTTCGGCCTGCGCGCCTTTCGCTCGCCCCACCACACCGCCTCGGCCGTGGCGCTGGTGGGCGGCGGCTCGCCCCCGCACCCCGGCGAGATCTCTCTCGCGCACCACGGCGTGCTGTTCCTCGACGAGCTGCCCGAGTTCAACCGCCACGTGCTCGAGGTGCTGCGCGAACCGCTCGAATCGGGGCACATCACGATCTCGCGCGCTGCACGGCAATCGGATTTTCCGGCGCAGTTCCAGCTGGTGGCGGCGATGAACCCGTGCCCCTGCGGCTACCAGGGGCACTTCTCCGGGCGCTGCCGGTGCGGCGACGCGAAGGTGGCGAACTACCGCGCGCGCATGTCGGGCCCCCTCCTCGACCGCATCGACCTCCAGGTGGAAGTGCCTGCGCTGAAAGACCAGGACCTCGACGGGCCGCCCGGTGAAGCGTCGGCACTGGTGCGCTCGCGGGTCGTCGCGGCACGCGAGCGGCAGCTGCGGCGCCAGGGCCACTGCAACGCGCGCATCCCCTCGGGCGAGATCGAGCGGCGGGCGCGACCGACCCCGGAAGCCCGGGCGCTGTTGCGAACCGCGGCCTCCGACATGGGTCTTTCCGCCCGTGCCCACCATCGCGTCATCAAGGTCGCACGAACCATTGCCGACCTGGCCGGGCGCGATGAGGTGGAGGACGACGACGTCCTCGAGGCACTCAACTATCGCGGCCACGAGAAACCGAGCCCGTTACAGCCACCTTGACGTTAAGCGCCGCGCGGACTGGCCGACCTGACTTCACTCGCCTTCATCTGAACCATCAGTCGACGCCGGCCCGTTGCAGGCCGGCGATTAGCTAGCGACCAAGACGGGCCCGCAGATAGTATTTCGGCGATCAGCTCGTGGTTCATTTGGACAATCTGTAAAGACGCGGTGATTTATGGTGCACTTCCTCGCCCATTGGGGTTGCCGAGAGCGCAAGGTCAAGGTACACAGCGCTTCCGTTCGCCCCCTCGATTATGTATTTGATTTAGCGAAATCGACGAAGAGGCGAAGGATTGCGCCGAACTTACTAGGGTCTCCAGCGCCCGTAAATTTTCCGTCGACAACCTCACACTTAATCCAGTCGCTGTCGCGAACGTTCGAATTGATTGGCGCGAAAGAAGATCGCTCCAGCGGAGTTGCTCGAAGATCGATAACGATGGTCCACCCCGGATTGTCTATTGTTTCGATGCTGATCCCGAATTGGTGCTCCCATCTACCATCACATCGCGCAGCAAACCATCGTGAAATAAATGCCAAATCGTCATTCATTGGCGCCGTCTCTCAATCTCGCGAGCGACTCTAATATCTTGCTTCGTCGCAGCGCGTGTAGTTTCAGACCCGAGATTGAATTGACCCTGCGGACCTAAGCTTATGTCTTGAGCTTGTACGTGGGGCGTTGGTATGACGGTTCCGGTCGCCTTATCAAAATGTGAGCGCCCCGCGAGGTCAATGTGACCCTTTTGAGTAACGGTAGTGAACTCCACACTGTTCTTACCAAGCCTGCTACTCAGTTCCGAGGCCATCTGCTCGACGGACTTTGCGCCGGTAGCTCCGACGTCTTCGGCGGCTCTCCCTATCGATCGAATCGTCCCTACCCCTCCCGGCACGAATGGAACGGCAAGCGCAATACCATCTACGGCAGCTCCCGCGAAGTTTCCCAGGCTAGGATCATTCCGAAATATCCCCACGCTCAGTGCAAAGCTGGCCAGATCCCAGAGGGACTCTGCAACAGTTCCGGTAGGGTCCTTGTAGCGATACGGATTGTTGTTCGCATACGCATACCGGTTGAAACTGTGCACGTTGCTCTCGACAAAATGCACCGGGTCCGGCTGCAGGAACCTTCCCGCCACGGGGTCGTAATACCTCGCCCCCATGTAAACGAGGCCCGTCTCCGGATCCTGCCGGCGGCTCGTGAACCACACGCGATTGTCCGTAACCGGGCCGAGGAGCCGCTCCCCGAACGGGTAGTAGCCCTCTCGCCAGATCACCTGCCCTGCCGCGTTGGTGGCGGCCACCGGCGAGCCTGCAAGGTCGTTGTGGAACCACGTCGTGACCGGGGCCGGAGGGGCCGCCTGCGCCGCGACGGCGGCAAGAACCAGAAGCGCGGCAAACCACCTCAATATGGAAATCGCGCTCATTTTGGGTCCTCGGCGTCGTTGGGGCGTGTTAGGGGTAACTGCATCGATTCTTCAACCGGTGGTCCATCGGCACCAAAGGCGCAGAGGTCTGACGCTTCAAAACCTGCTAAATATCTTCCATGCAAGGTCCGGCTCTAGTACCAGCAGGGTGAACCCCTAGAAGCAGTCGTAAGAGCTACATGAAACCAGAAGTTGAATAGCCAGAAGGATTGAGGTCATTGCCACGACATACCACAGCGTCGCGAGCCACGGTCTCCTCCTAGGACGTTGCAATAGCACGAGCACGCCAGCTCCGAGAAATAGGACTATCGCCACAATCCAGAATGCCGGATGGGGGTAATAGTCGATCATCCCGCTGTTGGCAAAGAGATAAGCGGCCTTAGCCGTCACTGCGAACACTACGGGGATGCAAATCCAGGCACCCACACTCGCAGTTCGCGGAGCCATCACTAACGCCTCCGAATAGGTACCGGATTTGCAAACCCAGGAGCCTGTGTTCCGCGGGGTAGATTGGGCGTGAAGCTTCCAGCACCTGCGGCCGTCAATACACCTGAGACAAACGAGTTGCTGTTATGCCTGCCGGCGGCCATCTGACCATCTATGGCTCCAGGTTGGAAGGCAAACTCCGGAAAGGAGTAGGGCGTGGAATCGCGGTGCTGACGGGCCGCCTTCACGATTGAATCGACGAACTGAGAATCCGACATCCCCTCGGGCGCCGGAACAACTTGGCTGAAGGTGGCATGTCGAGGAGCATCACCGGCATAGTTGAATTTCGTCACCTGGGTAGCCGGTCACGAACCGATACTCCAGCAACACCTTCGCAGGCCACGCGTTGACAGAACCTGCAAATCTCTCGATTTCTCCAGTCTCCGGCTAGAACACGATAACTGTTTGGTCCAGAAATCCAAACTGGCATCCGAACACATCCTCAGCGAAGAACGTCGCCGAGTTCAATTCCGGAATATCGAATCATCTCTTCCAGCTTTGTTCATCATTCCAACACGTCGCGGGCTCCTCGGGACTACAGCCCTTCCGTATTGTCGAGGAGCTCACGCAGCGCGTCACTTACGACACCTCGCACTCGTTCACGATACTCAGCGGCTTCAAGGTCCTTGGCAGCTAACGGCACCGTAGCCCAATTGGCGCGTTCAGGTCCGAGCGGCAAATCATCGATCTCAGACGCCACGCCTACAAAAACGTCCATAACACGCGCGGCGACGCCAGGAAGTCGGTCCTGGAACTTAGATAAACTGCGGCACGCCACTAGAGGGTCGCAATCGCCAGCCAGAGTTCGAAGTGCGATTTCGCGAGCGCTTTGCATCGGTCCTTGAGCGTTAGCCATCGTGCGCTTCAGGGAACTATGCTTTTCGGTTCCACAACTTGCCCGGTCGCGGCATTTCGGTACGCGTGTGTCTGGACATGCCCGTCGGCCGTACTTGTGACTTTGGCCCATTGGCTGGCATCTCCGCCGTACTCATTCACTAGTCTTCCTGCATCGCGGAGTGGAACTATTGTTCCTGCACCAGCAATTGCCCTACCTCCACCACTTAGCAACTCAGCGACTCCTTCTTGACTACCAAGTTGGCGCGCAAGCTTTGACGCGTCAGTGGTGGAATCGTTGAAAATGAGAGTTGACAACCTTCCCATCACGACCGCCGGAACGCCGCCCAATACGAAGTTCACGGCATCCGTCACAAGCCCCGGAACAGCCAGCGTGGGCATTGGCGGGCCCGACGCAAATCCCTCGAGATGGCGAAGCTGCTGCGACTGTGACGGCTTACCTCCTACGCCCATCTGAAGCACCGTCCCGGCGTTCGGAGGAGTCCGAATCGGCATCATCACGCCCTGGCGCCCATCCGGATCCGTGAACTTGTACGGATTGTTATTCGCATACGCATACCGGTTGAAGCTGTGCACGTTGCTCTCGACAAAATGCACCGGATCCGGCTGCAGGAACCTTCCCGCCACGGGGTCGTAATACCTCGCTCCCATGTACACGAGACC
>JANMHV010000274.1:0-8330 GCA_031375445.1 Burkholderiales bacterium | reverse complement strand
CCGCCACCGCGGTCGGCAATGCAGAGGAAGCCGCTGGCGGACCCGCCACCGCCGCCGCCACCGCCGCCGCCGCCCTTGCCGGGCGCGCCCCCGAGCCCCGTCTGGCCAAGCTGCACCGCAAGGCCGGTACCGGTCGCGATCGCTGGGACCCCTGCGCCCCCGCTGTTTCCATTGGCTCCCGCCAGCCCATTGCTTCCAGCGATGCCGTCGGAAGACCTGGTGAAACACGCGCTGCTCGAAGGCGCGCCGTTACCGCCGAGAGTGCCCCCCGCGCCAATCCCGCCGCCGACTCCACTGCCGTTGTCGTATCCGCCCGCTCCCCCCGCGCCGCCCGCAAAACCGCAACTCGATGCACCCGGGGGCCCGCCCGCACCCCCGCCGGAACTCGCACTGCTGCCCGCTCCACCGGAGAACCCCGGAGCCCCTGCGGCCGTGAGGGGCGGAGGAGCGGCCGGCGCGTTGAAGCCCGCGCCGCCGTTGCCGGCGTTGATGGTGGAAAAGCGCACCTTGAATCCGGGACTGTTGTTTATCAGGACAGCGATGGAGCTCCCGCCGGAGGCGTTGGCATTGGACGCATTGATCGTCACGCCGTCGATCACGCCGTTGGGCACCGCCGCGACCTGCACCGCGATGGCGGCAACGGGCGCCTGGATGGTGACGACGTTTGCCGGTGAGCGGCTCCAATCGGCCGCGAACCGTCCGTAGAGACTGGTGCCATTGGACATGGTGAGCGCCTCGATGTAGGTGCCGACGCTGACGAGGACGCGTTTCTTGGTGGAGCTCGCCGCAGCCGAGTCCAGCCCCTTCTGGATCGTGAGGAAGGGTAGCGCGCTGGTGCCGGGATTCGCATTGCTTCCGCTTTTGGAGACGAAGAACGCCTGGGTTCCATCCACCAGCGCGGAGAGCTGCGCCTCCACGGGAGCGTCGGGTGGCGCCGCGCCCAGGGATCCGGTCGTGAGGAGAAGTCCAACGACGAAACCGGCGATGCGGCGTGATCTTACGTGCATGGTATCCCCCGTAAATGAGCGGCCATGTTGAAGGCGGGAGGGCACGCGGTCAACCCGGCTCCCTTTGCCGCGCACCTCATGGCAAGCCCCCTTCAGGGCATCGGCACGCCCGCGGCCGTCACGAAAAGGCGCGGCCCCAGCACCTTCCAGCTCGTGTTCGACTCCGTGTACACCATGCCCTGGCCCACGACCGCCAGCCCGTTCATTCGCACGAGGTAGACCTGGCCCGTGGTCTCGTTACGCCACAGGAGATCCGCCTTCGCGTCGCCGTCGTAATCTCCCATCGCGACGATCTTCCAGTCGGGATTCGCCTCGGTGTAGACGACCGTCTGCTCGGCGATCACCACGCCTTGCATGAGCATCGCGTAGACCTGCCCGGTCGCGTTATTGCGCCACAGGATGTCGGAACGGCCGTCGGCGTTGAGGTCCGCGGCGCCGATCACCTGCCATGCGACGTTGGACTCCGTGTAGATGACCTGGCCCGTCTGCGAAAAAGCGCCGCCGCCGAACTGCACCGTCATCATGTAGAGCGCGCCAGTGCCGAAATGGCGGTAGAGGAGCTGGTTGGACTTTCCCGTGCCCGCGAAGTCGCCGAACGCCACGATCTTCCAGTTGGTGTCGGGCTCGTTGTGGATGACGCCCTGCCCCACGATCGACGCGCCGTCCATCATCATGCCGTAGGCCTGGCCGGTGGTGATGTTCCACCACAACAGGTCGCTCTTCCCATCGCCATCGAAGTCGGGGGTGTGCACGATGCGCCAATCGGGGTTGGTCTCGATATGGACGACCGTACCGCCGGAAGGCCTGCCGTCGGCCCCGAAGAGCATCACGTATACCTCGCCCGTGCTCGAATTCCTCCACACCAGGTCGGTAATGCCGTCGCCGTTGAAATCGCCGCTGTTGGCGACGCTCCAGGCGAGGTTGGTCTCGTCGTAGACCACGTCTCCGATCGGAGTCGAAAACCCGTTCATCACCAGGCGATAGAGCTGCCCCGTCGCTGTGTTGCGATACATGATGTCGCTCACGCGGTTGGCGTTGAAGTCCATCCGCGTCGCCGCCACCGAGGCCATGGCACGAAATTCGGCGGCGACCGAGAAGCCCCCTTGCATCGTGCCCAGCGTGCACGGGCTGGTGCCGGTGCAGGCGCCCGACCACGCCTTGAACAGCGAACCGGGGCCCGGTGTCGCCGTGAGCTCCACGAGGGTATTGAGCGGGTAGTACCCGGTGCACGCAGTGCCACACCGGATGTAGCCGATGTCGGAGGAGACGCTGCCCGTCCCGGAACCGATGCCGGTCACAAAAATGCCGTGGAGCGCCGTCAGCGCCGAATTCGCCCCCTGCACAGAAATGATGGCGCCGTTCCCCGCTGAAGCGCCGTTGGGCGCACCCCCCGTGCCTCCCAGGCCGACCTGCCCACCCGAGAACTGGATGCTGTCGTGAAGGACGTTGCCGGTGCCTGCAACCAGTACCGCGACGGTCGCTCCGCCCCCACCTGCACCTCCGCCGCCTGCGGGGCCGCCATTGCCACCCCTCCCGCCGGGACCCCCATTACCCGCATCGTCCGGGCCCGTGCCGATGGAGCCGGGATCTCCCCCGATGCCGCCCGCGGAGCCCGGCTGGCCATTGCCGCCCTTGCCCCCGTTGCCGAGGAAGACGTAGCTATTGGCAATCTCCACGTTCGCGGAGTTGAAGCTGTAAAACCCGATCGAGTTGCCGCCCATCATCCCGCCGCTGCCGGCGCTGCCGCCGCAGCCCCCCGCGCCGCCCCCGCCCCCGCCACCGCCGCGGTCGGCCACGCAGAAATTGCTCGAGGAGCCGCCGCCGCCTCCCCCGCCACCGCCGCCGCCATTGCCCGCGGTGCCGTTGGTGCCGCTGGCGGCGGTGAGCGGAATGAAGCCGGTTGCCGTGGCCGTGCCGAAGGTGCCGCCTGCGGCTCCGCCCACGAAGGCTCCACCCACCCCAGCAACGCCGTTGCTGCCGTTGCCGCCGGCTTGTCCGCTGCCGGATTTGTTGAAGCACCGGCTCGTGGCCGCTCCACCGCCCCCGCCCAGCGTTCCTCCTGCCCCGCCCGTTCCACTGATTCCACCACTACTGTCGTACCCCCCGCCGCCGCCGCCGCCACCCGTGCGCCCGCAGCTGGAGGTTCCGGCCAATCCCCCGGGGGCAGGCGCGGTAGTGGAAGTGCCGTTCGTCCCCGACCCACCCGAGCCCCCGGGCGCACCGGGAAGCGGTGCATTCGGGGCCGCGTTGGCGCCCGCCGCGCCGGTGCCGGCGCTGACTGTCACGAATTGCACCTTGAGTCCGGGTGAGTTGTTGATCAGCACCCCGATCGAGCTGGCGCCCACGCCGAGGCCATTGGCGGCATTCACCCTTAGCCCGTCGAGCGTTCCGCCGGCGGAGCCCAGGTCGATCGCGCGCAAGCCGGGCTGCCCGCCGGCGGCCGGCGCGATGATCGTGGAAAGGGCGTTGGAGCGCATCTGCCAATCCGCCTCAAACCCGCCGTAGAGCTTCACGCCACTGGCGAGCGTAACGGACTCCACGAAGGTGCCGAGGCCGACCAGCACGCGCTTCTTGCTGCTGGCGGCGGCGGCGTCGATGCCGCGCTGTATGGTGAGAAACGGGCTGGCCTGGGTGCCGGGATTGGAATCGTTTCCCGTCTTAGCGACGAAGAACCCCTGGCTTTCGTCGGTGAGCGACATAGCTCGAGCGAGCGGCGCGAGCGAGGCCGCGGCAATGCCGGCAGCCGCGACCATGATGGGGATGCTGCGGGCCAGCAGGTTCATGGCATGTCGCTTTCTGGTTGTTGGAGCCATCCCTTCTACAAGCCCGGGCGTGACGCGAGCGTCACGCCCGGCGGCGCGAGATGGTGTTGCGCCAATTGCCGAATCGATCCACTGGATCGTCAGGGCTCCGCGATCGGCCCTACGATCCTCCAGGCCGTGTTGGCCTCCTGGTAGACCATCTGCTGCGCGGCGATTCCCAGCCCGTTCATCCGCATCATGTAGACCTGGCCGGTGCCGCTGTTATGCCACAGCAGGTCGGACATGCCATCTCCGTCGTAGTCGCCGGTGCCGACGATCTTCCACGCGGCGCTGGGCTCCGTGTAGACGATTCCTTGGCTCGCGAACGCGTTTCCGTCTCCTTTCAGCATCACATACACCTGGCCGGTGGTGTCGTTGCGCCAGAGGATATCGCTGCGGAAGTTGCCGTCGAAGTCGCCCGTGCCGATGATCTTCCAGGCGAGGTTGGGCTCGGTGTAGAGCATCGCGCCGCTGGTGGAGAACCCGCCCGCGAAATTCACCGTCATGAGGTACACGCGCCCGTCGGCCTGGTTGCGCCACAGTAGCTGGTTGCGCTTGCCGGTGCCGGAGAAATCGCCCACCGCCACGATGCGCCAGTTGGTGTCGGGCTCGGTGTAAACGAAGCCCTGGGCCTTCACCGTGGCGCCGTCCATGAGGTTCGCGTAGACCTGGCCCGTCGACGAGTTCCACCACAGGATGTCGGCGTGGCCGTCGCCATCGAGGTCGGGCGTGTGGACGATCTTCCACGCCTGGTTTGGCTCGGTAAGGAGCGGCACCGCCGCGTACGGCAGGCCATTGCCGTTGAAGAAGTGAAGCACGACGTTGCCATTGCCGGAATGGCGCCACACGATGTCGGCCGAGCCGTCGCCGTTGAAGTCACCGGAGGCCACGATCTTCCACTGCGTGTCGGGCTCGTTGTGCGCGGCGCCGCTCGCGGCGATCGCGAACCCGTTCATCAACATGCGCCAGACCTGGCCGGTGGAGGCGTTGCGCCAAAGAATGTCGCTCTTGCCGTCGTTGCTGAGATCCATCGCGGGGCGGCCCCCGGTGACGGTGCCCTCGACGTCGACGGTGACGGTTGCGCTCTGGTTGGAAGTGATCGTGATGGTCGATTGCACGGTGCGCGGCGGGCCCGGCGCCGGGGCGAACTGCACGAAGACGCCGCAATCCAGCCGCGCGGCGTCGTGTCCCGCCGAGCACGCGCGCGAGCTGGTGTCCTGCGTCACGATGAACTCCGGGCTGCTGCTCTGGACCACCACCGTCTTGCCGGCGGTGCCCACGAGCGACCAGACCTTGAGGGGAACCGGGGCCGACGCGGTGCCGGCGGCCTGGGGCGCGAAGTCGAGGAACACCGGCTTCGGGTAGAGGGTGGTCCCGGGCAGCGCGAAGACTGCCACGGTGCGTAGCGGAGCGTCCATCGCGAAGCGACATTCCGGCAGCGCGGCGGAGCACGGGCGGGGCGTCCCCGTGCAGCCGGTGGTGATCGAGCAGTCGTGGTCGAAGCCGAGCAGCTGGTACGCCCCGGCGGGAGCGGCGCTCGCCTTCACCGAGGACCAGGCCGGCAGCGTGCGGTTGCGGTCGGAGTACGTGGCCGCGTCGCCCAGGACCTGGTAGCTCGCCGTGCCGCCGGCCTTGGGGGCTACGCGCAGCTCGAGGTTGTGGGGGCCGCCCACGGCCACGGCGGATTCCCCGAGCGCGAGCGGGTTGCCGGCGCCGGGGCGGCCGTAGACGATGCGCACGTTGTACGCGATGCGGCCGGTGCCCTGCAGCGGGACGGTCTGGGTGTTGTTGATGTACACGCTGGCGAGGCTGGTCCCGAGGTAGAACGACGAGCCCCACGCGATCTTGGCGCGGGTCGGGGGGCCGAAGTCGTACTGGAAAGACTGGAACGGCCACTCCCAGCTGCAGGGCATCGAGCGCATCTCGAAGTTATCGGGGCAGCTGCCGCCGGCCGAGGTGGCCCCGCGCCGCAGGGCGTAGCTCTCCCCGTACTTCGATTGCGAGGCGGGAACGGTATCCACGATCCCGAATTCGTAGAGCCCGGAGCCGAGCGAGTTGTAGCGGCGACCCGTGTTCTGCTGGTCCCACGTCCACGCGAGGTTGTTCGCGGGAGAGGCGGCCGTCCCGAAATCGGAAGCGCCGGCATCGGCGGCGAAGCGGTAGCGGTCGCCCCAGCGCAGCGCGGTCACCTCCGGCCCGGTGTTCTCGTTGAAGTCGACCACGCCGTACGGTCCGCGCACGTCCATGGCGATCCTGTCGGTCGCGCCGGTGAGGTCGACTTCGGCGCTCCAGAGCGGGAAGTCGCGGCCGACGGTGAACGACCAGCGGATCACCACGGGCAACATGAAGAGCTGGTGGTCCGCAGGGCTCGCGGAGATCGGCGCATCCGGATCCGCCTGCGCGACCTTGGTGCCCCAGCGCGGGTAGAGGATGCGGAACTCGTGCACCCAGCGGGTCGGCGGCAGCCCCGCCGCGGTGTTGCTGGCCGTGCCGTTGATGGCGATCCCGTTGGCGCCCGCGTTATTGCCGAGCGGGGAATCGTCGTAGCCGTTGAGGGAAGCGATGGTGCCCTGACCTCCGCCAATGAAACTGCGGAAGAGCTCGTGCGAGACGAAGTAGCCGAAGGCGCCGTCGCCCACGTTGAGCGGCGTGTCGACGTTGGCGGTGCGCCAGTTGCCGCCGCCGGTGTCGATCTGGTGGGTGAAGCGGATCGCGTACCCCGGCGTGGCGGGCGACGGCCGCAGCGCCACCGAGCGCGGCCGGCCGTAGCTGTCGGTCCAGGTGTAGCGCACGACCGCCAGGGTCTGCCCGTCGACCGTGATCTCGCCGGTTTCCTGGACTACGGCTCCGGTGACACCGACCGGCTCGCCCAGCGGAGCGGCGATGGCGGTGAGCGCCGTGTTGGCAACGATCGACAGGGCAAGGGGGGCAAGCAGGCGCATGCACGCTCCAGTGGTTTCATTGCTTTGGATCAACCGGAGAATACGCCGCTTGCCGCGACTGAGGTTGCCACCGTTGCGTACCCCAGCGCCGGCCCCACGAGAACGCGGAAGATTCAACCCCAATGGCGCCTCATGCCAGCGACCGCAATTCGCGCAGCAGCACCGAGAGCACCGCGAGGTCCAGGGTGCCGGCGCGCTTGAGCTCCTCCGTCATCGTCTTGAGCCGCAAGAGCGCCGGCGCGTAGCGCGACTTCCATTCCACCAGCATCGCCGCCGGATCCACCGCTTCGGGAGCCGCCTTCGCCACCGCCTGGGTAAGCGCCCGTTGCTGCGCCGAGAGATCGTCGCGGAGCGCATTCCTCGCCAGCGCCTGCCACGATGTCTCCGTGGGCAACGCCGTGATCTTCTCGCCGAACCAGCGCAGCTCGAGCTCGCCGACGAGCGCGAAGTAGAGTGCCGCCATCGACTCCACGCTCTTCTTCTGCTCGTGGGCCACCTCGGTCACGTCGAGCGCCGCGTAGAGCGCGTTCATGCCGGCCACCGCCTCGGCCAGTTCGCGGGGCACGCCCGCCTCGGCGAGCCTTGCCGCGCTCGCCTCCCACGCCTCGCGGTCGCCGGCCGAGAGCACCGCGGGCATCGAACCGCGCAGCTTTTCGAGCGAGGGCCGGAAGATCGCGAGCACCTCGCCCACCGGCAGGCGCTCGCGGCGCCGGCGCAGGAACCAGAGGGTCGCGCGGAGCAGCAGGCGCCCCACCTCGATCAGCATCTCGTACTGGATCGCCGCGGGCACCTTGTTGTCCAGCGCGTCGATGCGCGCCCACATGGCCTCCAGTCCGAAGATGTCGCGCACCAGGATGTAGGCGCGCGTGATCTCGTCCGGCGCGGCACCGGTCTCCTCCACCATGCGGTGGACGAAGATGCTTCCGGTGCGGTTGATCATCGTGTTGGCGAGCACGGTTGCCACGATCTCCCGGCGCAGCGGATGTCGCGGCATCACGTCGGCATGGCGCTCCTGCAGCAGGCGCGGGAAGTAGGACACCAGCGCGGACTGGGCATAGGCATCGTCGACCAGCCCGCTCTTCACCAGCTCGTCGAAGAGCTGCATCTTGGAATAGGCCAGCAGCACTGCTCGCTCCGGCGCGGTGAGGCCGAGCTTGGCGATGCGGCGATCGGCGATCTCGTCCTCGGAGGGCAGGTACTCCACGGCGCGGTTGAGCCTGCCTGCCTTCTCGAGCGCTCGTATGAACGCGGCCTGGGAGTCGAGCAGCTTCTCGCCGCGAACGCCCGACACCGACAGCGACTGCGTCTGGTAGTAGTTATCGGCGAGCACCAGGTGTCCCACGTCTTCGGTCATGTCGGCGAGGAACTTGTTGCGCTGCTTCTCGGTGAGCTCGCCTTCGGCCATCGCGAGGCCCACCAGGATCTTGATGTTGACCTCATGGTCGGAGCAGTCGACCCCGGCCGAGTTGTCGATGGCATCGGTGAAGATGCGCCCGCCTCGCAGCGCGTACTCCACGCGCCCCAGCTGGGTGAAGCCCAGGTTGCCGCCCTCGGCCACCACCTTGCAGCGCAAGTCGGCG
>JANMHV010000256.1:0-1553 GCA_031375445.1 Burkholderiales bacterium | reverse complement strand
GGCCCGAGTTCCTGCATGATCCAGCGGCTCATGGCGGTGATTTCCTCGTCCGAGTCGTTGTGCCCTGGTATCAGCAGCGTGGTGATCTCGAACCACACGCCGGTCTCGTGCCTGAGGTACACGAGCGTGTCGAGCACCGGGACGAGGTGCGAGCCGGTGAGCTTCACGTAGAACTCTTCGGTGAAGCCCTTCAGGTCCACGTTGGCGGCATCCATCGCCGCGTAGAACTCGCGCCGCGGCTCGGGGCAGATGTAGCCCGCCGTCACCGCCACCGTCTTCACGCCGCGCTCGCGGCACGCCTGCGCCACGGCGATCGCGTACTCGGCGAAGATCACCGGGTCGTTGTAGGTGAAAGCCACGCTATCGCATCCCGCGTCGCGCGCGGCCTCGGCGATCGCCTCGGGCCCGGCGCGATCCATGAGGCGGTCCATGTCGCGTGACTTGGAGATCTCGTGGTTCTGGCAAAAGGCGCAGGCAAGATTGCAACCTGCGGTGCCGAACGACAGCACCGAGCTGCCTGGCAGGAAATGGTTGAGGGGCTTCTTCTCGATGGGATCGACGCAGAACCCCGAGCTGCGACCGTAAGTCGTGAGCACGATGCGATCGTCGGCACGCCCGCGAACGAAGCAGGCGCCGCGCTGCCCCTCATGCAACTTGCAGAAGCGCGGGCAGAGGTCGCACTGGATGCGTCCATCGTCCAAAACGTGCCACCAGCGCCCAGGATGACGCTCGTCGGCGCCGATCGGGTCGATCACGTGAACTTCTCCACGGTGTAGCGCGAGACGCGCACCTGCGGATCCCAGAAATCGCGCGGCAACCCCGCCTTGCGCTTCAACTCGCCGAGGAACTCGCGCGGTTCGGGCAGGCTCTCCCAGACCTGCGGCAGGAACGTGGAGCGCAGCTCGCCGAACTCGAGCACCACGCCGTCCACGCCCGGGCGCAGGATCCGCACCGCCTCCTCCTCGGTGCGCGCGGCGAGGGGCTCGGCGGGCGACAGCAGCGACACCTCGATCTCGAGGCGGCGGCGCTCGTCGCGATCGACCGGCGGGAAGCGCGGATCGCGATAAGCGGCCGCCCGCGCGTTCTGCGCGACGTCCTCGCCGAGGGGCCGGCGCGCCTCGAGCGATCCGATGCAGCCGCGCAACTCACCGTCGAGCTTCAAGGTCACGAAAACGGCCCCGGGCGCGGCGAGCCACGCCTGCGACCAGGAGGCGGGCTCGAGCGGCGACGGGCCCTGCTCGATCGCCTCGCGGGCGATGGCGAGCAGCAGCGGGCCGCGGCCCGGCTCAGGCGCGCTCGTGGAAGGCGAAAGCCCCATATCCCACCACGCGTTCCCGGCTGCCCGCGGTATCCCCGGAATTGCGCAAGTCGAGGCCCTCGGCGTGCAGCCCGTGAACACGAGCGTAGTCGAGGAGCCCGTTGATCGGCGCCGCGCCGCACGCTTCCTCGGGGACCAGCGTGGCATCGAGCGCGACGATGGCCGCGGCCGTATCCCGGTCGCGCAGCCGCGCGTCGTCGTAAGGCAGGTAGTGCGACAGGTCGGAGCTCACCAC
>JANMHV010000223.1:0-17503 GCA_031375445.1 Burkholderiales bacterium | reverse complement strand
GTCGCGGTCGAGGTAGCCGTACTGCACGACCTGCTGGGCGAACTCCATCGCGTCGCCGCCGGCGTGCCGGGCGAGGCCCTCCAGCTGCGCGCGGTGGCCACCGCAAAGGGCCTCGAAACGGCCCCGGATCTGGCTGGAGAGGGGAATCATTTCGCCTTCTTGCGGCGCTTCTCGACCAGCTTGCGAATGTCTTCCTGGCTCACCCGCACCTTCACGGTCTCGTCGTAGGCCTTCTCGCTCTTCGCCATCGCGGCGAGCGCCACGAGGTCGTAGCGCAGCGAGCCCGGCGCGCGCGCGGCCTCGGCGACGGGAAGCCCCAGCGCTCCGCCGCAGTGGGGGCAGCGCGCGCCTCCGGCTACCGCGCTCATTGCGTCCCCCGGGCGAGTATTTCCCTGGAGTATTCCGGCCACGACTCGCGGACCAGGCGGTAGATCTCCTCGGCGGGATTGCTCTTCAGGATGTAATTGCGGGCTCCCAGGTCGAGGCACTCCTGCACCGCATCGATGCTGTCCTGGGCCGTCATCATCACCGCCAGCGTGTCCGGATCGGACTCGAGCATTCGCGACAGGGCTTCATTGCCGGTCATCTTCGGCATGTTGATGTCGAGGATCACCATGTCGGGCCGCGTGCGCTTGAACAGCGCCAGCGCCTCGACGCCGTCCGCCGCTTCGGCGATCACCTCGCCGCCGAGCGATTGCACGATCTGCCCGATCACGCCCCGGATGTGCGGCTCGTCATCGGCAATAAGTACCCGTACCTTGCGCGTGTCCATGGAGGATCATGGGCGCGCCATCGCCGCGTGACTGTACGCTTACGCACATAGTGGCCGCGAAGGATTCGACGTGTCTCGCCAGGCGAGCCGGAAGCGTGTTTACAACCCGTTACCAATTCATGTCGGAGCGGAAATACCTTCCCCGGGGCGTTGGGCGTACGCTCCCGCCATCGATCGAACCCACCCGGCCCGGCCAGGGCAGACAAGGCGCCGCAATGCGTACCCTCTTCCTCCTGCTCCTCTATGCCCTCCCGGCCGCGGCCGACCCCATCGGCTACGACGGGGCCCGGCACCTCCTCTCCCGTACCGGCTTCGGCGTGACCGACCCGGAGGTCCGCGCCTTTTCCGGCCTCGACCGCGAGGAAGCCGTGGACCGCGTCCTCGGTGAAGCGCGCCGCGAGGCGGTGCAACCGCCGCCCGCCTTCATGTCGGTGGCCGCCATTCCCTACGCATCGGTCCGCGCGCTTTCGGTCGAGGAGCGCCTCGCGTGGCAGCGCGGCAACTTCGAGCAGGGCATGCAGCTGCGCGAGTGGTGGCTGCGCGAGATGCTCGAGACACCCTCGCCGCTCACCGAGCGCATGACGCTCTTCTGGCACAACCACTTCGCCACCGGCGCGCAGAAGGTGCGCATCGCACACCTCCTCTACCGGCAGAACGTGCTGCTGCGGCGCGAGGCGCTGGGCAACTTCGGCGCCCTCCTCCACGGCATCACCCATGATCCGGCGATGCTGATCTACCTCGACAACGCGCAGAGCCGGCGCGGTGCCCCGAACGAGAACTACGCCCGCGAGGTGATGGAGCTCTTCACGCTCGGCGAGGGCCGATACAGCGAGCAGGACATCAAGGAAGCGGCACGCGCCTTCACCGGCCTGTCGGTCGATCGCGAGACGCTCGACTACCACTACCGTCCCTTTTTCCACGATGCCGGAGCCAAGACCGTCTTCGGCAAGACCGGGCGCTTCAACGCGGGTGAGGTGCTGAACCTCATCCTGGCGCGACCCGAAGCGGCGGAGTTCATCGCCGCCAAGCTCTGGAAGGAGCTGGTATCGCCCGCGCCCGACCGCGCCGAGCTCGCGCGCGCCGCCCAGGTTTTCCGGGATTCGCGCTACGAGGTGAAGCCGCTGGTGCGCGCGCTGCTGCTTTCGCACACGTTCTGGGCGAAGGAGAATCGCGGCTCGCTGATCCGCTCGCCGGTGGAGCTCGTGGTGGGCACGATGCGCACCTTCGACATCCGTCCGCCGTCGCTGCGGCCCGCGGCGTTCGCGTCGGCACTTCTCGGGCAGAACCTCCTCGCGCCGCCCAACGTGAAGGGCTGGCCCGGCGGCGAGGAGTGGATCAACAGCACGACGCTGCTCGGCCGCAAGCAGTTCGTGGAGCGGCTCTTTCGCGCCGACGACCGGATGGCGCAAGTGCTCCCCCTCCCCTGGGAGGGGGCGGGGGGAGGGTCCGATGGCGTGGCGATGAAGAGTGACCCCCTCCCCGGCCCTCTCCCACTCCGAGACCGGAGCCCGAGGGAGAGGGAGAACGCCATGCAGCGCCGCATGGAGCGCGGCCTCGCTGCCTACGCGGTGAATGCGGACAGCTCGGCGGCGGCCAAGGCGGAAGACCCGCAACGCCTCCTGCTGCCCGTGGCCGCGGTGAGCCCGCCCGCCGAAGGCGTGGGGCGAGGTGACCTGGTGCGCCATCTCGTGGCCGACGCGGCCTACCAGCTCAAATGAATCGCCGCCATTTCCTGCGGGTCGTTACCGCCGCCGGCGCGGCGCCGCTCGTCGCTTGGGGTGAAATTGGGTCCCCGTCTTCACGGGGAGGACTGCCTGCGGCGCCACCGCGCCGGCTCCTGATCCTCGTCGAGCTGAAGGGCGGCAACGACGGCCTGAACACCGTGATCCCCTATGCCGACGAGCGCTATCGGCAACTCCGCCCGCGACTCGGCATCGAGCGCGACGCGGTGCTGAAGATCACCGACACCCAGGGCCTGCATCCCTCGCTCGCCAGGCTGGTGCCTCTATGGGAGGCGAAGGAGCTCGCCATCGTCCAGGGCGTGGGCTATCCGCGGCCGAACCTCTCGCACTTCCGCTCCATCGAGATCTGGGACACGGCCTCGAAGAGCGAGGAGTACCTCGATGCGGGCTGGCTCGCGCGCGCCTTCGCGGCCTCGCCGTCGCCCGCGGACTACGCCGCCGATGGCGTGATCGTCGGCGCCGCCGGCATGGGCCCGCTCGCCGGCGCTCCGCGCGCGGTGGCCTTGGTGAGCCCGGAGCAGTTCCTGCGCGATGCGCGCCTTGCCAGCGCCGGTGGCGAGGGACGCACCGCGGCGCTGCGGCACCTGCTGCGGGTCGAGAACGAGATCGTGGCGTCGTCGCGCAAGCTCAATCCGGGGAAAGCCTTCGACACCTCCTTCCCCACCGGTGCGTTCGGCAACGCGGTGCGCACCGCCGCGCAGCTCGCTGCCAACCCGGCCGGGATCGCGGCCATCCGCATCACCCTGAACGGCTTCGATACCCACGCCAACCAGCCGGGCACCCACGCGGCACTCCTCACGCAACTGGGCGAAGGGCTCTCCAGTCTGCGCGATGCCCTGCAGGAGATCGGGCGCTGGGACACGACCACCATCGCCACCTACGCGGAATTCGGGCGGCGCCCGGCGCAGAACCAGAGCAACGGCACCGACCACGGCACCGTGGCCCCGCACTTCGTGATCGGCGGGAAGGTGAAGGGAGGGATGTACGGCGCTACCCCCGACCTCGCGCGGCTCGACGGCAGCGGCAACCTGGCGCACGCCGTCGACTTCCGCGATTACTACGCGACCTTCCTGCAGCGCTGGTGGGACATCGCGCCGGGCAAGGTGCTGGGACAGGGGCGCGCGATGGAGTTCCTCGCCTAGCCTCGCCCATGGACCTCTTCGACCTCACCGGCCGCAAGGCCTTCATCGCCGGCGGCTACGGCGGCATCGGCGGCGCCATCGCGAAAGGCCTCGCCCAGGCGGGCGCGAGCGTCGTGGTGGCCGGCCGCAGCGGCGAGAAGGCCGAGGCCTTCGCCCGCGAGCTCGCCGCCGCCGGCCACGCGGCCCACGGTGTGGCGATGGATGGCGAGGACACCGACGAAATCCGCCGGGCGGTCGACGCCGCGGCTGAGCGCCTGGGCGGCCTCGACCTGCTGGTGAACTGCATCGGCAAGAACCGCGAGCAGCGCATCGAGGACGTGACCCCCGACACTTTCGACGAGATCTACCGCTCCAACCTGCGCTCGGCGATGTTCCTCGGGCAGGCGGTGGCGCGCCACCAGGTGGCGGGCGGACAGGGCGGGCGCCAGGTGCACCTGCTCTCGGTGCGATCCCAGCTCGGCATGCGCGGCTTCGGTTACTCGGCCTACTGCGCCACCAAGGGGGCGCTCGTGATGCTGGTGAAGCAGCACGCGGTGGAGCTCGCCGCCCACGGCATCAACGTGAACGGCATCGCGCCCACCGTGGTGCTCACGGAGGCGGCGGAGAAATGGCGCACCGACGAGAGGCGCTGGCAGGCGCTCCTCGCGCGCATCCCGCTCGGCCGCGTGGCCGAGCCGCGCGATATCGTGGGCGCGGCGGTGTTCTTCTGCGCCCCGGCCTCGAGCTTCGTCACCGGCCAGGTGCTCTACCTGGACGGAGGCATCACCGCCACCCAATAGGGCCGGGTCCCGCTCAGGGCGAGCTCGGCCGGGCGAAGTCGATGGTCACGTCCACCGCCTTGTCGACCGAGCCCTTCCTGAACTTCCATTGCAGGAGCGCGCCCGTCGCCGCGCGCTCGAAGGTGCCGGTGGGGTGGGCACGCGTGACCTCGACCGCGGTGACGCGGCCCTCGTCGTCCACCTGCAGCCGCGCGTCGACGAAGCCCTTCTCGACGCCCTGGCGCGCGGCCTTCACCGGGAACTCCGGCTGGACGATCATCACGTCCGTGGGGGCGACGCCGCGGATGGTGGTCTGGTACGCGTCCGGATTGATCTGCGCCCGCGCGGTGAGCGGCACGGCAAGGACAACGGCCACCAACGGGACGATGCGTGGAATCGATCGCATGGAGCACTCCCTTTGCCGGCCGCATGCGATTGTTCGGATTGTCGGCCGGCGTCGGATGTCACGAACCGGGAGGGGAAGAAGCGGAGCGGGGCAGTGTCCCCGGCGGCCCTCCAGAGGGGTCGGCTCCTGGCGGAGCCAAGTACAGGATGTTCCATCGTCGGCGACGGCTCAACTACCCTCCCGGGTAGGGACGCGAGCGCGACCTGCCGTGACATAGAATCGATGGGAGAAGCACGGCCTCGAGCCGCGCCATTCAACATCCCGGAACGCTGGAGGAACCCCGTGTCGATTCGATATCTCCGCAATGCCGTTGCCCTGGCGGCGCTCGCCACCCTGCCGCTGCTCGCCACCGCGCAGTCCTGGCCCGCCCGCCCGATCAAGCTGATCGTCCCGCTGGCGCCCGGCGGCACCGGCGACACGCTGGCCCGCGCCATCGGCGACGAAATGGGAAAGGAATTGGGCCAGCCGTTCGTGATCGAGAACAAGCCGGGCGCCGGCGGCCTGGTGGGCACCGAGCTCGTGGCCGCAGCCCCGGCCGACGGCTACACCCTGGTGATGGTGAGCCCCTCGCACGTGATCAACCCCGCGCTGCACGCGGGGAAGAAAACCTATGATCCGGTAAAGGGCTTCGAGCCGGTCACCGTGGTGGCGAACACGCACCAGGTCATCGTTGCGCACCCTTCGGTGCCGGCGAAGACGCTCAAGGAGCTGGTCGACTACGCGAAGAAGAACCCCGGCAAGCTGAACTACGGCTCCGCCGGCACCGGTTCGGCGACGCACCTGAACATGGCGCTTTTCCTCTCGATGGCCGGGCTCGACATCGTGCATGTGCCCTACAAGGGCTCCACCCAGGCGCGCCAGGACGTGCTCGCAGGGCAGGTCCAGCTCGCCATGGACGGGCTCCTGCCGCTGCAGCCGCTGATCAAGGACGGCCGCCTGGTGCCGCTGGCCATCACCAGCAGCAAGCGCGCGCAGAGCAACCCGGAGATCCCCACCATTGGAGAAGCCATCCCGGGCTACGCGACCGACACCTGGTACGGCATCCTGGCCCCGGCGGGCACGCCGAAGGAGGTGGTGGCGCGGTTGCACGCGGCGGCACTGAAGGCGCTGGGCTCGGCGACCCTGCGCGATCGGTTCCAGAAGCTGGGTGCCGAGACGGTAGGCAATTCGCCCGAAGAATTCCGCGGCCTGATCGAACGCGAGCAGAGGGTATGGACCAAGGTAGTGAAGGACGCGGGAGTGAAAGCGGAATGATCCGGGCTTCCACGCGGCTACGCGCGCTGATCGCGCGCGGACCCACCCTCTACGTCCCCGGCTGCTACAACGCCATGAGCGCCAAGGTGCTCGAGGGCGCGGGGTTCGACGCCATCTACATGACGGGCTACGGCACGTCGCTGTCGATGACGGGGCTGCCCGACGTCGGCCTCGCGACCATGAGCGAGATGGTCGCCAACGCGCGCTACATCGCCGGCGCGGTGCGCATCCCGCTCATCGCCGACGCCGACACCGGCTTCGGCAACGCGATCAACATGATCCGCACGGTGCGGGAGTACATCGGGGCGGGTGTCGCGGGCATACACATCGAGGACCAGGTGAGCCCGAAACGCTGTGGGCACGTGGCCGGGCGCCTCGTGATTCCCCTCGAGGAGGCGGTGGGCAAGATCCGCGCGGCGGCCGACACGCGCGCCGAGTTCGATCCGGATTTCGTGCTGATCGCGCGCACCGACGCTCGTGGCGCCTCGGGGGGTTCCCTCGACGACGCCATCCAGCGCGCCAATGCGTACCTCGCCGCCGGTGCCGACCTCGCGTTCATCGAGGGGCCGACTTCGGCCGACGAGGTGAAGCGCCTGTGCGCCGAAGTGAAGGGCCCGGTGTTCTACAACATGACCGGCGTGTCGCCCCGATTCTCGATCGACGAGATGCGTGCGCTCGGCATCGCAGTGTGCATTTCACCCAACGCGATGCTGCGCTCGGCGCTCGCAGCGATGCATGACCTCGCGCGCGACATGAAGGCCGAGGGGCCCGCCGCCGAAACCCGCTTCATGGAGGGCTTCCGCCAGCACCCGCTGGGCGACCTCCACACCTTCGCCGGCTTCGACCAGGTGCGAGCGTGGGAGCGCGAGTACCTGGGAGAGGACGCGATGAAGCGCTACGCGAACTCGGTGGGACACGTGCCGAAATGAAGCGACCCTCTCCCCGGCCCTCTCCCAAGGGACAGGGAGACTTTCCCCGGCTCAGGCGCGCACCACGCCATCGGGCACCGAGCGCGGCTGGCGCTTCTCGTCGACCGCAACGTAGGTGAGCTGCGCCTCGGTGACCTTCACCACGTCGTCGCGTCCGCCGACGCGGCCGCGCTGGGAGTAGACCTCGACATCCACGGTGATCGAGGTTCGGCCGACCTTGGCCACCCGGGCGTAGAAGCTCACCAGGTCGCCTACGAACACCGGCTCGCGGAACACGAAGGAGTTCACCGCAACCGTGACCACGGCGCCTTGCGCGCGGTCCCACGCGGGAATGCTCCCTGCGATATCGACCTGGGCCATCACCCACCCGCCGAAGATGGTTCCGTGGGCGTTGGTATCCGCCGGCATCGGGACGATGCGCAGCACCGGCATTTCATTCTCGGGGAGCTTGGCCATGGAGACATTCTAAGCGGAGCCGAACGCCACCGGAGCATCCGGTGGCGCCCGCGTCGACCCTGGCGGCGCAGCCGCGTCCCGGGCCTACTCCGCCTTGATTCCGGCCTTCCGGATCGCCTCGGCCCATTTCTCGGCCTCGGCCTTCTGGAACGCGGCGAAGGCCTGCGGCGTGGTCGGCACGAACTTGGCGCCCTCGGTCTCGAGGCGCTTCTCGATCTCCGGCGAGCGCATGATCTTCTGCACTTCGGCATTCAGCCGCGCCACGATCTCCGGCGGCGTGCCCGCGGGCGCGAAGAGGCCGATCCAGTTGCTCACCACGAAGCCCGGGATCGACTCGCCGATCGCCGGGATCTCGGGTGTGGTCTTGTTGCGCTCGGCGCCGAGGGTCGCGATGGGACGCAGCTTACCCGCCTTGGCCTGCTGGATGACGGTCGGCATGGTCGCGAAGATCATCTGCGCCTGGCCCCCCAGCACGTCGGTGATCGCAGGCGAGTTGCCCTTGTAGGGCACGTGCACCAGGTCAACGCCGGCCGAGGACTTGAACATCTCGCCGGCGAGGTGGCTCGTGGTGCCCATGCCGCCGGAAGCGTAGGAGAGCTTGCCCGGCTGCGACTTCGCGTAGGCGATGAGCTCGGGCACGGTCTTCGCGGGCACCGAGGGGTGCACCACCAGCAGGTTGTCGGCGTCGAGCACGTGGGCGATGGGGACGAAGTCGCGCATCGTGTCGTACGGCATCGATTTCATCAGGTACTGGTTGATGGCGTGCGTGCCGATGTTGCCCATCACCAGCGTGTAGCCGTCCGGCGGCGACTTGGCGACCAGGTCCGCGCCGATGTTGCCGCCCGCGCCGCCCTTGTTCTCGATCACCACCGCCTGCCCCCACGATTCCGAGAGCTTCGCCGCGATGGCGCGGCCGAACGTGTCCGCGATGCCGCCCACGGCGAACGGCACCACGATCTTGATCGGCTTGCCGGGGTACGCCTGGGCGTGGGCACCGCCGGCGAACGCGAACGCCGCGAGGGCGAGCCCCGCCGCGAGAGTCTTGCGCATCATCCTTTGCTCCTCCTGGTGGTCATCGCATCGCGTCGGCGAACAGCGTCGCGAAGTCTTCCCGCGCCACGGGTCGCGGGTTGGTGCCGGTCGAATGGTCGGCGATCGCACCTTCGATCATGCGCGGGATCACGGCGTCCGTCACGCCCATCGCGCGCAGCGAGCGCGGCAGGCCGAGGTCGGCGTTCAGGCGCTCGACGAAGGCGGCGAGATCCTCCCCCGGTGCCGCACCCACGGCCCGCTCGAGGGCGGCGATCTTGTCCGCGGCGTGGGAGCGGTTGAAGCGCAGCACCGCGGGCAGGATCACGGCGTTCAGCGTGCCGTGGTGCAGAACCGGCTCCTTCAGCCCGCCCAGCGGATGCGACATCGAGTGCACCGCGCCCAGGCCTTTCTGGAACGTGAGCCCGCCCTGGAGCGAGGCCATCATCATGTTCCAGCGCGCCTCGGCATTCGTGCCGTCCTCGACGGCGATGCGAAGCCACCGGGCGGCACGCTCGGCCCCGTCGAGCGCGATCGCATCGGCCGGCGGATTCACTCGCGGCGAGAGATAGGTCTCGATGCAATGGGTGAGCGCGTCCATGCCCGTCGCGGCGGTGAGGCCGGGCGGGAGGCCGAGCGTGAGATCCGGATCGCACAGCGCGACCTTGGGGATCATGTGCGGGCTGATGAAGCCGAGCTTGCGCCCGTCGCGCAGCGTGATGAGCGCCGCGCGCCCGACCTCGCTGCCGGTGCCGGCCGTGGTGGGAATCGCCATCAGCGGCGCCACCTTCGCCGTGATCTTCGGCAACCCGCCGAGGATGAGGGCGTACTGCTCGAGCGGGCCTTCGTGGGTCGCGAGCAGTGCCACCGCCTTGCCCAGGTCGATGGGCGAGCCTCCGCCCACGGCAATCACCCCGTCGCAGTCGTTCGCGCGGTAGGCGGCGACAGCGGCGACCACCGCGCTCTCGTCGGGATTCTGCGGCGTGCGGTCGAAGACGGCGGGCGTGAGCCGGGCCAGCACATCCTGCACGCGGGAGAACACCGGCCCCCTCGCGAGGCCCGGGTCGGTCACCAGCAGCGGGCGCTTCATGCCGAGACCGGCGGCGAGCTCGGCGGCCTTCGCGACCGCGCCGCGCTCGAACTCGATGGTGGTGAGATAGGAGATGAGGGCCATCAGAGCGCCGCGATCCGCTGCATCCGCTTCACCGTCGGCAGCTCCACCAGCTTGCCGTCGTACATGAGCGGCCGGGTGGGATCGGCCTCGTACAGCGCCACGATCGCCCTGGCGCGCTCGATCTCCTTCGCCGTCGGACTGAACGCGGCAAGGATCGTGGGGATCTGGGACGCGTGCTTCGCGGCCTTGCCGGTCATGCCGAGCGCCTTCACGCGGGCGCACGATTCGGCGAGCCCTGCCAGGTCGGCCACGTCGGGAAACGGGGAATCCAGCACCTCGATGCGCGCGAGCGCCGCGGCGTGCACGGCACGCGAGCGCGCGTAGAGCAGCGGCTCCCACGCCATCTCGCAGCCGAGCGCGGTGGAAAGGTCGAAGCCGCCGAAGGTGAGCGCCTTCACCCGCGGATGGGACCGCGCGATCTCGACGCAGCGCTCGAGGCCCTCGGCGGTCTCGATGATGGGATAGAGGTCGATCTCCCGGCCCGCGGCGCCGACCCGCTCGGCGGCGGCGCGCACCTCGTCCGGTCCCTCGACCTTGGGCAGCATGAGGCCGGCGAAGGCGGCGCCCTCGCGCAGGATGGCGTCGATATCCGCGGGACCTTCGGGCTCCGACATCGCGTTCACCCGCGCCATCAGCTGCACTCCGGCGGGGACCGTGCACGCCGCGGCCGCGCGCAGCGCCGCGGCGCGCGCCTCCTCCTTGCGCCCGGGGGGCACCGCATCCTCGAGGTCGACGACGACGAGGTCCGCGCCGGAGGCGAGCGTGGCCGCGAGGCCCTCGAGCACGAGGCCGCCCACGAAGAGCATCGCGCGGCGTTGCTGGGCGCGGGCGCTCACGCGGGCTGCGTCGCCTTGAGCAGGTTGTCGTAGTTCACCTTCTCGTGGACCTCGACCGGGTCACCGCCCGCGCGGATCGCGGCGATGACGCGCTCCTCGATGCCCTTCAGCTCGAGCGCGATGCGGAGCACGTCCTCGACGCGCTCCTTCGGGATCACCACGGTGCCGTTCATGTCCGCGAAGATGTAGTCGCCGGGCCGGACGCGAAAGCCGCCCAGCTTCACCTCGATGCCGTAGCCCGCGCACGAGGAGCGCCCGCGCACCGACCGGGTGTCGATGCCGCGCGCGTACACCGGGAGGCCGTACTGGAGGTACTCGTCCACGTCTCGCACGACGCCGTCGGTGACCGCGCCGGCGAGCCCGAGGTGCTTCGCGGTCGAGCCCGCGACGCCTCCCACCGAGTTCACCATCGGGTTCTCGCTCGCATCGACCACGAGCACGGCGCCCGCGCCGCCCTTCATGATCGCGCGCAGCGTGCCCGACACCGTGGACTCGGAGCCCTTGCCCGGGGGCACGAGCTTCAGCGTCGCCGCCGGGCCGCAGATCTTGCCCTTGTGGTAGATCGGGAGGATCCCCTGCGGCTGGCCCTCGATGCCGAGGCGGTCGAGCGCGTCGGAGACGTTGGACGCGTTCACATTCAGGAACTGGCTGGTGACGCGGGGATCGACTTGGGCCATGGGGCCTCCGGAGTGTGTCGCGAGGGGGTGAGCCGATGGTATGCTCGGCAAGCATTCAAGGCCACCTAATATTTCTTGTCGTTCACTCAAGGCCCGCTTATGAACCTCCGAAACCTCGACATGGACGTGCTGCGCTCGCTCGTGGCGTTCACCGACCACGGCACGCTCGCGCAGGCAGGCGAGCAGGTGGGTCGCACGCAGGCGGCGCTCAGCCTGCAGATGAGGAAGCTCGAGGAGCAGGTGGGCGAGCCGCTCTTCGACCGCGAGGCGCGCCGCCTGGTGCTGACACCCGCGGGCGAGGTGCTCGTGGGGTACGCGCGGCGAATCCTCGCGTTGAACGACGAGGCCCAACAGGCGGTGCGCGCGAGCCGCGTGGGCGGGCAGCTGCGCTTCGGCGCCTCGCAGGATTTCGGCGAGTCGTGGATGCCGCCCGTGCTGGCGCAGTTCCGCAAGGCGCACCCCGCGGTCGCGATGGAGATCCGCGTCGACGGGGGCACCCGGCTCGTCGCCGCCGTGGAGGCGGGCGAGATCGACATGGCGCTCGCCCTCGGGCTCGGCGACCGCGCCAACGCCACCACCATCGGCCACCTGCCCCTGGTGTGGGTGGCGCATCGCGATTTCCGGTGGAAGCGCGGCACGCCGCTGCCGCTGGCGCTCTTCACCGCGCCGTGCCGCTTCCGCAACAAGGGGGTCGCCGCACTCGACGCCGCCGGCATCGCGTGGACGGTCGCGCTCACGAGCCCCGGACTGCACGGCGTGTGGGCCGCGGTGAACGCGGGCCTCGGCGTCACGGTGCGCACGCCCGAGGGCCTGCTGCCGGGCCTCGAGGTCGCCGACCGACGCCTGGGGCTGCCGGACCTGGGAAACGTGGACGTGTCGCTCTACGCCGCGCGCGGCCCGCAGTCGTCCGCGGTCACGAGCCTGGCGCAGATGCTGCGCGAGCGCCTGGCCGGGCGCATCGTCGAGCTCGAGGCGCACACGCCGCCCGGGGCCCTCGCGCGCCGCCGCGGCAAGCGTTTCTCCATCGCCGCGCGCGCTTGATGTGTGGCTCGTGGGCGAGGCGCCCTGGCGAACCTGCCTGCGGAGTCGGGCATGGAAATCCTGGCGCTGCCGCTCACGCTCGACACCTTCACCGAGCGCGTGCGCTCGCTGGTGCAGCCAGGCGCCGCCGTGGGGCCGGCCGAGCTTCAGACCTCCAGCACCAGCTTGCCGGTGTTCTCGCCGCGAAACAGTTTCATCAGGACATCGGGGAACGCCGCAATGCCGCCGGGCACGATGTCTTCCTTCGCCTTGAGCTTGCCCGCGGCGATCCAGCCCGCCATCTCTCGCGCGGCGACGCCGTAACGGTCGGCATAGTCGAACACCACCATGCCGGTCATGCTGGCGCGGTTGACCAGCAGCGAGAGGTAGTTCGCCGGCCCCTTCACGGCCTGGGTCGCGTTGTACTGCGAGATCGCGCCGCAGATCACGATGCGCGCTCCGCGGGCGAGGCGCGCGAGCGCCGCATCGAGGATCTCGCCGCCCACGTTGTCGAAGTACACGTGGATGCCGTCGGGGCAATGCTCCTTCAGTTTCGCCTTCACGTCCTCCGCCTTGTAGTCGATGGCGGCATCGAAGCCCAGCTCGTCCACGAGCATGCGGCACTTGTCGGCCCCGCCGGCGATGCCGACCGCGCGACACCCCTTCACCTTCGCGACCTGGCCCACCACCGAGCCCACGGCTCCCGCGGCGCCCGAGACCACCACGGTTTCCCCGGGCTGGGGCTTGCCGATGTCGAGCAGGCCGAAATACGCGGTCATCCCAGGCATGCCGAGCACGCCGAGGTAGGTGGGCAGGGGCACGAGCGAGGTATCGACTTTCTGCATGCCCTTGCCGTCGGAGAGCGCGAACTGCTGCACGCCGAAGCCCCCGGTGACGACGTCGCCCACGGCGAACTTCGGATGCTTCGAGGCGACGACCTCACCGGCCCCGCCCGCGCGCATCACCTCGCCGATGCCCACGGGCTTGATGTACGACTTGGCGTCGTTCATCCAGCCGCGCATGGCGGGGTCGATGGAAAGGTAGCGCACCCGCACCAGCACCTGGCCCTCGGCCGGGACGCCAGCGTCTTCCTCCGTGATGCTCCAGTCGCTGTCCTTCGGCTCGCCCACGGGGCGGGCGGCGAGGCGGATTTGGCGGTTTTTCATCGACCCTCTCCCCGACCCTCCCCCAAGGGGGAGGGAGATTAGTTGCGGTGCCCCTTGTAGAGCGCTTCCATCTCGGCCTTGTGCTTCTCCACGATCACCGGCCGCTTCAACTTGAGCGTGGGCGTGAGCATCCCGTTGTCCACGGTCCAGGCCTCCTTCACGATCGCCACGCGCCGTACCTGGGCATAACCGGGGAAATCCTTGAGCTGGGCGGCGATGCGGGCGGCGACCGCCTTGTCCGACACTTCCCCCGCCTTCCTCGATTCCACCGGATCGAGCACCACCAGCGCCGCCAGGTACGGCATCCCCTCGCCCACGATCATCACCTGGTCGAGCAGCGGATCCAGTTGCGCGGCGAGCTCCATGTCCACCGGCGGCACCTTCTCGCCATTGCCGAGGACGATGATCTCCTTGATGCGCCCGGTGATGTAGAGGAAGCCATCGCGCATCCGCGCCTGGTCGCCGGTATCGAGCCAGCCCTCGGCATCCTTCACCCTCGCCGTGGCCTCGGGATTCTTCCAGTAGCCCAGCATCACGTTGGGGCCGCGGACCTTCAGGACCTCGTTCTCGCCGAACGCGATCTCCACTCCCGGCAGCGGCGTGCCGATGCTGGCGGGCTCGTTGTGGTCGAGGCGATTGACGCTCACCACGGGAGAAGCCTCGGTGAGCCCGTAGCCCTGGCAGATCGGGAGCCCCAGCCCGATGAAGGTGTGCGCGATCTGCGGGCTCAGCGCCGCACCGCCGCTGATGGCGAGCCGCAGCCGGCCGCCGAGGCGCTCCAGCAGCTTCTTGGCCACCAGTGTCCGGAGCACCGGCCAGGCGAGGAACACGGGCTTCCACGCGCCGCGGCCCTGCTTCCACAGGAACATCTCCCAGCCGACCCGGTGGGCGGTCTCGAAGACGCGCCGCTTCGTGGGCGAGGCGTCGGCGAGGGTGCCGTGGATGGCGGCGTGCAGGCGCTCGAAGATGCGCGGCACCGACACGATGATGGTCGGGCGCACCGCCTTGAAGTCTTCACTGAGCTGCGCGATGGAGCGGGCGAACGCCACCGTGGAGCCCGACACCATCGTGAGGTAGTAGCCGACGGTGCGCTCCAGCATGTGGGAGAGTGGCAGGAACGAGAGGAAGACATCTTCCGGAAACACCTCGTAGGCGCCGAGGCCCGACTTCACGTTCTGCAGCATGTTCTGGTGCGAGAGCATCACGCCCTTGGGCTTGCCGGTGGTGCCCGAGGTGTAGACGATGGTGGCGAGCGCATGCCCAGATGTCTCGATCGGCGCGCGGCGCACGGCGGCCCCCTGGAGCCAATCGGTCATCGAGAAGGCGCGCGGGTCCTGTGGTGCCGTCAGTGGCTTCACGCTCACGATCCGCTGCACGTTGGGAAGGCGCGTGGCCACCTCCGCCAGCTTGGCGAGCTGCTCGGGCCCTTCCACCAGCACCACCCGCGTGCCCGAGTCGTTGAGGATGTAGGCCAGGCTCTCGGCACGGTCGTCGACGTAGAGCGGCACCACGACCAGGCCCTCGGCGAGTGCCGCCATGTCGAAATAGACCCATTCGCGGCTGTTGCGCGACATGATCGCCACCCGCTCGCCCGGGCCCAGGCGCTCGCGGGCGAGGGCCTCTCGGCGGCGGGCCACCGCGTCGGCCGCGTGGCGCCAGGTGGTCTCGACCCACGCATTGCCCGCGGCGTCGAACTCGCGGTAGGCGATGGCGTCGGGTGTCGCCGCGACGCGCTTCGCGAACACCGTGGCGATGGAATCTCCCGGTTCGATCGGAATGCCTTGCGGGTTCGCCATGGCGCCTTGGGTGGGAGGTGGGATACGTGAAGCTAAGCGGTTTGCAGGCGGGAGCGCAACCAGTCCACGGAATCGCGCCACAGGGTATCGCGGCTCGACTCGGAGAAAAAGCCGAAGTGGGCGATGCGGCGGGCTCCGATGTCGGCGGGCTCCAGGTGTCGCCGCTCGACCTTCGCCTGGCGATAGCGCCCATGGAGATCGTCCACGGCGGCGCGCGTGATGATGGAGTCGTCCTCGAAAGAGTAGCTCCGGATCGGCGCGCGCACCCGGTCGAAGGAAGTCTCCATGACCGCACCTTCCGAGTGGAGGTAGTCGCGATCGAGGCACCACCGCCGCCACTGCCACGCCACGCCCTCCGGCAGGTCGCCCACCATCCGCGTGGCCTTGCCCGGGAAGTAGCCGAAGAGCGGGGTGAGCGCCGGGATCGCGCCGAACCAGAAGAGCCGCACCTGGAACGGCATGCGGTCGTTATGCCGGTACCATCCCGAGCCCGCGGTGACCGTGAGCGCCGCGCGCACGCGATGGTTGTTGGGCGGCACGCCGAGGATCTGGCCGCCGAGGCTGTGGCCCAGGTAGGCGAGCGGCAGGGAGCTCGCCATCGCGTCCGCTTCAACCAGCATCGCGTCGAGGTCCTCGTTGGCCCAGGTGAGCACGGTCGCGGGAAAGCCGCGCATGCGTTCGGGCCGCGAGGCGAAGGTGCCGCGATAGTCGAAGGTGAGGACGTGGATGCCGTTGTCGGCGAAGTGGCGCGCCAGGGGCGCGTAGAACTCCTGCCGCACGCCCATGGCGCTCGCCATCACCAGCGAGGCCCACGGCTTGCCCGCCGCGGTGTAGCGCGTGACGGTGAGCGGATACCCGTCGCGGGCCCGCGCCGTGCCGCGCGATTCCGTGCTTACTTGCGTGGCGATACCCACATGGTGATGGTGGCGCGGTCGGTTTCGGCCTTCTTCAGGTACTCGACCTGCATGCCCTTCGGCAGCCAGCGCATGGTGCGCGGGATCGAGACCTCCGTCATGGTGCCGGCGGCGATCTCCGCCAGGTTGCACATAGCGATCGCGTGCACCGTGCCGATGTGGTTGGTCACGGCGCGGCGCTTGCGCATCGACACCCGCGCGAGGCCGGGCCGGAACTCCTCGAAACGCGGCCGGATGCTGGCGAAATACGGTGCCTTCCAGCAGATGAGGCGGGAGAAGATCTCCTTGCCGAACGGCAGGCGCTCGCAGCGCCGCCACGCTGCCAGGGGAGAAATGCTCACAGGGTGTCCCAACCGGTATCGGGCTCGAAGCGCAGGCCGTGGCGCTCCTTGTGCGTGGCCGCAACCTCGAGCCACGCGGCCTTGCCGCGCGCACGGATGGTGGAGATGGGCCCGCCGCGGTGGGGCGCGAAGCCGGTGCCGAAGATGACGCCGGCGTCGCAGAGGTCCGCGTCGGCCACGATCTTCTCGCGCACGCAGGCGACCGCTTCGTTGAGCGCCGGCCACACCATGCGGTCAGCGAGCCCGTGCAGGTCGACGGAGCCCGGTCCGATGCCCGACTTCACGGGCTTGCCCTTCACCCAGGTGTAGAAGCCCTTGCCGGACTTCTTGCCGAACTGCTTGGCCTCGATCGCCTGCTGCAGCTTCTTCGGGATCGGGGTGCCCGGCTTTGCGAGCTCCTGGCCCACTGCCCAGCCGATGTCGAGGCCCACCATGTCGGCGAGCTCGATCGGACCCATGGGCATGCCAAAATCCTTCGCGGCCGCGTCGATGGTCTCCGCCGGGATGCCCTCATCCAGCATCAGCATCGCTTCCAGCAGGTAGGGCGACAGCACGCGGTTCACCAGGAAGCCCGGCGCCGACTTGCAGGGCAGCGGCAGCTTGTCGATCTGGCGCGCGAAGGCGTTGCCGGCCTGCATCACCTCGGGGGCGGTCTGCGGGCCCTCGACGATCTCCACCAGCATCATCTGCGCCACGGGGTTGAAGAAGTGCAGGCCGACGAGGCGATGCGGACGCGCCAGCACCGAGGAAAGCTCCTGCAGCGGGATGCTCGAGGTGTTGGTGGCGAGGATGGCGCCCGGCTTCATCCGCGGCTCGATGGCGGCGAAGAGCTTGCGCTTCACCTCGGCGTTCTCGACGATCGCCTCGATCACGAGGTCGGCACGCGCGACACCGTTGCCCGCGACGTCAGGGATGAGGCGATCCATCGCCGCCTGGATGAGGTGGGGCTGCTTGAGGCGCTTTTTGTAGAGCGCGTGGGCGCGCTGGATCGCCGGCGAGATCCGCTCGGCAGCCCGGTCCTGGAGCGTCACGGTGTTGCCGCGCCGCGCGCACCACGCGGCGATGTCGCCGCCCATGGCGCCGGCGCCGAT
>JANMHV010000219.1:0-28430 GCA_031375445.1 Burkholderiales bacterium | reverse complement strand
TGGACATCGATGCCGGAACCATCGCCACCGGCGAGAAGACCATCGAGCAGGTGGGACAGGAGATGTTCGAGATGATGCTGGAGGTGGCGAGCGGGCGGCGCAAGACCTGGGCTGAGCACTGGAAGCTGCACAACGCGCTGGTGCTGTTCAATCCCGCGCCGATCACCTGACTTGGTTGGTGCGGATTCGCGAAGGCTACTGTGTGAGAGGGCGGCTTCCCCAATTAAAAGGAAAAAAAACATCAACCCTCGTAGTCACCCTTTCGTTACGTGCGAGATCTTCAGAGCTGGCCAGACGTTAGAATTCTGGTTCTGGGATAACAACAGCAGATAACAATGAACGAACCGCGACATTTGGTGACCGCCTTCGTGGGCCGCAGCTTTGCTCCGGAAGACAAGGCACTCTGGGTCGAATTCAGAGAAATTCTCGAATCATTCCAGCCACTAGGCTTCCACTTTGAAGATGCCGAACAGGCACAACCTCGTCCAATATCCCAGAAGGTGAAGGAGGGCATCGACCGAAACCAGATCTACTTGGGAATTGTTTCGCGACGCAGGCCTCTTTTCCCGGACCCGTCTGGCCAAGACTTGGCAGTAAAGTTGAAGCTCCTTTGGGGGGCGACGCAGCCGACAAAGGAGTGGACGACATCAGAATGGGTCATCGAAGAAATTGGCTACGCCTTGGGGCGTGGTCGCTTTGCGTTATTGCTGATCGAGAGTGGCGTGCTCTTCCCGAAGACTGATCTCGATGCTGATACCGAATACATTCCGTTCGACAGGCTCAACGTTAAAGCATGTCAAATCAAACTAAATCAGGTCCTAAATCGCCTAATCGCGGAGAAATTTCCTCAGTCGGCTCCAGCCCCGGCCCCGGCTAGTGAACCGCAACCCACTGCGACAGGGGCGCAGCCGGACGACAACGCGTTCCGCCGTCTTTTTGACTTGGCAAAACAAGGCAAGACTGATGAAGCGGACGAGTTGCAGCAACGACTTATCGACGAGGAAGAGAAGGAAGCATCCAAGCGTGCATCATTCACCGCGCTGTTACGGAGATTCCGGGCGGTGCAAGGAGAACAGGCAAGCTTTGAGTGGCTTAAGGACCATTCGTCGGCAAATCCTCCGGACGTAGACGCGATCCTCGAACTTGCTCATCTGTACGGGCACTGGGGCCAATTGGCGGAAGCTTCGTCTCTGTTGGAAGACGCAAAGAAGCGTGTGACACCAGGCAAAACAGCAGCAATTACCCTTGCAATTGCGCGAATCGAAAGAAAGCTCGGCAAGCACGATCTCGTCCAAGATTTGCTGCTTACCAAGCTTCAAACGGATTCGCCAACGGAAGCCTCGATCACGCTGCGTGAGTTTGCCCGCCTCGCTAAAGCAAAAGGCGATGCAGAGCTGCGTCTATGCGCCCTGGAGCGGGCGGTCCACCACGACCCGCTAAACAGTGACGTTCGATTCGAACTTGCGCACCTGTACGCCGATGAAGGAAAGCACGAACTAGCGGCTTTTCACTACGATTTATTAGGGCGCGCATCGGACGAGAATGTAGCGGCAATAAACAATCTGGGCGTGGCGTATGGGGACCTTGAATTTCCAGACAAACAAGTGGAAACCTTAATGAGGATCGAGGAAGATCACGCGCTCTCAAAAGCAAACCTTGCGCACATATATCTTCGGGCTGGCTTCATTACTGAAGCCGAGAAGCGGGCAAAGGGCGCCCTAGACTCCAGCGACTCAACCGCGGTCGAGCGCGCGCAATACGCACTTGCTCAAATCCTCGAACAACGAAACAAGAGTGCGGAATTTGTTGAGAAGATCGAAGGGCAAACAAGACCGGAACGGACGTTCCGCTCGAACTTCATGGACTCACTTCTGAAGAGTCCGCCGCGGAGCGTGACAGTTACGTGCGCCTTCCCGTTCGGCACCATGCCAATTCAAGCCACAGGCAGCGTGCTGAGTGGAGCCGTGGAGGAGCAGTATCAAACCAACCGAGGGCTAATTGCGGCGGCCATGTTGGGGCAACCAACCAGCCCTCCGATATTCGCAACTCGTACGCGCAGGTTCGCAGCAACGTTAACAGGTTGCGCCGGAACATTTGCGTCTGAGGTAATCAACGGCAATGGAGCTTCTAGCGATGAGCGAAAAGGACTCATATTTGTCGCAGAAGACATGAGCGAAGTCTCGCTGCTCTGGAAAGGGGACAAGCAGACGGAAGTTTGGAGTGCGAGGACTCAAGCGGCCGGTTAGGACCTGGCAATCCCCCGGTTCGTACACTGGCGCGATAGGCTACTGGCGGAGGGCGCTCCGCTCGCGTCAGGTGGCAACGGCGAGAGTCGTGTGCCGACCCCCTTTCCGACCCCTCACGCACGGCGCCCAAGGGGCCTTTTTAGGTGGCGGGAAATTGGGGCGGAGGGGCCTCCCACCACAGCGCCTGCATCGCGTCCTGATTCTTCTCTTGTGCGATGCCTAACTCTTCCTCTGTGATTGACTCGCACCCTACTTCGACGGCCCAATCGTTGAACCACTTCGTAGCGAGCGAATCGGCCTCTTCCTCCTGAGCCGCGCTCTCTTCGGGCGACGTGCCATCGTAGATCGCCGAGCTGTGGCCGCGAATCGCGTGAGCAACTTCGTGAAGGACGACGTACATGAAATAGCGAAAGACGGGATTCCCCTCACCTATTTCGCCTTTCGACGGAGCCACATGATCGGAGAGGATGATGACTTCGAAGTTTTCGCGTACGTGCTTGGTCAAGCGGAGACCGTCGCGTGCACTCATGAAAATGAAGAAGAGCGAATCGCCGTGCTCTTCAACCACATCCTCAGGCACGCACTCCTCGATTATTGGCCGGACGATGGGCGCGAGGAATGGCCCGCAGTCCGCGAACTGCGGGGCGTCCATCTCTTAGGGAGCTCCAGCAACGACTTGTCGAACGATGGTCTTGCCGATCTCCCACCAAAGCACAGCGTCCTCCGGCTTCAAAAATACGTTGTGTGAGTACTGTTTGTGCGGATGAACGTAGTTCCGGTAGTCGCGCAGCACCTCGCTAACGCTCATTGCCGTTACTGTTATCCATCCCAACTCGTGCGCAACGGCGATGTAGTGCTGGAGAGTCCACTCGTTCAGCGGCTTCGTCTTGCCGGTGTGGTCCTTCGCTGCGCCCTTCGCGGTGTAGATGGGCGCCTTGTTCGTTTCGCGGTGAACCCGCGCAAGCAAGACCGCCTCAAGAAGTCCGCCCATCATGACCGTAGCGGCAAGCGGAGCGTTTGCGCCGACACAGGTCGCGCATTCATACCAACGGTCCGCGAGAATGCCTTGCATCTTCGCGTCACTGACCAACCTGCTGAAGTTTGGCGGCGCGTCGTTCGTCGCCACCGCTGGAGCGCTCACCATCGCGCTTGCTCGCCCCTGAACAAGGTAAGACTTAAGCACCCCAATCTGGGTCATGTAGTTCTTGCGGGTAACCTTTCTTTCGCACCAGTCGAGCAAAATCTTGTAGTCCTCATCCTGAGCGTCGAGCACCGTCTGGGAGTAGGCCGACGCAATCGCCGGTCGGTGGGTATTGAAGTACGAATAGCCAGTCGCCTTCACGATGGCCTTCTCGTCCGCCCCACGCACCTGGGCGTCTTTGCTCTTCTTTAGGACGCGCTTGAGTGACTCAAGCTCGGCGAGCGCGGCGTCGAATGCTGCGGGATTGGTAGCCACAACGGCCTACTTCTTCGCCTTCTTCGCCTTCCTTGCCTTTGCGGCAGGTCTCCGCTTCACGGTCCCAGTCGCAGATGGGAGAGCCATCGCGACAAGGTTCTCGCCGACCGAATTGAGCTTGTATGCGCCGCGCTCTGCTTTGTCCAGAAGCCCGTCGCGCAGCGCATTCGAGAGCGTTGCAATTGGGCGCTTCAAACGGGTGCGGCTTGCGAGTCGGCAGGCATCCTGCAAATCGTCGGACGTAATCGCATCCTTCCGCTGCCCTTCCGGCGCTTGGAATTGATAGTAGTAGGCCACGGTCGCAGCAAAGTGCGTATCGCCTTGTGGGTTCTTCTCTGCGATGAAGGTCTTGATATTTGTGGCGGTGCTAGGGGCGGCTTGCGCTGGCGGGGTAACGCCGGGAGCCGGAGGAACATGCGCAGCAGGGGCAGCAGGGGCAGCAGCGGCGGCAGGGGGCACTGCGGAAATGCCGATCTTCTCCCGCGCCCACCGGAGGATGCGCTCTTGGTCGTCGCGTTGAAAGGGCTGAAGCGCCGTAACGATGGCGCGCACGGCCTCGAAGTCGTCGGGATCAGGCTTGCTCATGCGCGCTCTCCTCTCGTTATTGGACTAGCGCCAGCATTGGGGCGATATCCAACAATTGCAAGAGGGGGGGGCAATCCCTTCGGGGGTCGTTAAGGGGGTTGGTCGGCCCGAGAGGCAATTTTCCCTATGAAATCTGGCGGAGAGGGCGGGATTCGAACCCGCGTTAGGTAATTAGCCTAAACACGCTTTCCAGGCGTGCGACTTAAACCGCTCATCCACCTCTCCGGTGGCCCGACAATGCTTCTACAACACGCTTTTAGCTTCGGCCGCGAGACGGCTCAGCGAAGCCCGAAATTATACCTTGCCCGGCCCCTACGGAGCCAGCCGCCTCATGCAGCGCGGCTACGCCAGCGGAAGCCGTAGAGCTGCTGGTAGAAGAGCAGCGCCACCAGCCCCACCATCACCCCGTGCACGGGCCAGAGCCCGATCCACATCGGCACCTTCCCCTGGGCGGTCCAGGCCTGGAAGATCGACAGCAGGTTGTTGTAGAGGGCGTAGGCCAGCACGGCGAGGATCAGGTTCCACGAGCGGCCCGAGCGCGGGTTCACGAAAGCGAGCGGGATCGCGAAGAGCGCCATCAGGATGACCGCGATGGGAAGTGCTACCCGCCAGTGCAGCTCCGCGATCTGCTCGGGGCGGCGATCGGCGAGGAGCTCGAGCGTGCCGAGGGACTTGGTCTTGGGCTCCTCGCGCGCCGCCTCGCGCGGCTCGATGCGCAGCGCATACCGGTCGAAATCCACCATGCGGTAGTCGAGCGTGCCGGGCGTGCCCTCGTAGCGGCGCCCGTTCATGAGGATCACGAAGCGGTCGCCGTTCTCCGCGGTCTCGATGAAGCCCTTCTGCGCCACCATGACACCCATGCGGTTGTTCTGCGTGGACTGCACGAAGATGTTGTTGACCACGTCGTCGCGCTCCGAGAGCTTGTCGACGAAGAACACCCGGTCGGCGCTGCGCGACTCGCGGAAGAGGCCCGGGGTCACGCTCGAGACCTCGTCGCGGCTCGCCAGGAGGCGCGTGTACTCCACGCTCTGGGCCTGGGACCAGGGCGTGAGGACCAGGGAGAGGAGCGCGCAGATGATAGCCACCGGGAAGGCGAACTGCAGCACCGGCCGCACCCACGCCGCGAGCGAGAGCCCGGAGGCGAACCACACCGTCATCTCGCTATCTCGATAACTGCGGGTGAGTGCCAGCAGGACCGCCACGAATACCCCGATGCCGAGCAGCACCGGCAGGTAGGTGATGAGCCCGAAAGCGATGAGGCCCAGCACCGCCTCGGCGGGCACGTCGCCGCCAGAAGCCTTACCGAGCATCAGGATCAGCAGCCGCGTCAGGATGATGGCGAGCAGCACGCCCACCACGGCCAGGGCGATGAGGCTGAACTCGCGAACGAGGCTACGATGGAAGATCACGGGAGGGGTGCTTTGACTGTGGGGGCCGGAAGCGGGGATAATCCGCGGTCTTTCAGGCCTCTCCAAGCCGAGGAAACTTAATGGAATTTAGCATAAAGAGCGGCAGTCCCGAGAAGCAGCGCAGCGGCTGCGTGGTGGTCGGCGTGTTCGAGGGGCGCAAGCTCACCGCCTCGGCGCAGGCCCTCGATGCGGCGTCGGGCGGCTACCTCTCGGAGGTGCTGCGTCGCGGCGACCTCGAGGGGGGCGGTGGCCGCACGCTGCTGCTCCACAACGTGCCGCAGTTGCCGGCCGACCGCGTGCTGCTGGTGTCACTCGGCCGCGAACGAGATTTCGGAGATGCCGCGTACCGGGGGGCGATGATGGCGGCAGCCAAGGCGCTGCGCGCCACCGGCGCCTCGGAAGCCTCGGTCTGCCTCACCGACATCCCGGTGAAGCGCCGCGAAACCGATTGGAAGGTGGAGCAGGCGGTGCTCATCATGATGGACGCCTCCTACCGCTTCGATCGCCTGAAGAGCAAGCCGCCCGAGTCGAAGCGGGTGCTCAAGAAGGTGATGCTCCACGTGACACGCCGTCCCGACATCGCCGCCGGCGAAGCCGCCGCCGCCCGCGGCATGGCGATCGCGGAGGGCTGCGCCCTCGCCAAGGACCTGGGAAACCTCCCCGGCAACTACTGCACGCCTACTTACCTCGCCGAGCAGGCGCTGGAGATGGGCAAGAAGCACGGCCTCAAGGTCGAGATCCTGGAGCAGAAAGACTGCGAGAAGCTGGGCATGGGCTCGTTCCTCGCGGTGGCGCGGGGCAGCCGCCAGCCGCCCAAGTTCATCGTGATGGAGTACCAGGGGGCGAAGAAGGACGTGGCCCCCATAGCCCTCGTGGGCAAGGGCATCACCTTCGACACCGGCGGTATCTCGATCAAGCCCGCCGCCGAGATGGACGAGATGAAGTTCGACATGTGCGGCGCGGCGAGCGTCTTCGGTGCCATGAAGGCCCTGGCCTTGATGAAGCTGCCGATCAACGTGGTCGTGGTCGTGCCTGCCACCGAGAACATGCCCGGCGGCAACGCGGTCAAGCCCGGCGACGTGGTCACCACCATGTCGGGGCAGACGGTGGAGATCCTGAACACCGACGCCGAGGGGCGGCTCGTCCTCTGCGACGCCCTCACCTACGTGGAGAAATACAAGCCCGCGGCGGTGATCGACGTGGCCACTCTCACCGGCGCCATGGTGATCGCATTGGGCCACGTGGCCACGGGGTGCTTCTCCAACAGCGACGCCCTCGCGCGCGAGGTGCTGCAGGCGGGCGAGTCGTCGTGGGACCGCGGCTGGCACATGCCGCTCTGGGACGAGTACCAGGAAGGGCTCAAGTCCAACTTCGCCGACTTCCCCAACATCGCGTCTCGCGCCGGCGGCTCGATCACTGCGGCGTGCTTCCTGTCGCGCTTCACCAAGTCCTATCCGTGGGCGCACCTGGACATCGCCGGCACGGCGTGGAAATCCGGCGCCGAGAAGGGAGCGACTGGCCGCCCGGTGCCGATGCTCGCCCACTTCCTCGTGCGCCGCGCTAGCGCGTGACCCGCATCGATTTCTACCGCTACGCCGAGGACAAGACGCGCTTCGCGTGCCGGCTCGCGGCCAAGGCCTATGACGCCACGGCGCGCGTGGTGGTGTTCGCGCCGGACCCCCAGGTGCTCGAGGCGTTCGATCGCGCGCTGTGGAGCTACCAGGCCACGCGTTTCGTTCCCCATTGCCTGCTGGAATCCTCGCTCGCTGCCGATACACCGGTGATCCTGGCGCGCTCGGGAGAGTCGCTTCCGCACCACGACGTACTCCTTAACCTCGGCGACGAGTGGCCGCCCTTCTTCGCGTCCTTCGACCGGGTGCTGGAGATCGTCTCCACCGACGAGGCGGACAAGGAGCGGGCGCGGGCGCGCTACTCCTTCTACAAGCAGCGCGGCTACGATCTCAAGGTGAACGACATCGAACCCCCCGGGGCCGCGGCGTGACCGACAAGGACCTCTTCGGCAAGGCCGACGGGCTGATGCGCCGGCACACGCTGGCCCCTCCCGCCACCGGCTCCGATACCGGGGCGGTGCCGATCCTCACCGACTTCATCGATACGCCTTCCGCGGAGCCCGTGCCGGCCGCCGCCTCCGCGACGCCCGACCCCCACGACCTCGCCGCCGTGGTGATGGCGAAGGTCGAGGCGCGCCTCGCCGCCGAGATGGAGCGCGTCCGGCGCGAGCTCGCCGACACCGTCGCCGAGGCGCTTCGCGAGGCCCTCTCCCGCCCTCCCGTAAAATAGCGGGATGGAACTCGCAAAAAGCTTCGATCCCCACGCGATCGAGCCGCGGTGGTATCCCTTCTGGGAATCGCGCGGCTACTTCAAGGCGGGGTTCGATCCCGCCAAGCAGTCCTTCTCCATCCAGCTGCCGCCGCCCAACGTCACGGGCACCCTGCACATGGGGCACGCCTACCAGCAGACGCTGATGGACGTCCTCACGCGTTACCACCGCATGAAGGGCTACAACGTGCTCTGGCAGCCGGGCACGGACCACGCGGGAATCGCGACCCAGATGGTGGTCGAGCGCCAGCTCGAGGCGAAGGGCGAGAGCCGCCGCGCGCTCGGGCGCGAGGAATTCGTGAAACGCGTCTGGGCCTGGAAGGAGGAATCGGGCTCGACCATCACGCGCCAGATGCGCCGGCTGGGATCCTCGTGCGACTGGTCGCGCGAATACTTCACGATGGACGAGCCGCGCTCGCGCGCCGTGACCGAGGTGTTCGTGCGGCTCTTCGAGGCGGGCCTCATCTATCGCGGCAAGCGCCTCATCCACTGGGATCCGGTGCTGCAGACCGCGGTCTCGGACCTCGAGGTCGAGTCGCGCGAGGAGAACGGCTCGCTGTGGCAGCTGCGCTACCCCCTCGCCGAGGGCACGGGCCACCTGGTGGTCGCCACCACGCGCCCCGAGACGATGCTCGGGGACACCGCCGTTGCCGTGCATCCAGAGGACGATCGCTACGCGGCGTTTGTGGGCAAGCAGGTGCGCCTGCCGCTCAGCGACCGCCTGATCCCCATCGTGGCCGACGCCTATGTCGATCGCGAATTCGGCACCGGTGTCGTGAAGATCACGCCGGGCCACGACTTCAACGACTACCAGGTCGGCGTGCGCCACGGCCTGCCGATGCCGTGTATCTTCACGCTCGACGCGAAGGTGAACGAGAACGCGCCGGCCAAGTACCAGGGCCTCGACCGGTTCGCCGCGAGGAAGGCCGTGCTGGCCGACCTCGAGGCGGCGGGGCTTCTCGAGAGCACCAAGCCGCACAAGCTCATGCAGCCGCGCTCGCAGCGGTCGGACGCCGTGGTCGAGCCGATGCTCTCGGACCAGTGGTTCGTGTGCATGGTCGGCATGGCCAAGGCCGGCCTCGACGTGGTCGCGAAGGGAGGGACCCAGTTCGTTCCCGAGGAGTGGACCAAGGTCTACAACCAGTGGCTCGCGAACATCCAGGACTGGTGCATCTCGCGGCAGCTCTGGTGGGGCCACCAGATTCCCGCGTGGTACGCCGACGACGGCACCCCCTTCGTCGGCCGCGACTTCGAGGAGGCCCGCCGGCACGCGACGGCCGCGGGCAAGGCGATCCGCGACGAGAGGCGCGATCCCGACGTGCTCGACACCTGGTTCTCGTCGGCCTTCGTGCCCTTCTCCACCCTCGGCTGGCCGGACGAGGCGCAATTCGAACGCGAGCGCCGCTTCTACCTGCCCTCCACGGTGATGATCACCGGCTTCGACATCATCTTCTTCTGGGTCGCGCGCATGATCATGACGACCCTGCAGTTCGCCGGGGAGACCGCGTTCCGCGACGTCTACATCAACGCCATCGTGCGCGACGCCGAGGGCAACAAGATGTCGAAGTCGAAGGGCAACACCATCGACCCGCTCGACGTGATCGACGGCATTGGCTTCGAGGCACTCCTCGACAAGTCGACCCAGGGACTGATGCTCGCCTCGCACAAGGAGACGGCGGCCAAGCGCATCAAGCGCGAATTCCCCGCCGGCATCGAGGCCTACGGTGCCGACGCCCTGCGCTTCACCTTCGCCTCGCTCTCGACGCTGGGCCGCACGCTCAACTTCGACCTGAAGCGCTGCGAGGGGTACCGGAGCTTCTGCAACAAGCTCTGGAACGCGACCCGCTTCGTGCTGATGAACTGCGAGGGCAAGGACGTGGGCCTCGAGGCGGGAGCGAACGCCACGATGTCCGTCGCCGACCGCTGGATCGTGAGCCGCCTGCAGCGTGCGGAAACCGCGGTCATCGGGGCACTTGCCGAATACCGCTTCGACGTGGCGGCGCGTGCCGTCTACGAATTCGTCTGGGACGAGTACTGCGACTGGTACCTCGAGCTCGCCAAGTCGCAACTGGCGGCGGGGGACGAAGCGTCGCAGCGCGCCACGCGCCGCACGCTGATTCGCGTCCTCGAGGCGACGCTGCGCCTGGCGCACCCGATCATCCCGTTCATCACCGAGGAGCTGTGGCAGAAGGTGGCGCCGCTCGCGGGCAAGTCGGGCGACAGCATCATGGTGGCCCCGTACCCCCAACCCGAAGAGGCCAAGGTCGACGTGGCGGCGGAAGCCGAGATCGCGGGCGTGAAGGAGATCGTCAACGCCGCGCGCAACCTGCGCTCGACGATGGGGGTCGCGCCCGCGGCTCGCGTGCCGATGTACCTCGCCGACTGCCCGGGCTACATGGCCGCCCACGCCGAAGCGATCAAGGCGATCGCGCGCATCTCGGAGCTGCACGTGGCGGAAGAGCTTCCCGCGCGCGACGCGCCGGTGACCGTCACGCCCGCGGGACGGGTGATGCTGCACGTCGAGATCGACCGCGCGGCGGAGAAGGCGCGGCTGGAGAAGCTTGCGGCACGGCTCGAGGCGGAGATCGCCAATGCGAAAGGCAAGCTCTCCAATCCAACCTTCGTGGACAAGGCGCCCGCGGCGGTGGTGGAGCAGGAGAAGAAGCGGCTCGCCGACAAGGAATCGGAGCTCGCCCAGATCCGCGCCCAGATCGCGAAACTCGGCTGACCTTGGCCGCGAGCCCGTACCCGCACCTGCTCGCCCCGCTCGACCTCGGGTTCACCACCCTCAAGAACCGGGTCCTGATGGGCTCGATGCACACCGGCCTCGAAGACCGCGCCCGCGACTTCCCGAAGCTCGCCGCCTACTTCGCGGAGCGCGCGCGCGGGGGTGTCGGGCTGATGGTCACCGGCGGCTTCGCGCCAAACGTCGAGGGCTGGCTCGCGCCCTTCGGCTCGCGCATGGCGACCCGGGGCCACGCGGCGAGCCATCGGATCATCACCGGCGCGGTCCACGCCGAGGGCGGCAAGATCGCGCTGCAGATCCTGCACGCCGGCCGCTACGGCCACACGCCGTTTTCGGTCGCGCCCACGCGCATCAAGTCCCCGATCACGCCGTTCACCCCACGCGGCCTCACGGGCCGCGGCATCGAGCGCCAGATCCGCTGCTTCGTGCGCGCCGCGGTGCTCGCCCGCGAGGCGGGCTACGACGGCGTCGAAGTGATGGGCTCCGAGGGCTACTTCATCAACGAGTTCCTCGCCACGCACACCAACAAGCGGGATGACGAGTGGGGCGGCGCGTACGAGAACCGCATGCGGCTGCCGGTGGAGATCGTCTCGCGCATGCGCGGGGCCGTGGGGCGCGACTTCATCATCATCTACCGCCTGTCGATGCTCGACTTGATCCCCGAGGGCCAGTCGTGGGACGAGGTGGCCAAGCTCGCCAAGGCCGTCGAGGCCGCGGGCGCCACGATCATCAACACCGGAATCGGCTGGCACGAGGCGCGCGTGCCCACCATCGCGACCTCGGTGCCGCGCGGCGCCTTCGTCTGGGTCACGAAGAAGCTGAAGAGCGAGGTCGGAATTCCCCTGGTCGCGACCAACCGCATCAACACCCCGGAAGTCGCCGAGGGGATCCTCGCGGAGGGTGCCGCCGACATGGTGTCGATGGCCCGTCCGCTGCTGGCGGACCCCGAGTTCGTCCTGAAGGCATCCCAGGGTCGCGCCGCGGACATCAACACCTGCATCGCCTGCAACCAGGCCTGCCTCGACCACGTGTTCCAGGGGAAGCTCGCCTCCTGCCTCGTGAACCCGCGCGCCTGCCACGAGACCGAGCTCGTCTACCGCCCGACCCCGGCGCCGCGGCGCATCGCGGTGGTGGGAGCGGGTCCCGCCGGGCTTGCGTGCGCGACCGTGCTCGCCGAGCGCGGCCATGAGGTGCACCTGTTCGACGGCGCCTCCGAGATCGGAGGCCAGTTCAACATGGCCAAGCGCATCCCGGGGAAGGAGGAGTTCCACGAGACGCTGCGCTACTTCGGCCGCCGGCTCGAGGCGCTCGGCGTCCGGGTGACACTGGGACACCGTGTCGCGGCGGAAACGCTGCGCGGGTTCGACGAGGTCGTGCTCGCCACCGGGGTCACGCCACGGGATCCCCGCATCGCAGGCCAGGCGGAAGGCGCGGCTCGCGGCCAGGTGCTCTCGTACGTCGACGTGCTGCTGCACCGGAAGCCCGTCGGCGCGCGCGTGGCCGTCGTGGGCGCCGGCGGCATCGGCTTCGACGTCGCCGAGTACCTCACGCACGACGGGCACTCGCCGTCGCTCGATGCCGAGATCTGGCGGAAGGAGTGGGGTGTGGCCGATCCGGCGCTCGCCCGTGGCGGCGTGGTCACCCCGGCACCCGCCCCCGCCCCGCGGCAGGTCTACCTGCTGCAGCGAAAGAGCGGCACCCCCGGCAAGGGCCTCGGCAAGACCACGGGCTGGATCCATCGCGCGGCGCTGCGCATGAAGCGCGTCGAGATGGTCCCGGGCGTCCACTACGAGAAGATCGACGCCCGCGGCCTGCTGGTCACGCATGGGGACAAGCGCCAGGACCCGCGCGTGATCGAGGTCGACACCATCGTGCTCTGCGCAGGCCAGGAGCCGCTGCGCGAGCTGGAGGCGCCGCTCCAGGCGCTGGGGGTGAAGACGCACGTGATCGGCGGCGCGGACGTGGCGGGCGAGCTCGACGCGAAGCGCGCCATCGACCAGGGCAGCCGGCTGGCGGCTTCCCTCTAGCGCCGTGCGCCTGCCCCACAGCCTGCGCGCGCTCGGCTCGCCCGGCTTCCGCCGCTACTACATCGGACAGACGGTCTCGATGATCGGGACCTGGGTGCAGTCGGTGGCGATGATGTGGCTCGCCTACCGGCTCACCGGCTCCACCTGGTTCACCGGCCTCATCGGCTTCCTGCAGAGTGGGCCGCACCTCTTCCTCGCCCCGTTCGCCGGGGTAATGGGGGACCGCGTGAACCGCCGCCACGTGCTGATCATCGTGCTGTCGCTGATGGCGCTGCAGTCCACGGTGCTTGCCATCCTCTCGGGGCTGCACATCATCACGCAGTGGCACCTCGCGGCCCTCGCCCTCTTCATGGGCATCTGCAACGCCTTCGAGACGCCGACGCGACAATCGATCTTCGTGCAACTGATCGACCGGCGCGAGGACCTGCCCAACGCCATCGCGATGAACTCGATGCTGATGAACGGCACGCGCCTCATCGGCCCCTCCATCGGCGGGATCATCATCGCCACGTGGGACGAATCGGTGTGCTTCGCGTTGAACGCTATTTCCTACGCGGCGGTGCTGTTCGCACTCTTCAGCCTGAAGCTCTCGACCGCCGCGCCGGTGCGGAAACCCTCGCGCCCCCTGGACGACCTGGCCGAGGGCTGGCGCTACGTGATGGGCTCGGTGCCGGTGCGTCGGATGCTCTTCGCGCTGGCCGCCGTGAGCTTCGCCATCAGCCCCTACGGCACCCTCATGCCGGGCATGGCGGTGCAGGCCTTCGGCGGCGGACCGGAGCTGGTGGGGCTCTTCATCGGCGCGGTCGGCCTGGGCGCGGTGGTGTCGGCGGTCGGGCTCGCGCGGCGCCCCAGCATCCGGGGCCTCGCCCGCTGGATCGGCATCGCCGCCATCGTGGCCGGCCTGGGCGCCATCGGCTTCGGCTTCTCGCGCTCGGTGTGGCTCTCGTCGATTCTGATGGCGATGGCGGGATTCGGCATGTTCTTGACCGGCGCCACCATCAACACCATCCTGCAGAGCATCGTCGACGAGGAAAAGAGGAGCCGCGTGATGAGCTACTACACGCTCTTCTTCATCGGCATCGCCCCCATCGGCCATTACCTCGCCGGCTGGCTCGCCGAGCACATCGGCCCGCCGATGACGTTCGTGATCGGAGGCGGCATCGCGCTCGTCACCGGCATCGTCTTCATGCTGCAGATGCCGTCCTTCCGGCGCCACCTGCGGCCGGTCTACGTGAGCCGGGGTATCATCCCGGCCTCCGAGGAGGAACGATGAAAACTCTCACGGGCAGGACGCTGTTCATCACCGGCGCCTCGCGCGGCATCGGGCGCGAGATCGCGCTGCGCGCCGCGAAGGATGGCGCCAACGTGGTCATCGCCGCCAAGACGGCGGATCCGCACCCCAAGCTCGCGGGGACCATCCACACCGTCGCTGCCGAGGTGGAGGCGGCCGGCGGCAAGGCGCTCGCGATCCAGCTCGACGTGCGCGACGACGCGGCGATCGCGGAGGCGATGCAGCTCACCGCGAAGACCTTCGGGGGCCTCGACGTGCTGGTGAACAACGCGAGCGCCATCAGCTTGACGCCCACCCTCGCCACCCCCGCCAAGCGATTCGACCTGATGCTCGGCGTGAACGCGAGGGGTACCTTCCTCTGCTCCCAGGCGGCCATTGGGCTGCTGAAGAAATCCTCCAACCCCCACATCCTCACGCTCTCGCCGCCGCTCGCCATGCAGCCGAAGTGGTTCGCGGGCCACGTGGCCTACACGATGTCGAAGTACGGGATGAGCATGTGCACGCTGGGAATGGCCGAGGAATTCCGCGGCGACGGCATCGCGGTGAATTCGCTCTGGCCGCGCACCACCATCGCCACCGCGGCCGTCGAGGTGCATTTTCCCGAGGCGATCCTGAAGGCGAGCCGCCACGCGGCCATCATGGCGGATGCCGCCCACGCGATCCTCGTGAGCGACGCGAAGGCCAACACCGGGAATTTCTATATCGACGAGGATTACCTGCGCGCGGCCGGCGTGAAGGACTTCGACCGCTACGCGATCACCCCGGGCACGCCGCTATTCCAGGACCTGTTCCTCGACTAGGAGCGACGCGACCGGCCGGGCTAGCGCTTCTTCATGAAGAAGGTGAACTCCGCGCTTGCTTCAGAGTGGGACAGCAGCTCGTTGCCGGTCTGCTTGCAGAAGGCCTGGAAGTCCTTCACCGAGCCCGGATCCGTCGCCATCACCTTCAGCACCTGGCCGGCCGTAAGGTCACCCAGCGTCTTCTTGGCACGCAGGATGGGAAGCGGGCAGTTGAGCCCGCGGACGTCGAGTTCGCGATCGAATGCTTGCATCTGGAAATACCTGGATTACCTCCCGGGGAGGCCGTGAAGCTTAACATGCGGCCGCATCGCGACAGTTCAAGGCGCGAGGTAGGTCCCCGACTTCCCGCCGCGTTTCTCCACCACGCGGATGCCTTCCATCGTCATGCCGCGGTCCACCGCCTTGCACATGTCGTAGATCGTGAGGAGGCCCACCTGCACCGCGGTGAGCGCCTCCATCTCGACGCCGGTGCGCGCGTTGCATTCGACGCGAGCCCGGCACGTGATCGTGGAGGAGGCCGGGTCGACCTCGAAATCGACGCCCACCGAGGTGAGCGGCACGGGGTGGCAGAGCGGGATCAGCTCCGCGGTGCGCTTGGCGGCCTGGATGGCGGCGATGCGCGCGACCCCCAGCACGTCGCCCTTCTTCGCCGTTCCGGCCGCCACCTGCGCCAGGGTGGCCGGCAGCATGCGGATGCGACCCTCGGCAACGGCCACGCGGTGGGTCTCTTCCTTGCCCCCCACGTCAACCATATGGGCGGCGCCGCGTTCGTCGAAATGGGTCAGTTTTTCCGTCATAATGGATTCGAGTCGCCCGCCCCTCGCGAACTCCCCGCGGGCCTGGCCGTCATAGTAGCAGTCCCTCCTGCCCGCACCTCGTGACCGCTCGCTCCCTCCTCTCCTTCGCCCTCATGTTCCTCCTGGCCGCCCAGCCCCATGCGCAGGGCCTGCCGGACCTGGGCGACGCATCCTCCGCCACCCTCTCGGAGTCGCAGGAGCGCACCATCGGCAACCGCATCATGCGCGAGGTGCGCGTCGATCCGGCCTACCTCGAGGATCCCGAGGTCGCCGACTACATTTCCGCCCTCGGCGCGCGGCTGCTGGGGGCGGCCGACGGCTCGCGCCGCGACCTCTCCTTCTTCCCGGTCCAGGACGAAAGCGTCAACGCCTTCGCGCTCGTGGGCGGCCATATCGGCGTGCACAGCGGCCTCATCACCCTCACCCAGAGCGAGTCGGAGCTGGCGGGCGTCATGGCGCACGAGATCGCGCACATCCTCCAGCGCCACCAGGCGCGCACCATGGCGGGGGCCAGCAAGACGCAGTGGACCTCGCTCGCGGCCCTCGCCCTCGCCATCCTCGCCGCGCGGGGCAACAGCAGCCAGAGCGGCCAGATCACCGAGGCCGCCATCGCCAGCGCGGGCGCCCTCCAGATGCAGAACCAGATCGACTACACCCGCGACCACGAGCGCGAGGCCGACCGGGTGGGGCTCACCATGATGGAGCGCGCGGGCTTCGATCCGCGCGGCATGGCGAACTTCTTCGAGCGCATGCTGCGCACCAACCGGCTGAACGAATACAAGGGCGCGCCCTCCTACCTGCGCACCCACCCCCTCACCACCGAGCGCATCGCCGACATCCAGGATCGCCTCGACCGCCTCAGCTCCAAGCTGGTGCCCGACTCGTTCGAGTACCGCATCGCGCGTGCGCGGCTGCGCGCCGCCACCGGTTCGCCCAACGAGGCGGTGACGCTGTTCCGCAACCTCCTCGAGGACAAGACCGTGGTGCGTCCCCGCGACGATGTCTATGGCCTCGCGCTCGCCTTGCGCCGCGCACGGGATTTCGAAGGCGCCTCCAAGGTGCTGGCGCCGCTGCGCGAGGGCGCTGTCGGCTCGCATCCCGCGTTCGAGCTCCTGGCGGCACAGCTCGCCAACGACATCCAGCGCACCGACCAGGCCCTCGCCCTCTACCGCGCGGCGCGCGACCGCTACCCCGGCCATCGCGGCCTCGCCTACGGGCACCTCGAGCTGCTGCTGCAAACCGGCCGCAACCGCGAGGTCCTCTCCGACCTGGAGGAGCGCCTGCGCACCGTGCAGGACGACGCCAAGCTCTACGAGCTGCAGTCGCGCGCCTATCTGGCCACGGGCCGGCCGGTGGCGCAGCACCGCGCCCAGGCCGAGGCCCATTTCCGCCGCGGCAACCTCGCCGCCGCGGTCGACCAGCTCGAGATCGCGATCAAGTCGAAGGACAGCGACTTCTATTCCCTCTCCAGCGCCGAGGCGCGCCTGCGAGAGCTGCGCACGCAGCTCGAGAACGAGCGCTCCGCCGAAAAGGCGTTGAAGATCAGTTGATGCGCGCGGTCCTGCTCCTCGCCCTCGCGCTGGCATCGGGCCGCGCGTCCTCGCAAGCCCCCCGCGTGCCGGAATCCTTCACGCGCCCCGACCGCGGCCACTGCATCGCATGCCACCAGCTCCCTGACAGCGTGGGTCCGCCGACCCGTGCGAGCCTCGGGCCCGCGCTCACCGGCGCGCGCATGCGCGAGCTGCGGCGCGAGGGCATCCGCGAGGCGATCGCGGATCCCACCCGAGCCAACCCGGATACGGTGATGCCGCCCTTCGGCAAGCACCGCATCCTCGACGCGGCCGAGATCGACCGGCTGGTGGAGTTCCTGCATGCGCTTCCCTGAGAAGACCTTGGGCTGCCTCGCGGCCGCGCTGCTGCTCGCATCACTCCCCGCGCTGCCGGCCCCGGAGGGCGCGCGTTCCGAGCTCGCCGCGCGGCTGCAAGCGGCCATACCCGAGGTGAAGCCCGCGGACTACTCGCTCGGAGGCGCCGCGGTCGATCCCGAGCTGCGCGCCGAAGTCCTGCGCAACGCTGCCGCCGCCGATCCCATCCTGGAGGCAGGCAAGCGGCTCTGGGAACGCAAGTTCAGGAACGCTCGCTCGCTCGCGGGATGCTTTCCCAACGGCGGCAGGCGCGTGGCCGCGACGTATCCGCAATTCGACGCCCGGGTGAAGCGCGTGGTGACGCTCGAAATGGCGGTGAACCAGTGCTTGAAGTCCCACGGCGAGGCGCTCTGGGAGCCGGCCGATCCGGCGACCATGGGGGCCGCTGTCGCATACGCCCGGTCGCTCGCCGCCGGCCGCAAGCTCGCCGTGCGCATGGCGCCGGGCGCCGACAAGCCGTTCGAGGAGGGGCGGCGCCTGCACGCCACGCGCATGGGGCAGCGCAACTACGCGTGCGCGTCGTGCCACGTGCAGGGCGCGGGAAAGCGCTTCGGCGAGGCAGCACTCTCGCCCGCCCTGGGGCAGGTGAACGCCTATCCCGTCATCCGGCGCGGCGCAGCGGTCACGCTCCACGCGCGGATGCGCGAGTGCCTCGAGCTGATGGGCGCGGCCCCGTTCCCCGCCGGCTCCGACGAGCTGAACAACATCGAGTTCTACCTCGCGTGGGTCGCCAACGGCCTGCCGTTGGCGCCCAACGCCTGGCGGCCGTAGGCAGGCCGTGGTTCGTTCCGCTCCCCCGGGGGGTTAGACCGGCTTCCCTAGCTGGCGCAGCGGGCCCTGGGCGGCTGCGCCGCGCGCCCGTACAGGTAGGCCAGCTCGGACTTCGCACTCTCCGGGCGCAGCCAAGTGCGGGTTCCCTGCGCCATCAGCTCCCGGGCGCGTTCGTTCTGCCCGGTGCATACCAGGCCCGTCACCGCGGCGAGGAATGCGTACTCGCTCCCCGGGTTTCGGGAGGTGCGGTTTCCCTCGAGGATCTGCGTTCCCAGCCGCGCCATGGCGGCCCCGTCACGCGCGCCGGTGGCGGTGAAGAGATCGATCCACAGCCGCTCCTCGCGGGAAAGGCCACGCGCGCACGGCGATTCGCCCAGCGTGCGCCAGACGCGCGACGCCTCGCTGGGATGCAGGTGGGGATTGGCTTCCCCCGCCACGGCGAGAAGGTGGGGAAGCGCCTGCAGGTAGCTCGATTCCTCCTTGCAGCGCGTGGCCCACAGGCGGGCGAGGCGCGCCGAGACCTCGAGCGGCGCGATCGCGCCCGGTGACAGCGAGGGCTCGGCGGCGGTGACGATGTCGTGCACCGCCCAGACCGTGCGGTGGTCCCAGTCGGAGCCGCTCACGCGAGGCGAGGTGCGGCCGAGGGCCGGCGCATGGCTGGCGCCGTCCAGCATCTCCATCATCGGCACCTTGGCGTTCTGCAGCTCGATCAGGTCGGTCACGCGCTCCCGCGTGAAGCGCGTGCGCGAGGCACGCTGATCCACCACCGGGTAGTAGTCCGAGTTGGGCGGCACGCCGAGGCGGTCGAAGTAGGTGGCGAGCGTCGACCAGCTCCCTACGGCGCGCCGGCGGATGTCGTCGCCATTGGGCAGCTGCAGGCGCGAGACGATCGGCTGCATCGCCTCCATGCGCAGCACGTCATCGCGGAAGGCGCCCGGAGGCCCTCCCTTCCTTGCGATCACGATCACATCCGCGTCGATGGAGTAGACGACGAAGTCCGGGAAAGTCTTCGCCATGGCGCCGAGGATCGAGGCGAGCGTGCCCGCGTCCATGTCGTAGGTGTGGATCCATTGCGCGAGCACGCCGCCGTCGGCCATGTGCGCGTCGAGCCGGTGGTAGAACTCCTGCGTGAAGAGCGATGCCACCCCGCTCACCCACGGGTTGGAGGGCTCGGAAACGATGATGTCGTACTTCTGCCGCCCGCGCGCGAAGTACGACTTGGCGTCGTCGATCACGATGTGGCTGCGGGGATCCGCGTAGGCGCGATCCACCATCGGGCGGAAGAGGCGCGCGCCCTCCACCATGGCGGGCTCGATCTCGATCGTGTCCAGGCGCTGCAGGTTGGGCGAACCCAGCAATATCGCCGACGACATGCCGGAGCCGAACCCGATCACCGCGGCGGTGCGCGCTTCGGGCCGGTGTCCCAGCGGCAGGATCGCCAGCAGCGCCATCGTGTACTCGTCGGAGGCGGGCGAGGGTCCGCTGCCGATCGCGGCGTCGGACTTGCCGTTGGTGCGGATCGCCCGGATCCGGCCATGCTCCACCACGTCGACCGTGGCGGTCTTGCCGTCGCGGTGGAACACCACCTTGTCGGTGGGTGCCAAGCGCGCCGAGCCGCTGCGGAAGACGCCCGAGGCGGTGCGCCCCGGGTCGAGCTCGAAGGCGAGCGTGATCGCGACGAGTCCCAGCACCGCGGCCACTGCCGGCCACTGCAGCAGGCGCGTGCGCACGGCGCCCGCGCGCGTGGAAATGAGGAGTGCCACGCCGAGGGCCACGTCGATCGCCGCCCCCACGATCACGGTGCCCTTGAGGCCCAGCGTGTCCATCAGGAAATGCACCGCGATCACGACCCCCAGGATCGCCCCCAGTGTGTTCACCGCGTAGACGAGGCCCAGGGCACGCTCGCCGGTGCGCGAGCGCAGCAGCCGGAAGGTGATGAGCGGCAGCGTCATGCCGGCGCAGAACGTGGCGGGCAGCATCACCAGCAGCGCGATCGCGGTGGACCCCAGGTTGAACAGCACGAAACCGGCGCTGTTGCGGTTGAGCGCGTTCAGCAGCCACGCCATGAAGTCGAAGGCGCCCGAATAGACCGGGATGGTGGCGGCCGCGGAGACGCCCATCACCAGTTGCACGATTCCGAGGAAGCGAACCGGATCCCCGGAGGCATCCACGCGGTGGCGCACCCACAGGCCGCCGAGGGCAAGGCCCAGGATGAAGCTCGCGAGCATCAGCTCGAAGGCGTGGGTGGAAGCTCCCAGCACCAGGCCCAGCATGCGGATCCAGGCGATCTCGTAGATGAATGACGAGAGGCCCGTGAGCATCGCGGTGGCGAGCAGCAGGAAGAGCAGGCGCCGCGAGGCGCTCGCCTCCTCGGGCGTCTCGCCCGGCGGCGCCGCGACCGGCGCGAGAGGCACCTGGGGCGTGCGGGACAGTGCCCACGCGGCGAGCGCGATCAGGAGGTTTGCGAACCCCGCGGCCTCGAGCGTGCCCGGCAGGCCCAGGGCGGGAATCAGCACGAACGACGAGGCGAGGACCCCCATCACCGCGCCGAGGCTGTTCAGGAAATACAGGGTCGCGATGTCGTGGCCGGGCGTCGATTCGCGCAGCCGGATCACCGCCGAGCTCATCAGCGGAAAGGTGGCTCCCAGCAGGATCGACTGGGGTGCCAGGAGCAGCGCCGAAAGCGCCCATTGCGAGGCGCAAAACGGGCTCGCCACATCGCAGGTCGCGGGCAGCAAGGACTGGTAGCCCCAGTCGATGGTGAAGGTGAAGACCGCGTGGAAGGCCAGCGCCATCAGCCCGATGGCGCCCTCGATCACCGCATAGGCGCGCAGCGGGTTGGCGATGCGGTGGGAAAGGCGCGCGCACAGCCACGAGCCCAGCGCCAGGCCGCCGATGAACACCACCAGCACCAGGGTCTGCGCGTAGGCGGCGTGCCCCAGGAAGAGCTTCACGTAGTGCGACCAGACCGACTCGTAGATGAGCCCGCTGAAGCCGGATACGAAAAACAGCACGAACAGCGGATCTGCGTCCTTGCGCATGGCGCGCCCTTTAATTGTTGCGGTCAGTATTCCCAGGGACGCAGCGCCAGGAGCTCCAGCACCTTGCCGTCACGCAGGTCGAGGATCACGGCGAGATCGCCCCGGTCGGTCTTGAGCGGAAGGAAGCCCAGGCCTGCCTCCGCGCGCCCGAGACGGCCCGGGATCGCGTCGACCTCGGCGGACCGCGCGGGGTTGAGTGTACGCAACCGCGCGAGCGGCGCCGCCTTCGAAGCCGCCACGGCGGCATTCTTCGCGTACGGAACGAAATACTTCGGATACGTATGGACGTCCTTGCCGCTGGTGGCGGAGACCATCAGGTCGAATTGCTCCTTCGGGTCTTTCGGGAGGTCGACGCTGATGTAGTCCGGCCCGGTCCACGACAGGCGCGTGTATTCGGGGCTGCGGGCGCGCTCGAGGTCGGCGGGCTCGATGTCGGTGGCCCGCGTGAGCTCGAAGCGGTCCTTCACGAACACCACGTGCACCGGGCGGGAGAGCGAGATCGCCCACAGGCCATAGCCCAGTGCCGCCAGCTGGAGCATCGCGATCACCACCAGGTCGAACTTGAGGCCCCACTTGCCGGGCTTGAAGATGATGAGCGTGATCAGGGGGCCCAGGACCACGTCGACCGCGACGATCAGCGCGAAGAGGTCACGCCCGCCCGCGCCGTCGAACAGCACCCCGGGATACCAGACCATCCGCACCGCGACGAAGACCGCGGCCGCGACCGCGAGGCTGAGGAGGAGGTGGGTCGAGCTGGCCCGATAGCGCGTCATGGGGTGGGGAATGCGGAAGTAGCACCACAAAAGAAACGGGCCGCGCAAGCGCGGCCCGTTTCAACTGCTGTCAGTCGATTAACGGCACTGAGCGGGCAGGTATTTCTTGGTGACGGTCGTGCCGGTGACGCAGTTCCACTCGGTCAGCGCGCCCGACGAGCCGTCCGGGGCGCAAGCAGCGGCGCCGCAGATCGGATTGTAGATCAGCGCGGTGCCCGAACCGTTGGCGGTCAGCTGGGTGGCCAGCGCGCCCGCGGCGTTGACGGTGATCAGGCCACCGGCGGCAACGTCAGGGGGAGTCGTGTTGGCGGTGCCCACGTCGGAGCAGCCGGCGTCGCCGCGCGTGGCGGGCATGGTGCCCTTGGACTGGTAGTACTCGGCCACACCGGTCTTGCAAACGCCGGCGGCGTTCACGAGCTCGGTCACTTTCGAGCGGATGGTGTAGTCCTGGTACGCCGGGATGGCGATGGCGGCCAGGATGCCGATGATCGCGACCACGATCATCAGTTCGATGAGGGTGAAGCCTTTCTGGACATTCTTCATTCGGGAGCTCCTTAAAGTTTGACTTGGGTGGCCACACCTTGAGTGTGTGCGCGAAGAGCAAATGCAAGCGGTGTGCCAACCCTCTCGCGACGCCCGCTCCGCAGGCCCCTCCCGCCCTCCATGCGGTACCCCGTAAATCGCTTGGGTATTCAATGCTTTGGGTCGGGCCTGCCGACGCCCATGAGGGGGTGCCAAAGAAAGTTTCGGCTGGCGCAAATCCGGGGCGGCGAGACGCCGTGGACCTCACCGCGCTAGCGACAAAAGTGACGCTTTTGGTCAGGCCCCGAGGGGCCGGTAGCCGGGAATGGCGCTCTCGTCGACCTCGTCGATCTGCTCCGGGTCGAGGAATTCGCGGGCATAGCGCAGGTACACCTTGTCGCGCACGAAGATGTCGAAGAGGTCCGGGTCGATGTGCCCGCCCTGCTTCATCTTGCCGAGGATGGCGAGCGACTCGGAAAGCGTCTTGCCCGGCTTGTAGGGCCGGTCCTTGGCGGTGAGCGCCTCGAAGATGTCGGCGATGCCCATCACGCGCGCCTGGACGCTCATCTGCTCGCGGGTGAGGCCCTTCGGGTAACCCTTGCCGTCCATGCGCTCGTGGTGGCCGCCGGCGTACTCCGGCACGTTGGTAAGGTGGCGCGGCCACGGCAGCGCCTCCAGCATCTTGATGGTGGCGACGATGTGGTAGTTGATGATCTCGCGCTCCGGGCCCGACAGCGTCCCGTAGGCGATGTTGAGGTTGTCTTCCTCGTCCTTGGAAAGGAAGCGGTCGATATCGCCGCGCAGGTTGGTCCACGTGTAGCGCGCGATCTGGGAGATGCGGGCCTGGTCCTCGGCGCGCATCCGCTCGCTGCCCACGTTGGTGCGGCGCAGGAACTCGCGGTCGTCGTCGTACTGGCGCACCTTGGCGGCGTAGGCCTCCTCGGCGCGGCGGGCGCTCTCCTCGTCGCCCACTTCCAGCGCGCCCAGCTTGGCACGCAGCATCTCGACCTCGGCCTCGCGCTTGAGCACCTCGAAGCGGGTGGCGACCAGCTCCACCCGGTCGAAGATGGTCTGCAGCTTGGTCGCCTTGTCCACCACGTGGACCGGGGTGGTGATCTTGCCGCAATCGTGCAGCAGGCCCGCGATCTTCAACTCGTAGCGGTCCTTCTCCGTCATGCGGAAGGCGGCCATGGCGCCGGCCGTGGCCTGGTGCGCGGCCTCGGCCAGCATCATGGTGAGCACCGGCACGCGCTTGCAGTGCCCGCCGGTGTAGGGGCTCTTGTCGTCGATGGCGTTGTTGATGAGCTCGATCAGCGACTCGAACAGGACCTCGAGCTGCTGGATCAGCAGCCGGTTGGTGAGCGCGATCGCCGCCTGCGAGGCGAGCGACTCGGCCAGGCGCTGGTCCTGCTCGCCGAAAGTGGTCACCTGCCCGTTGCCGTCGGTGGCGTTGAGCAGCTGCAGCACCCCGATCACCTCGCCCTCGTGGTTCTTCATCGGCACGGTGAGGAACGAGGTCGAGCGGTAACCGGTGCGCTTGTCGAAGTTGCGCGTGCCCGAGAAGTCGAAACCCTCCTCGGTGTAGGCATCCTCGATGTTGACGGTGCGGTTGTTGAGGGCCGCGTAGGCGGCGATCATCGTGTTGTTGGGCTTGCCGTCGGCTCCGTGCAGCGGGATCGGGTAGAACGGCACCGCGTTGCCGGAGGTGCCGCCCATCGCGATCGAGAGCGAGTCGGTGCGCACGATCTCGAACTGGAGCTTGCCGCCCACCACGCGGTACAGCGTGCCCCCGTCGGCGCGGGTCAGGTTCTTCGCCGCGATCAGGATGGTCTCGAGGAGCGTGTTGATGTCGCGCTCCTGCGAGAGCGCGATGCCGATCGCGTTCAGGTACTCGAGCTTGGAGAGGAACTGGCTCTCCAGCGAGCGGCCGAGGTCGATGGCCGAGCGCGCCACCGAGGCGGGGATTCCCGTGGCCTCGGGTCGCACGGCGCTCTCGGTCTCGGCGCGCGCGGTCACTTGATGCAGACCGCCCGGACCTGCGCCATGTCGGTGACCCCCAGCAGCACCTTTTCCATGCCGTCCATCTTGAGGGTGAGCATGCCCTCGGCGAGCGCCACGGCGAGCATCTCGGCCACGCGCGCGTGCTCCTGGATCAGCTTCTTCATCGGATCGGTGCCCACCAGCAGCTCGTGCAGGCCCGCCCGGCCCTTATAGCCGCTGCCGCCGCAGACATCACAGCCCTTGGGCTTGTAGAGCTTGAAATCGGGCTTGCCGAAGCCGTAATCCTTCTGCAGCCGCTCGAACACCTTCTTGTAGCTGCCGTTGGGGTCGGCCTTGAACTCGGGCGTGTTCACCAGCTCGCCGCAGTACTCGGTGAGGAAATGCTTCACTTCGGTCGCGTCGGGGGTGTAGGCCTCCTTGCACTTGCACAGGCGCTTGGCCAGCCGCTGCGCGAGGATGCCCAGCAGCGCGTCGGCGAAGTTGAACGGATCCATGCCCATGTCGAGCAGCCGGATGATCGATTCCGGCGCCGAGTTGGTGTGCAGGGTGGCGAACACGAGGTGGCCCGTAAGCGACGCCTCGATGCCGATGGACGTCGTGTCCTTGTCGCGCATCTCGCCCACCATGATGATGTCCGGATCCGCCCGCAGGAACGCCTTCATCGCGTTGGCGAAGTTGAGCCCCGCCTTGGGGTTCATCTGGCACTGGCGCAGGCCCTTCTGCGTGATCTCGACCGGGTCTTCCGCGGTCCAGATCTTGGTCTCCTCGTTGTTGAGCGAGCCCAGCACCGAGTGCAGCGTGGTGGTCTTGCCGGAGCCGGTCGGGCCGCAGACGAAGAAGAGGCCGTAGGGCTTGGAGATGCAGCCCTTCAGGCGCTCCATGTTGATCGGCAGCACGCCCAGCTTGTCGAGCGGGATCGGCTCGCCGGCCGCGAGGATCCGCATCACCACGTCTTCCACGCCGCCGGCGGTGGGGATCGTGGCGACCCGCAGCTCGATGTCGAGCGGACCGTATTTCTTGAACTTGTTCTTGCCGTCCTGGGGGCGGCGCTTCTCCGAGATGTCCAGGTCGCACATGATCTTGAGACGCGTCGTGAGCGGGTTGCGGTACGCGGCCGGGACCTCGATGTAGTTCACCAGCGAGCCGTCCTTCCTGAAGCGCACCCCGGTCTTGCCCTTGCCCGGCAGCGGCTCCACGTGGATGTCGGAAGCGCCCTGGTTGTAGGCATCGACGATGATCTTGTTCACGAGCTTCACCAGCTCGTTATCGGCCGCGGCGGAGACCTCGTCGGCGCTCGCGGCACCCAGGCCGTCCTCGTCGTCGTCGAGGCTGGAAAGCAGGTCGCCGATCGATTCACCGCCACCGGCGGTGCCCTCGGCGCCGAAGAAGTGGTCGAGGGTGAGCTTGAAGTCGCGCTCGGTGGTGACCTTGAACAGGATCTTGGAGCGCGGGAACACGTTCTCGACCATGCGCGAGCTGCGCACGCGCTCGGGGTCGGTGGACATCACCACCACGCCGACTTTGGAGTCCTCGAGCGGCACCCAGTGGTTCAGCACCGCGTAGTCGCGCTTGATGTTCTTCAGCAGGTCCGGCGGCTTGATGCGGTCGGACTTGTGGGGCTCGTACTCGACGCCGAAATACTTGGCGAGCGCGGCACCGATGGCCGGCAGCTTCACCTGGAACTCGTCGATCAAGATTTCCTCGACGTTCTTGTTCTTGCGCCGCGCGGCCTTGGTGGCGAGGTCCAGCTCGCCCGCCGCGATCACGTTGTCGATCACCAGGTACTCGAACTTCGACTGCACCGAGCCGGGCATCTGCTGGCGCACGCGGAAGGCGATGGCGAGCGTCTTGGAGAGCTCCACCACCCCCTCCTCCTGCAGCGAGGAGAACGGCTGGCCCGACAGGTTGTTGATGAGCTGGATCACCCCCATCAGGTCGGTGCCCGAGTCGCCCCCCAGGATCGGGGCGATCATCATCTGCTTGGAGCGGTAGCCGGTGCGCTGGTCCACGGCCTTCAGGAACGACAGGTTGGGCGAGTACTGCTTCAGCTCGTTGTCGTCGTAGACGTCCTTGATGTTCATGTGGCGCTTGTTCATCGCGCAGAAGCCGGCGAGCGACGACTCCGAGATCGGCAGCTTGATGTCCTTGAAGGAGTTGAGCCCCGTCTTCACCTTGGAGACGATGGAGCTCGCGTCTTCGCTCACGATGTAGACCGTCATCCGGTCGGCCTCGAACAGCTGGCAGATGTCGCGGGAGACGTCGAGGATGATCTCGTCGATGTTCGAGGTCGAGTGCACGCGGTTGGTCACCGCCTGCAGCTTCTTCGAGAAGGCGAGCTTCACACTCATGTCGGCCACGTTGGTGGACGATGTCATCTTGGGTTCCAGCACTGCGCTCATGGTTGCACCTGCAATGAGTTGGGGTTTCCTACAACGAAAATTCCTGGTTGTTCTCGAGCATCCGCGGGCGCCACCTTCCGGCCGCCTGGCTCACCTCGCGCATCGTGAGGGCCCCCTCCCCGGGCTTCAAGTGGGTGATGAACACCTCGGGATCAACGCGCATCTTCTCCAGCTCCTCGGCGAGCATCTGGGGACACAGGTGCTTCGAGGCCATGGCGATGTCGCGCTCCTTGTTGGAGAAGGCGGTCTCGATGATCAGGTACTTCAGGTTGGGCGTCGCATTGACCACCTGCCACAGGGCGTCGTTGGAAGCCGTGTCGCCGCTGTAGATCAACGCTCCACCCGGTGCTTCAAGAGAGTATCCCACCGCGGGGACCGTGTGGTTGGCCGGAATGGCCGTAATGCGCCGGGAGCCCAGGTGCACGGTTTCGCCCGTAAGAATCTCGCGGTAGACCATGAAGGGCTTTTCGGCGTTGGGGATCTGGGTGAAATCCGGCCAGATGCGCCAGTTGAAGAGGTGGGCGCGCAGTATGTCGAGGGTTTCCTTGATCCCGTAGACCACGATCGGGCTGCGCCGCATCCAGCACACCGTATCCACCAGGAAGGGGATGCTCGCCACATGGTCCAGGTGGGAGTGGGAGACGAAGATGTGGTCGATCTTGGCCAGCGCCTCGAGCGAGAGGTCGCCCACGCCGGTGCCGGCGTCGACCAGCACGTCGTCGTCCACCAGCAGGGCGGTCGTGCGCAGGCTCCCGCCGATGCCTCCGCTGCAGCCCAACACCTTCACCTTCATTTCAAGGTCCCTCGCCTCGCGCGGGGCCGCTTCCGGCGTCCCTTCGGCGTGCGGATGCCGGTCGCGATGGGGACCGGACTCCCGATCCATTATCGTTTCCGCGCCTGCACCGCAACTGTGCGCGATTCCACACTTTGCACACGGCAAAAGCGCGGGGCCCGGAGGGTAAGCCTCGGGCGGCCGGCGGCCGCCCGAATCCGGGTCATGGCTTGTAGAAGAACTCCATCTTGACGCCCGCGATCTCGATCAGGTCGTGGTCGTTCAGAGGGTGCGCCTGGGCGCCGAGGGAGGCCCCGTTCAGCGTGGGGTAGGTGGCGCCCTCGACGTGGGTGATGAAGTAGCCGTTCGGGCGCTTGGTGATGACCGCGACCTGAAGCCCGGGCTTGCCGATGGTGGTGAGGTTCTTGGTGAGGTCGAGGGTGCGCCCGGCTGCAGCGCCCGACAGCACCTGGATCGCGGCCTCGCGCAGGCCGCCGGGTGCGGGAGCGGCAGCCGGGGCAGGAGCCGG